>NZ_CP019431.1:5600000-5937134 GCF_009866765.1 Pseudomonas sp. S35
ATTACGCTTTTGTTGCAGAAGGCGCTTTTTTAGCAATAAGCCGAGGGATTCGACGCATCACAGGCGGTATGCGCAGTACGAGCAGCAGCGCACCTATAGAGGCGTAGATGGCCCACTCCTTCAGATCCGCTCGCACGATCCACAGCATATGCAGCAAACCAAGGCCCAGGATCACGTAAACCAGGCGATGCAACTTCTTCCAACGACTGCCCAGCCGACGCAGGCTATACCGATTCGACGTTACCGCCAACAGCAACAACGATAGGAAACCCAGCGCCCCCACAATAATGTACGGCCGCTTGCGCAGCTCAACGCCCAGTTGCGACCAATCGAGCCCCAAGACAAACACACAATAGGCCGCCAAGTGCAGCACCACATAAGCAAAACACCACAACCCAAGCTGCCGGCGCACTCCGATCCACCCCGCCCAACCGCTGAGCTTCTGCAGGGGCGTCATTCCCAAGGTAACCAGCAACAGAATCAATGTACCCAACCCCAGCCGATCAACCAGCACCTTGCCCGGATCCGGACCCAGAGCAAAACTCCACGCCTCATAGAGCCATAACAACGGCCAAACCGCCGCCGCGATAAAAACGCTGGTGCGCCAGACGGGGTAACGCATCAGTAATTCTTCCGCAAATCGAGCCCTGTATAGAGAGAGGCAACCTCATCCGAGTAGCCATTGAACATCTGCGTCTCACGCACGTTGGGGCTGAACAGCCCACTCGGCAAGCGACGCTCACGCGCCTGGGTCCAGCGAGGATGATCGACGGTAGGGTTCACATTCGCATAGAACCCGTATTCATCCGCCGCGATGCTTTGCCAGGTGGTTTTCGGCTGCTCGCTGACAAGACTGATGCGCACAATAGACTTCACGCTCTTGAAGCCGTATTTCCAAGGCACGACCAGGCGCAAAGGGGCGCCATTCTGATTGGGCAGTTCACGCCCATACATGCCGACGGCAAGAATCGCCAAAGGGTTCATCGCCTCATCCAAACGCACCCCTTCTACATAAGGCCAGTCGATCAAGCCAAAACTCGACCGCTGCCCCGGCATGCTCTTGGGATCTTGAAGAGTTTCAAAGCGGATGTACTTAGCCTTGGACGTTGGCTCAACTTGCTTGAGCAAGGCTGAGATCGGAAAGCCCATCCAGGGAATAACCATCGACCACGCTTCTACGCAACGCAAACGATAGATACGCTCCTCCAATTGATAGGGCTTCATGAAGTCTTCCAGAGCATAACGCCCAGGCTTCGCCACCTCACCGTCAATCACTACGCTCCAGGGCTCGGTCTTGAGTGAGCCTGCATTTTTCGCAGGATCGCCTTTGTCCGTACCGAACTCATAGAAGTTGTTGTAGTGGGTTGCGTCCTTGAACGGGGTGATCGCCTCATCCTTGACCGTCACTGCCTGCCATTGGGTTGTCGGCAATTTCTCGGCAAACCAATTGGGCGCCCTGCCCGGCTCGACATCGGCATAACGCGCAGCCTCCTCGGCACTGGCCCAGCGCGGCAGGCTGCTGGCAGCAATACCGGCAAGCGCACCACCGAGCAGGCAGCGGCGGGAGAGGTAGAACGATTCAGGAGTGACATCCGATTCATGACAATCGGACGCTTTAGGCAATTTGATTAACATGGCAACTCCGCAGCATTGGAGGACTGATGCACCAATAGACTGCGGAGTATGGGGGAAATTACATTAAGACAATGTTTTGTCCCGACGCATATGCAGCAAGTACTGAACCGGCCCCGAAGCAGCGTAGACCAGGAAGGCCAACAGCAGAATCCGAGGCGGATCACTGAAGACAACCGCAAACACCAGCACCACTGCCAGGATCGCCACGAAAGGCACGCGCCCCTTGAGGTCGAGCTCCTTGAAGCTGTTGTACTTGATATTGCTGACCATCAGCATGCCGGCCGCAGCCACCATCAACGCCACCAGGAACGACATTTTCGAACCCTGGATGCCGTAGTCACTGAATGCCCAGACAATACCCGCTACCACACCCGCCGCTGCCGGACTGGCCAGTCCGATGAAGTAGCGCTTGTCAGCAGTGCCCACCTGGGTATTGAAGCGCGCCAGGCGCAACGCGGCGCCTGCTACATAGATGAAGGCAACCATCCAGCCAACCTTGCCCATATCACCCAGCGCCCAGGCAAATGCCAACAGTGCCGGCGCCACACCAAACGCAACCATGTCCGACAGCGAATCGTACTCGGCACCGAAGGCACTTTGGGTATTGGTCATACGCGCCACACGGCCATCCAGGCCATCAAGCACCATGGCCACAAAGATCGCGATGGCCGCAAAACCAAAGTACTTGCTGGCATTCGCAGCATCACCTGCCGCCAGCGCGCTCTGAGCACTCATGGAATTGATGATGGAATAAAACCCGGCAAACAGGTTCGCCGTGGTGAACAGATTGGGCAGCAGATAGATACCACGATGCCGGACCTTGCGGCCTTCCGCGTCATGCCCTTCTTCGACATGCTCATCGATCGGCAGCAGGCTTTCGGCGTCAGGAGCCTGGTTTGGCTCTTCGGGACGTTCGCTCATGGACTTTACCTTGCAACGGTGTGAAAAAAATTCGACAAATACTTGCGGCGAGTGTTCGCCCGCAAACGATGCAGCTTTATACCAGATCAAACCCCTCAAACGAAAAAACGCGGCCTAGGCCGCGTTTTCCCTTGATGCATTCGACTTAGTTTTTGGCTTTGTCGACGATCTTGTTGGCACCGATCCACGGCATCATGGAGCGCAGTTGCTCGCCGATGACTTCGATACCGTGAGCGGCGTTGTTACGACGCTTGGCGGTCATCGAAGGGTAGCCGGTAGCGCCTTCGGTGATGAACATTTTGGCGTATTCGCCGTCCTGAATACGTTTCAGGGCGTTGCGCATAGCCTGACGGGATTCGGCGTTGATGATTTCCGGGCCCGTCACGTACTCGCCGTATTCGGCGTTGTTGGAGATCGAGTAGTTCATGTTGGCGATACCGCCTTCGTACATGAGGTCAACGATCAGCTTCAGTTCGTGCAAGCATTCGAAGTAGGCCATTTCCGGCGCGTAGCCAGCTTCAACCAGGGTTTCGAAACCAGCTTTCACCAGCTCAACGGTACCGCCGCACAGAACGGCTTGCTCGCCGAACAGGTCGGTTTCGGTCTCGTCCTTGAAGGTGGTTTCGATGATGCCGGTACGACCGCCACCCACGCCAGCAGCGTAGGACAGTGCAACGTTCTTGGCGTTGCCGGATGCGTCCTGGTAGATCGCGATCAGGTCAGGGATACCGCCGCCTTTGACGAACTCGGAACGTACGGTGTGACCCGGCGCTTTTGGCGCGATCATGATCACGTCCAGGTCAGCGCGTGGCACAACCTGGTTGTAGTGAATCGCGAAGCCGTGGGAGAAGGCCAGAGTGGCGCCCTTCTTGATGTTCGGCTCGATTTCGTTCTTGTACAGGGCGGACTGGAACTCGTCCGGGGTCAGGATCATGACCAGGTCGGCAGCAGCAACAGCGGAAGCAACGTCAGTCACTTTCAGGCCGTGGGCTTCTGCCTTGGCAACAGTGGCAGAGCCTTTACGCAGGCCAACGGTCACGTCAACGCCGGAGTCTTTCAGGTTGCAAGCTTGCGCGTGACCCTGGGAGCCGTAGCCGATGATGGCGACTTTCTTGCCCTGGATGATCGACAGGTCACAGTCTTTTTCGTAATAAACTTTCATGAGGTTCCTCTATATATCCAGGCCGTGAGGCCATTCACTAATTTGGGTTAGATGCTGAGTACTTTGTCGCCACGGGCAATCCCGGTGACACCACTGCGTACTGTTTCCAGAATCGAGGCCGTCCCGATCGACTGGATGAAGCTGTCCAGCTTGTCGCTTGTACCGGTCAGTTGAACGGTATAAACGCTGGCGCTCACATCGACGATCTGCCCACGATAGATGTCGGTAGTCCGTTTGATCTCGGCACGTTGAGCACCCGTGGCCTTAACCTTAACCAACATCAGCTCGCGCTCGATGTGGGCACTTTCCGACAGGTCGACCAGCTTGACCACTTCGATCAGCTTGTTGAGGTTCTTGGTGATCTGCTCGATCACCTCATCGTGGCCCACGGTGGTCAACGTCAGGCGCGACAGGGTCGGGTCTTCGGTCGGCGCCACGGTCAGGCTTTCGATGTTGTAGTTGCGTTGCGAAAACAGGCCGACAACACGAGACAGAGCGCCGGGTTCGTTCTCCAGAAGCAGGGAGATAATGTGCCGCATGATTAAGTACGCTCCGTCTTGTTCAGCCACATGTCGCGCATAGAGCCGTCTTTGATCTGCATCGGGTAGACGTGCTCGCTGGTATCCACTTGAATATCGAGGAACACCAGGCGGTCCTTCATGGCGAACGCTTCTTCCATCTTCGGCTTCAGATCTTTCAGATCAGTGATGCGAATGCCGACGTGGCCATAGGCTTCAACCAACTTGATGAAATCCGGAAGCGATTCCATGTAGGAATGGGAGTGACGACTACCGTAGCTCATGTCCTGCCACTGACGAACCATACCCAGCACGCCGTTGTTCAAGCACACGATCTTCACCGGAAGGCCGTACTGCAGGCACGTCGACAGTTCCTGGATGTTCATCTGGATACTGCCCTCACCGGTGACGCACGCGACATCGGTGTCCGGGAAGCTCAGTTTCACACCCATGGCCGCAGGGAAACCAAAGCCCATCGTGCCCAGGCCACCGGAGTTGATCCAGCGGTTAGGCTTGTCGAACTTGTAGTACTGCGCGGCGAACATCTGGTGCTGGCCCACGTCGGAGGTCACAAAGGCGTCGCCCTTGGTCACTTCGCACAGGGTCTCGATCACGGTTTGTGGCTTGATGATGCTGCCGTCGCCCTTGTCATAAGGGAACAGGCCGCGGTCACCGCGCCATTCGTCGATCTGCTTCCACCAGCTGGCAACGGACTCTTTGTTCGGGGTTTCGCCGATGTCCTTCAGCGCTGCGACCATTTCGGTCAATACGCTTTCCACAGGCCCTACGATCGGCACGTCGGCCTTGATGGTCTTGGAGATGGACGCCGGGTCGATGTCGATGTGGATGATCTTGGCGTTCGGGCAGAATTTGCTCGCGCCGTTGATCACACGGTCATCGAACCGCGCGCCCACCGCCAGGATCACGTCGGCGTGGTGCATGGTCAGGTTGGCGGTGTAGCTGCCGTGCATGCCGAGCATGCCGACGAACTGACGGTCCGTACCTGGGAACGCGCCGAGGCCCATCAAGGTGTTGGTCACTGGCAGGTTGAGCAGCTTGGCCAATTCAGTCAGCGGTGCGGAACCGCCACCCAGAATGACACCACCACCCGAGTACAGCACTGGGCGCTTGGCTGCCAACAGCATTTCTGCTGCCTTGCGGATTTGCCCCGAATGCCCACGAACCGCCGGGCTGTAGGAGCGCAGCTTGGCTTTCTTCGGGAACACGTATTCGAATTTTTCAGCCGGGTTGGTCATGTCTTTCGGGATATCGACCACCACAGGACCCGGGCGACCGGATTGTGCGAGGTAGAACGCCTTTTTCATGACTTCCGGGATTTCCGAGGCATGCTTGATCATGAAGCTGTGTTTCACGATCGGCCGGGAGATACCGATCATGTCGGTTTCCTGGAATGCATCGGTACCGACCATGGTGCTTGGCACCTGGCCAGAAATGATCACCATCGGGATGGAGTCCATATACGCAGTCGCGATGCCGGTAATGGCATTCGTTGCGCCTGGGCCGGACGTTACCAGTACCACGCCGGCTTTACCGGTGGCACGGGCATAACCGTCAGCCATATGGGTCGCGGCCTGTTCGTGGCGAACCAGGATGTGGGTAACAGCCGGTTCCTTGAACAGTGCGTCGTAAACATGCAGCAGAGCACCACCTGGGTACCCGTAGATATAATCGACGCCTTCGTCACGCAAAAAGCGGACGAGCATCTCACCGCCAGATAAAAGCTCCACGTTGTTCACCTCTAAAACGCCAGAATACCGTCCGTTGAAAACCGACGGGTCTTAATAGGTTTACTTCTCAACAGAGCATGAGCGACGGTGGTCGCCGACTACGTCAGCACTGACTGAGCAAGTATTGGGATCGTCCCAAGTGTTGCGGGCTTTTCCCACCCAGCGCGAGGTAACGCGTTGCGGGTGTAACAGGTCGGCGCGGATGTGCGCCTCATGATCTGCCGAGCGGGCCTGCTTCTGGCAGTCCCGATACAGCGGACTTTGGATTCTTCTGTTTCAGGCCGTTCAAGTCAAGCAATAATTGCGCTTTTTTCCAACTAAGCGCATGAGAACGCAGAAGAAAGGCCTGTGAGGAGGGATAAAACTCGCCTGAATGTCGTCAAGCGGTAGAAATATGCGCAAGACTGCCGGAAAACCCGGCAGTCAGGCAATTAACGAGCGTCGACGATCAATTGATCGAACTTTTTCAGCGCATTACGCAAGCCAAGGCTCTCTCGCGGCCGATCGGCGTAGACCATCTCCGCCATTTCCATGATCCCAGAGGCATTGGGCAGCGGCAGGTCCTGTTCGAGGATGTGTTTCATGCGAGCCAGGAAGATCCATTGCAGCCACTGGTGAAAGTCCAGGGTATCCACCGAAAACGGCTCAACGCTGCTGAGCGCCTCAACGCTGGGAGACACTTCGTCCCACCAGCCCTGAATGCGCAATTCGCGCTCGATCAGCAATAACTGTTCGGCAATCGCCGGAAACCGTGCATCCATCAGAGGCTGACCTTGGCTTTTTGCCGGGCCTGGGCAGCGCCCGCGGCATCACCTTGTGCGGCACGCGCATCACCGATCAAGGCCCACAGGCTGGCTTGCAGATCCGGACGACCGCTGGCCAGCGTGAGACCACGGCGGGCGAACTGCTCGGCTTGCGGCGCATCACCCTGGGCCATGCGTACCTGCGCCAGGCGATACAGCACTTGCGGCTCACGAGGTGCAACACGTTGCGCACGCTCAAGGCTCGATGAGGCGCCGTTCAGGTCGCCACCGGCCTGCTGTTGCTGAGCCGTCGTCAGCAAGGCCAGCACCGGGCCGTCCAGTTGCTCGTCAGCCGACAGGCCACCGGCGCTGGAGGCGGATGGAATGCCGCTCGGCGTCGACGGCATGGTGTAGGTGCCCTGGTTGACCGGCGCGGTCTGAATCGGCGTGGCGTCGATCGGCCCGGAGGTGCTTGGCCCTGGAGTCCAAGGTTCGGCACTGATTGGCGCCGAGGTAGCAGCGCCACCGCCCGGCACCATCACCACCACGCCCGAGTCCTGCGGCACAGCCTGAGGCTTGGCCTGCGCCGGACGGTTGGTCACGGTCTGGCGGAAACCGCCATTGGCCGAGATCCGGTCGCTGTTGGAGACGGCCGTGCTCGAATCCACCACGGGAATGGAGCCGCGCTGCACGCTGGAGCAACCGCTGAGCAAAGCCAGAGCCGTAATCGCTGGAATACACCACTTGTTCACTTGAAACCCTCTTTGCTTAATTCATCCAGCCCTTGACCCAATCCATCACCGATTCCGCGTCCGCAGGGGCACCGCCACCGCACGCAGCACCGGGTGGTGGTTCGCTGCCGCGAATATACGGCATCTGTACCGCGCCCGGACAGTTGGCATCGGAGCCTTGGCCGGTGTGCGGGTCAATCCAGGCCTGCACGATGTTATCCGGCTGCGGCATGCTCAACGGCAGTGGGTCGGCCTTGCGCATGAAACTGGTCCAGACCTGCAACGCACCGGTCGCACCGGTAAACGGCGTCTTGCCGTTGTCGTCACGGCCCAGCCACACCACGGCCAGCACATCCTGGCCGAAACCTGCGAACCAACTGTCGCGCGAATCGTTACTGGTGCCGGTCTTGCCTGCCAGCGTCAGGTTGGACGGCAAGACCTTATAGACCGAGCTACCGGTACCTTCACGCATCACGCGCTGCATGGCGTTCTGGATCAGGTAGATGGAGCCCGCATCGAAACGCTGCTGAATCTGGAACGGGTAGCGCTTGAGTGGCTCACCCTCGGCCGTCAGCACACTGCGAATCCCGCGCATCGGGGTGTTGAAGCCACCGTTGGCGAGGGTCTGGTACATGGTCGCCACTTCCATCGGCGTCATGGCTCCGGCGCCCAACAGGATCGATGGGAACGCCGGGAATTCGCGGGTGATGCCCAGTCGCGCCAGCGTCTTGAGGACATTCGGCACACCCACTTCCAGGCCGAGGCGAGAAGTGGAGATGTTGTAGGAATGCGCCAAGCCCTGATACAGGAACACCGTGCCGTGGGAGCGACGATCGAAGTTCTGCGGCGTCCACACCTGGCCGTCGCCACCTTTGACCGAGAGCGGATCATCCGACAGCCAACTGGTCAGGGTGTACTTGCTCGGTTTTTCCAACGCCGTCAGGTAGACCGCAGGCTTGACCAGCGACCCAATCGGCCGCACCGCATCCAGTGCGCGGTTGAAGCCGGCAAAGCTGGCCTGGCGGCTACCGATCATGGCCTGGACTTCACCGGTTTCCGGGTTGGTCACCACCATCGCAGCCTCTACCTCGTCAGAACCTTTACGGCCCGTCAGACGTTTGAAGGTGTCGCTGACAGACGCTTCGGCCTTCATCTGCAGGATCGGGTCAAAACTGGTGAAGATCCGCAGGCCTTCTTCGGTCAAGTCTTCGTCGCGGTAGTCTTCACGCAGTTGGCGTTTGACCAAGTCGATAAAACCGGGGAACGAGCTGTCTGCCAGCTTGCCGCGAGTGGTCACACCCAGTGGCATTTTCTTCGCTGCGGCCACTTGCTCTGCCGTGGCCACACCCTGCTGCTCCAGCACATCGAGGACGAGGTTGCGGCGCTCCAGTGCACGCTCAGGATTGCGGCGCGGGTTGTAGTAGGACGGCCCCTTGACCATGCCCACCAGCAATGCAACTTGATGCAGCTTCAGCTCGGACAGCGGTTGGCCGAAGAAGAACTGGCTGGCCAGGCCGAAGCCGTGCACCGCACGCTGGCCATCCTGGCCGACGAACACTTCATTTAGGTACGCCTCAAGGATTTCCTGCTTGCTGTAGTGCAGCTCCAGCAGCATCGCCATCATGGCTTCGGTGAGCTTACGGGTCAGGCTGCGTTCGTTGGTGAGGTAGAAGTTTTTCACCAACTGCTGAGTCAGCGTACTGCCGCCTTGGGTCATCTTGCCGCCGGAGGTGTTGACCCAGATCGCACGGGCAATCGACTTTGGCGAGACGCCCCAGTGGCTGTAGAAATCCCGATCTTCTACCGCAACCAGGGTTTCCAGCAGGTACGGCGGCACCTGATCAAGCTTGATCAGGATGCGGTCTTCAAGGTTTTTCGGGTAAATCCCGCCGATCATCAGCGGTTCAAGGCGTACCACCGGCAGCTTCGAACCATTGAGGGACGACAGCTCGGCCACGTAGTCACCGGAGAAGCGCACGCGCACTGGCTGGGCTTTTTCCAGGCCTTCGTAGAACTGGAAGCCGCGGGTGTTCAGGTCGACGGTGTTACCGCTGACAGCCGCAGCACCCGGGCCATTGCTCACCGGTTCGCGGCGGTAGCCCAGGGCGTCGAGTTCGGTGAGGAAGTCATCCTTGCTCAGCTTCTGGCCGCTGAACAGTTCCAGCGGGCGTGCATAGACCTTGGCCGGGATGGTCCAGCGCTTGCCGGAGAATTTCTCCTGGACCACGGCATCAAGGTATACCGCAAAGCCGGCGAGCACTACGAAGCCCACAAGGCCGAGCTTGAGCGCCCAACCCAGCCAAGGACGCAGGCCGCGGGACGGTGGTTTTTTACGGGAACGGGGAGATCGGGTTCGAGTCATGGCGGCGGATTATACGCACTTTATCGATGATCAACATGAGCCGGACAGCGGTTTGCACGACCGTCTGTAACGGCCATAATGCCCGCCATGTTTTTCCCCAGACTCTGAAGGATCGCCCGTGAGCCAGTCACTGATCGCTGCCCTGCAAAACCCGGCCTTGTACCCTCACCCGGTTGAAGCGTTCCAAGTCATCGAAACCCACATTTCGTGGGTCGTATTGACCGGCCCCTACGCTTATAAGCTGAAGAAGCCGATGAACTTCGGCTTCCTGGACTTCACCGCCCTGGATGATCGCGGGCACTTCTGCAATGAAGAATTGCGCCTCAACCAACGCTTGACCGACGATTTGTATCTTGAAGTGTTACCCATTACCGGTACAGCCGAAGCCCCGCAATTAGGCGGCGATGGCCCGGTGATCGAATACGCACTGAAGATGCGTCAGTTCCCGCAAAGCCAGCTGCTCAGCACCCTGCAAGCCAATGGCGAACTGACTGCCGCGCACATCGATGAAATGGCCAAGCAGATCGCACATTTCCACCTTAGCGCGCCAAAGGTCCCGCAAGATCACCCGGCCGGTACGCCGGACGAAGTCATGGCGCCGGTGCGACAGAACTTCGATCAGATCCGCCCATTCCTCAGCGACAAGGCCGACCTGGCCCAACTGGAAGCCCTGCAAGCCTGGGCCGAGAGCAGCTTCGAACGCCTCAAGCCACTGCTGGCACAGCGCAAGGCCGATGGGTTCACCCGCGAGTGCCACGGGGACATCCACCTGGGCAACGCCACGCTGATCGATGGTCAAGTGGTGATTTTCGACTGCATCGAGTTCAACGAACCGTTTCGCTTCACCGACGTCTACGCCGACACCGGCTTCCTGGCCATGGACCTGGAAGACCGCGGCCTCAAGTCCCTGGCCCGCCGCTTCATCAGCCAGTACCTGGAGCTGACGGGCGACTATCAGGGCCTTGAAGTGCTGAACTTCTATAAAGCCTACCGCGCCCTCGTACGCGCCAAGGTGTCGTTGTTCAGCATGCCGAGCGAAGCAAGCCCGGTCCAACGGGCCACCACCCTGCGCCAGTACCGCAACTACGCCAACCTGGCAGAAAGCTACAGCACCATTCCGTCACGCTTCCTGGCGATTACCCACGGCGTCTCGGCTGTAGGCAAAAGCCACGTGTCCATGCGCCTGGTAGAAGCGCTCGGCGCCGTACGCATCCGCTCGGATGTGGAGCGCAAGCGCCTGTTCGGCGAGCAACACGTGGACAACACGCCGCAGGCTGGTATCTATGCCGCCGACGCCAGCACAGCAACCTACGCTCGCTTGAACGACATCGCCGACACCGTGCTGCGCGCCGGTTTCCCGGTCGTACTGGATGCAACGTTCCTCAAACACGAACAGCGCGACGCAGCGGCCAAAGTTGCCGAGGCCACCGGTGCACCCTTCCTGATTCTGGATTGCAACGCACCGCAGGCCGTTATCAACAGTTGGCTGGCGCAACGTCAGGCGGATAAAAACGATCCGTCCGACGCCACCCTGGCCGTTATCGAAGCACAGCAGGCAAACCGTGACCCACTCACAGCGCAAGAACTGTTGCTGAGCAAGCGCGTTGAGACCAATCAAAGCGGGACCCTCGACGCGGTGGTCGCGCAGATTCGCCAGCGCTTGCCAGGCCTGTAAGAAAAATTTCTTGGTCGTGTCGTCTACTTGGGCGCGCGGCCAAGCAATAGTGGCACTATAATGGCGTCATAAATCCAACAGGAGTTCGCCGTCATGAGTCAGCCCAAGCTTCTTGATACCCCGCTCTACGCGCTCCTGCATAAAGACGATGTTCGCGGTTTCAACCAGGAGCGCCCGAAAGACGGCGCTGTCGACATGCGTGCAGGCGACTTCCGTGGGCTGGACTTACGTGAGCTCAACGCTACCGGCGTGGATTTCACCGACGCGTACTTCCGCTCAGCCGACTTGCGCGGCCTGGATTTGCGCGACTGCTCGCTGGAAGGCGCCAGCCTGGCCCATGCGCAGATTTCGGGCACCTACTTCCCACCTGAATTGACCGCCGACGAGATCCTCATGTCAGTCAATTTCGGCACGCGCCTGCGCTATCGCACCAAGTAACACACGACTCAAGCCCGACTACGCGCAACGCGTAGCGGGTGCTTCACGCCTGCTTCCCGTCAAAGTTCTCGCGCCATTCTTATAAGCATTTGGGCCGTTTCGGACCAAAGAACTACGCTTTTCCTACTGAACGCTACACTCCTGTTCAGGCTTGCCTGGTCACGAATACCCACCGCACCATTCGGCCGTCGCAAGGAGGCTTGATGAACGATGAGCTGCAACACCTTAAAAACCTCGGCAAGACCTCAGCACAGTGGCTGCATGCGGTGGGCATCCACAGTGCGTCCGACCTGCGTCGCCTGGGGGCGGTTGATGCATATCGAGCCGTAAGGACTCGCGGGTTCCGGGCATCGAAAGTGCTGCTGTATGCAATCGAAGGGGCATTGATGGATGTGCATTGGAACGACATTCCTGCAGAACGCAAGGAGGCGTTGAACCGGCAACTGGACGCTATTGCGGCGCGCCAGAAGATTTAGCCCCCACTGAAACCCAATGTCTACGGCTGTTTCGAACAAGCGTTTGAGGAAAACGAAGGATCACGCAAAAACAAATGTTGACTCTTAAATGAGAATCGTTATGATTATCACAACTGGTCGCGAGATCAGCCGATAACTGAAAGACCATTGGTTCGGACTCTCAGATTATCTCCTCATCAGGCTAATCACGGTTATTTGACCCGGCTTTTGCCGGGTCTTTTTTTGCCCGCGATAAAGCTCAGCGCGCAATGATCAATGGATGCCCGCGCTCGGGATGCGGCTGAACCAATACGTCCAGGCCAAATACGGCCTTGAGCGGTTCAGGCCGCAGCACCTGAGCCGGCGCGCCCAAGGCATGAGGGCGCCCCTGCTCGAGCAGCAGAATACGATCACAGTAACGTGCCGCCAGATTCAGGTCATGGAGGATCACCAGCACGGCCGCGCCCCGATCGGCAAAGGTACGTATGGCCTGCAACGTCGTGTGCTGATGCAACGGATCAAGCATGGACGTCGGCTCATCGAGCAGCAACGTCTGCCCCGCCTCTCCTGGCCATAGCTGCGCCAGCACTCGCGCCAAGTGCACGCGCTGACGCTCGCCACCGGACAATGCCAGGTAACTACGACCACTCAAGTGTGCGACATCCGCTGCTTGCAAGGCTGCGCCAATGATTTCGTCATCCCGCACGCGCCCGGTCTGATGAGGCAGGCGCCCCATGCCAACGACTTCTTCGACACGGAACGCGAAGTCCAGGGTCGAGGTTTGTGGCAACACCGCCAGTCGTTGCGCCCGCTGCGTTGCGCTCCAGTCTTTCAGCGCCTGCTGGCCCAGGCATACCTTGCCGTGATCAGGATTCAACTCACCGCATAACGCCCCCAGCAACGTACTCTTGCCGGCACCATTGGGGCCCAGCACACCGAGCACTTCGCCCGGCAGCAGATCAAGCGTGACATCCGCCAGCACGGTTTTGCGACCGCGACAGACTTGCAGGTCTTCAACACGCAGCATCAGGCACGCCCCCGCAACAACAGGTACAGAAAAAACGGCGCACCAATAAATGCCGTCACGATACCAATCGGCAATTCCGCTGGCGCCAAGGCCAACCGTGCGACCAAGTCTGCGAACAACAGCAAACTTGCACCGGCCAATATTGAAGCAGGCAGCAACACGCGGTGATCGGGCCCCGCCAGCAATCTGACCAGATGCGGCACCACCAACCCGACAAAACCAATCATGCCTGCTGCAGCCACCGCTGCGCCCACACCCAATGCCGTGCAGAACACCAACTCGCGCTTGAGCCCCTCAACATCAATACCCAGGTGGCTGGCCTCGGACTCACCGAGCAGCAGCGCATTAAGGGCCTTGGCCCGACGCGGCAACCACAGCGCCACGCCTGCACTCACCATCAATAATGGCCACAGCCGCGAATAGCTCGCGCCGTTGAGGCTGCCTAGGTTCCAGAACGCCAGCGTGCGCAACGTTGCGTCGTCCGCCAAATACGTGAACAGGCCCACCGCCGAGCCAGCCAGCGCAGTGAGGGCAATGCCGGCGAGCAGCATCGTCGCCACATTGGTCTGGCCATTGCGCCGCCCCAGTCGATAGACCAGCGCAGTCACGCCCAACCCGCCAAGGAATGCGCACAGTGACAGGAGGTACGGCCCAAACGCATCCGGCAGCCCGCCAAAAAACGAACCACCGACAATCGCGATAGCCGCCCCCAACGCGGCGCCACTGGAAACGCCTACCAAGCCCGGATCAGCCAATGGGTTGCGAAACAACCCTTGCATGGCCACGCCCGACAATGCCAATACACCGCCCACCGCCAGACCCAGCAAGGTACGCGGCAACCGAATCTGCCCCAGGATCAGCTCCGCCTGCTCCAGCCCCTGAGCCTCGATCGGCACGCCCATCAAGCGCAAGGCTGCCTTGAGCGTATCCATTAACGGCAAGCTTACGGGCCCCAGGGCCAACGAGAGCCAGATAGCCAGTACGCACAACAGTGCCAGCCCCACAAACAACGCTTTTGGTTTAACCAGAGAGGTCATGGGGCAGCTTTAGCCTGGGTTGGATAAAAACCGGCGGACAGCTTCACCAGGCTTTGCGGCAGACGCGGCCCAAGCCCGCCAACCAGCAGCGTCGGGTCCAGCTCAAAGACCTGCCCGCTCTTCGCGGCCGGCGTCGAAGCCAGGATAGGGTTCTCTTTGAACAATGCCGCGCGGGCAGCATCACCGGTCAGGGCGCGGTCAGCGAACACCAGCACCTGCGGGCTCAACCCCGCCAGCGACTCCACCGAAAACGGCTTATAACCGGTGTGCGTGGCCAGGTTATGCCCACCCGCCCGCTGCACCATCCAATCGCCGGCCGTGTCCTTGCCGGCAATCAGCGGTTTTCCACCGGCATGACCGATCAACAGCAACACGCCAGGAGCCTTTTGCGAGGCCTGGGCCTTATCGACCCAGCTCTTCTGCTGACCCAACGCCTGCTCATATCCGGTAAACAATTCGTTGGCCTTGGCCTCATCGCCAAGCAACTTGCCCAGGTGCTGGAGATTGCCTTTCAAGCTCGGTAAATCCGGCTGCGCCGAGAACATTTCAACCTGGACACCCGCACTGCGAATCTGTGCCAGCACCGGTGGTGGGCCCATCTCGTCCGTGCCCACCAATATCTGCGGACGCAGGCTGAGAATACCTTCGGCCGACAATTGCCGCTGATAGCCAACACTTGGCAAAGCTTTAAGTGATTCAGGATGCTGGCTGGTGGTATCCACGCCGACCAGCTTCGGCTCCCCGCCCAGCGCCGTCACCCACTCCGACAGCGCCCCACCGGCACTTACCCAGCGTTGTGGCAGTTCAGAGGCGTGCGCCCCAGGGTTGACCAGCAGTCCGACAACAAGCGCAATAGCGCTGGCACTCAGGCGCATAACAGGGTTTCCTTCCTAGGGCGGGGCCTTTCAAGCACTCATTGATGTGACAGGTAAGCCCTGCATGGCATCGAACTGAGCACCCGGTCAGCTAACGGGCGAAGCCGGCATTTGATAATTGTTTGCATTTGAACGTCAAGGCACTTAAGGATTGAAATGAAGTTTCTCTGCCCCTCCGAGACCCTTGCGCCAGACAGCAGCCGCGGTTTTGAAGTCGATGGCTGCAAATTGCTCGCGGTACGCAGGGACGGCATTGCCTACTTCTATATCAACCGTTGCCCGCATCGGGGCATCCCGCTGGAATGGCAACCCGACCAGTTCCTCGACGACAGCGCCAGCCTGATCCAATGCGCCACCCACGGCGCGCTGTTCCTGATCGAAAGCGGCGAGTGCATTGCCGGGCCTTGCTCCGGCAAAAGCCTCAAGGCCCTGCGTGGCCGCGAAGACGAACAAGGCCTGTGGGTGGATCTCTAGTCGAGCAGTACGTCCAGGCGGCGGTCCACACACACTTGCTCGGATGTAACACGTACGCCATACGCCAACACCTCTACGCCAGCGGCCTTGGCTTCGCGCAGGGCTGCAGCGTAGGCGGCGTCGATCTCCACCGCCGGGCGTACCGCATCAATATCCGACAGGTTGACGCAATACAACTGCACCGCCCGCACACCTTCACGCGCCAGGTGTGCGAGCTCCCGCAGGTGCTTGGCACCGCGCTGGGTCACCGCATCGGGGAACGCCGCAATCCGGGTGTCGTCAAAGCCCAGGGTGACACTTTTGACCTCCACATAAGCCGCGCCCTCGGGGTATTCCAGGCGAAAGTCGATACGGCTTTTCTCCTGACCGTAAGGCACTTCGCGCTTCAACGCGGTGAAACCGTTCAGCTCAGTGATCACGCCCGCACGCAATGCCTCTTCGACCAGTTGATTGGCGCGTGCCGTGTTCACGCACGCCAAGCGACCTTGGGGCGTTTCGGCAATTTCCCACGTGCCGGGCAACTTGCGCTTGGGGTCGTTGGAGCGGCTGAACCAGACTTGCCCGCCTTCGACCATGCAATTGAGCATTGAGCCGGTGTTGGGGCAGTGAATGGTCAGCAACTCGCCGGTGACCGTCTCGATATCGGTGAGAAAACGCTTATAGCGGCGAATCAGCCGGCCTTCCTCAAGGGGTGGATGAAAACGCATCAGCCTTGCCAGCTCCTTAAGCCACGGGCGATTCGTTCGACCGCCTCCTGTAACCGATCGATATTTTGCGTGTAGGCAAAACGCACATGGTGCCCCGCTTGGTAGCGACCAAAATCCAATCCAGGCGTGAAAGCAACGTGCTCGGTCTCGAGAAAATGGCGGCAGAACGCGAAGGCATCTCCACCGAACGCGCTGATATCGGCATATAAATAGAACGCCCCTTCCGGTTCTACGGCGATGCCAAAACCCAGTTCGCGCAAGGCCGGCAGCAGGAAGTCGCGACGGCGGCCAAACTCGGCGCGGCGCTCTTCCAGAATGCTCAGGGTTTGCGGGGTAAAACAGGCCAGCGCCGCATACTGGGCCATGCTGGGCGCGCTGATGTAAAGGTTCTGCGCCAGCTTCTCCAACTCGCCCACCGCAGCCGGCGGCGCTACCAGCCAGCCCAGGCGCCAGCCGGTCATGCCGAAATACTTCGAAAAACTATTTAGAACGAACGCGTCATCGTCGACTTCCAGCACGCTGGCGGCCTCGGTGCCGTAGGTCAGGCCGTGGTAGATCTCGTCCACCACCAGATGGCCGTTCCGCGCCTTGATGGCGCTGGAAAGCCCAGCCAACTCCTCGCGACTGAGGATCGTACCGGTGGGATTCGCCGGGGAGGCAACCAGCGCGCCCACGCTGTCCTGGTCCCAATGCTTGGCCACAAGATCAGCGGTCAGTTGATAACGCACGTCCGGGCCCACCGGCACCAGTTGAGCAGCGCCTTCCACCAGTCGCAGAAAATGCCGGTTGCACGGGTAACCCGGATCGGCCAACAGCCAGTGTTTGCCGGGGTCCACCAGCAGACTGCTGGCCAACAACAATGCGCCGGAACCGCCGGGGGTGATGAGAATACGCTCGGGATCCACGCTCAAGCCGTAGCGCTGCTGGTAGAACCCGCTGATAGCTTCACGCAACTGCGGCAGGCCGCGCGCCGCGGTGTATCGGGTTTTGCCATTGGCCAGCGCTGCCTGGCCGGCCTGGATGATCGGTTCTGCCGTGGTGAAATCCGGCTCGCCGATTTCCAGGTGGATTACATCATGGCCGGCGGCCTGCAGCTCATTAGCGCGCGCCAGCAACGCCATGACATGAAAAGGTTCGATGGCGCGACTGCGCGCACTGTAGGGCTGAGCCATTAGCCTTCCTTTAACGGTGAGGACAAAATCAGGATTCTACCGAACCCGCGCGGTAAAACATGTTCTATTGCCTGCCTGGCCACCCGAGCGGCCCAGGCAAGCACGCGCAAAACGACTAAAATCAACATTCGGGCCGAAACATACCCAGCCACGACGGGCTGCTGCAGTTTGCAACCCCGACGCGACAGGCTCGACAACCGGGAGTGGCGCACCCCGAATCTATCTGGTAAGTTCGCCCGCTTGCAGCCGCAGGGCCGGCAGGTGTCGGTGACGTTGCAATCCTGCGCAATGGATTAGAAGAGTGAGAGGCGGTCTATTCATGTCCACCCAAGCAAAGCAACAGCAGACTCAAGGCCTCGGCGGCTTCGAACCCTACGTGGAAAAAAAGGGCGAGGAGTACATGGGCGAGCCCATGCGCGAGCACTTCACCAAGATCCTGAACAAGTGGAAACAGGACTTGATGCAGGAGGTCGACCGTACCGTTGACCACATGAAGGACGAAGCAGCCAACTTCCCTGATCCGGCCGACCGTGCCAGCCAGGAAGAAGAGTTCGCTCTTGAACTGCGCGCCCGTGATCGCGAGCGCAAGTTGATCAAGAAGATCGACAAGACACTGCAACTGATCAAGGACGAAGAATACGGCTGGTGCGAAACCTGCGGCGTCGAGATTGGTATTCGTCGCCTGGAAGCCCGCCCTACTGCCGACATGTGCGTAGACTGCAAGAACCTGGCGGAAATCAAGGAAAAACAGACCGGCAAGTAATCCCTGCCGAGCTGGACGAATGGAGCGTGCAAACGCTCCATTTTTGTTTCTGGGGTTTACCGATTTTCCAGTAGTATCCGGCCCATGACAGCCTCTACCTATATTGGGCGTTTCGCCCCCACGCCCAGCGGCCACTTGCACTTTGGCTCCCTGGTCGCCGCCCTCGCGTCTTACCTCGATGCCCGCGCCAACCAAGGCCGCTGGCTGATGCGCATGGAAGACCTCGACCCACCTCGCGAAGAACCCGGCGCTCAGGCGGCGATCCTGCATGCCCTGGAAAGCTACGGTTTTGAATGGGACGGTGAACTGGTCCGACAAAGCGAACGGCATGAGGCCTACGCCAAAGTGCTGAACGACATGTTCAACCACGGCCTTGCCTACGCCTGCACCTGTTCACGCAAACAACTGGAACCCTACAACGGGATTTACCCCGGCCTGTGCCGCAATGCCGGTCACGAGCAGCAAGACGCGGCTATCCGCTTGCGTGTTCCTGAGTTGGAGTACCACTTTACCGACCGCGTGCAGGGCGAATTCCGACAACATCTCGGGCGCGAAGCAGGCGATTTCGTCATTCGTCGCCGTGACGGCCTCTATGCCTATCAACTCGCCGTGGTTTTGGACGATGCCTGGCAAGGTGTTACCGATATCGTGCGGGGCGCCGATCTGCTGGACTCCACCCCGCGCCAACTCTACCTGCAGGAACTGCTGGGCCTGCGCCAACCGCGCTACCTGCACGTGCCGCTGATCGTCCAGCCGGACGGTAACAAACTGGGCAAGTCCTACCGTTCGCCGCCGTTGACGCCAGACCAGGCCACGCCTCTGCTGCTCAGAGCCCTGCGCGCCCTCGGCCAGCAACCCGGCAGCGAATTGCTCCACGCCAGCCCACGGGAACTGCTGGATTGGGGCATCCAGCACTGGGATGCCACGCTGATCCCGCGCACACTCACACTGGCTGAAGCGCAATTGAGCTGAAGGCGCTTGCAGCTTGCCAAGCATCCGTTACCATCGCCGCAGTTTTTTAATCAGAGGCCAACATGTACATCTATCGATTGGTCCTGCTGCTGGTCGTCGGGATCTACCTGTTTTCTCCCGCCATCATGGATTGGTGGATCGACGCCACGGGCGCCTGGTACCGGCCTTATCTGCTGTGGCTGATCCTGATCGTCGTGACCTTCATCCTGCAGAGCCAAAAAGATGCCGATGAGCTTTAGCCTCACCCAGATGCTGCTGATCAGCGCCGCCTACCTGGCCGCGCTGTTCGGCGTCGCCTGGATCAGTGAGCGCGGAATGATTCCGCGGGCGATCATTCGCCATCCGCTGACCTACACCCTATCCCTCGGCGTATATGCCAGCGCCTGGGCGTTCTATGGCACCGTGGGCCTGGCCTACCAATACGGCTACGGTTTTCTCTCCAGCTACCTGGGCGTGTCCGGCGCATTCCTGCTGGCACCGGTGTTGCTGTACCCGATCCTGAAGATCACCCGCACCTATCAGCTGTCGTCCCTCGCGGACCTGTTTGCCTTCCGCTTTCGCAGCACCTGGGCCGGCGCATTGACCACGGTTTTCATGCTGATTGGGGTGCTGCCGTTGCTGGCCCTGCAAATCCAGGCCGTGGCGGATTCCATCAGCATCCTCACCCGCGAGCCGGTGCAGCATCGCGTGGCCCTGGCCTTCTGTGCGCTGATCAGCCTGTTCACGATCTTCTTCGGCTCACGCCATATCGCCACCCGCGAGAAACACGAAGGCCTGGTGTTTGCGATTGCCTTTGAGTCGGTGATCAAACTGATCGCCATTGGCGGCGTCGGCCTGTATGCGCTGTACGGCGTGTTCGACGGCCCGCAACAACTTGAGCTTTGGTTGCTGCAAAACCAGACCGCCCTCGCCGCTCTGCACACGCCGCTGCAGGAAGGCCCGTGGCGTACGCTGCTGCTGGTGTTCTTTGCCTCGGCAATCGTGATGCCGCACATGTATCACATGACATTCACCGAGAACCTCAACCCCCGCTCACTGGTCAGCGCCAGTTGGGGCTTGCCCCTGTTCCTGCTGCTGATGAGCCTGGCGGTGCCGCTGATCCTGTGGGCTGGCCTCAAGCTGGGCGCAACGACCAACCCCGAATATTTCACCCTCGGCATCGGCATTGCCGCCAACAGTCCGGCCCTGGCACTGCTCGCCTATGTCGGCGGTTTATCGGCCGCCAGCGGGCTGATCATCGTCACCACCCTGGCGCTGTCGGGCATGGCCCTCAACCATCTCGTGCTGCCCCTGTACCAGCCACCGGCGGAGGGCAATATCTATCGCTGGCTGAAGTGGACACGCCGCGCGCTGATCGTCGCGATCATCATGGCCGGTTACTGTTTCTACCTGCTGCTCGGCGCCGGGCAAGACCTCGCCAACCTGGGTATCGTCGCGTTTGTCGCCACCTTGCAGTTCTTGCCGGGCGTGTTGTCGGTGCTGTACTGGCCGACGGCCAATCGCCGAGGCTTCATTGCCGGGCTGCTCGCTGGGATCCTGGTGTGGATCGTGACCATGCTGCTGCCGCTGGTCGGCAACCTGCAGGGCTTCTACATCCCGCTGCTGAACATGATCTACGTGCTGGATGACACCAGCTGGCACATGGCAGCGATTGCTTCCCTGGCCGCCAACGTGCTGATGTTCACCCTGATCTCGTTGTTCACCAACGCCAGCCCCGAAGAAACCAGCGCCGCCGAAGCCTGTGCGGTGGATAACGTACGTCGCCCGCAACGCCGCGAACTGCATGCGGCCTCGCCCCAGGAGTTCGCCACGCAATTGGCCAAGCCCCTGGGCGCCAAGGCCGCACAAAAGGAAGTCGAGCAAGCGCTGCGCGATCTGTACCTGCCGTTCGACGAACGCCGCCCGTATGCGCTACGCCGTTTGCGCGACCGCATCGAAGCCAACCTGTCCGGCCTGATGGGCCCCAGCGTGTCCCAAGACATGGTAGAGACCTTCCTGCCCTACAAGGCCGGCGGCGAAAACTACGTGACCGAAGACATCCATTTCATCGAAAGCCGGCTGGAGGATTACCACTCGCGCCTCACCGGCCTCGCCGCCGAGCTCGATGCCCTGCGCCGCTACCACCGCCAGACCCTGCAGGAATTGCCGATGGGCGTGTGCTCCCTGGCCAAGGATCAGGAGATCCTGATGTGGAACAAGGCGATGGAAGAACTCACCGGCATCGCCGCGCAGCGGGTCGTGGGTTCGCGCCTGAACACCCTGGGCGAACCGTGGAAAGAATTGTTGCAAGGTTTTATCAACCTGCCCGATGAACATTTGCACAAGCAGCACCTGGCGCTCGACGGCCAGACCCGCTGGCTCAACCTGCACAAAGCGGCTATCGACGAGCCCCTCGCTCCCGGTAACAGCGGCCTGGTGCTGTTGGTGGAAGACCTGACCGAAACCCAAATGCTCGAAGACAAACTGGTGCACTCCGAGCGCCTGGCCAGCATTGGCCGCCTGGCGGCGGGCGTGGCCCATGAGATTGGCAACCCGATCACCGGTATCGCCTGCCTGGCGCAAAACCTGCGCGAAGAGCGCGAAGAAGATGGCGAAATTACCGAGATCAGCGGGCAAATCCTCGAACAGACCAAACGGGTGTCGCGCATCGTGCAGTCGCTGATGAGCTTCGCCCATGCCGGCGCCCACCAGAATCAGGACGAAGCGGTGTGCCTGGCCGAAGTGGCGCAGGACGCCATTGGGCTGCTCGCCTTGAACCGGCGCAATTTCGAAGTACAGTTTTTCAACCTGTGCGACCCCGATCATTGGGTCGATGGCGACTCCCAACGCCTGGCCCAAGTGCTCATCAACCTGCTGTCCAACTCCCGCGACGCAACGCCGGCCGGTGGCGCAGTACGTGTCAAGACCGAGGCTTTCGAACACACGGTCGATCTGATCGTCGAAGATGAAGGCAGCGGCATTCCACAGAACATCATGGACCGATTGTTCGAACCCTTCTTCACCACCAAGGATCCAGGTGAAGGCACCGGTCTGGGCCTTGCACTGGTCTATTCCATCGTTGAAGAGCATTATGGACAAATCACCATCGACAGCCCGGCTGACACCGAAAGCCAACGCGGCACCCGTATTCGGGTGACCTTGCCGCGTCATGTCGAAGCGACGTCCGCTGTGAACTGAGACCGTCGAGAGAATTGAATCAATGCCGCACATTTTGATCGTCGAAGACGAAACCATTATCCGCTCTGCCTTGCGTCGCCTGCTTGAACGTAACCAGTACCAAGTCAGCGAAGCCGGCTCAGTGCAGGAAGCGCAAGAGCGTTTCAGCATTCCCACGTTCGACCTGATTGTCAGTGACCTGCGCCTGCCTGGCGCGCCTGGCACCGAGTTGATCAAGCTTGGCCAGGGCACGCCGGTGCTGATCATGACCAGCTACGCCAGCCTGCGCTCGGCGGTGGACTCCATGAAGATGGGCGCGGTGGACTACATCGCCAAGCCTTTCGACCACGATGAAATGCTCCAGGCCGTGGCGCGCATCCTGCGTGACCGTCAGTCGGCCAGCAGTGCGCCAGCCGAGCAACGCCCGGCCGGCAAAACCGCCGACAAACCGGGCGTCGATAACAGCAACGGCGAGATCGGCATCATCGGCTCGTGCCCACCGATGCAGGATCTGTACAGCAAGATCCGCAAAGTCGCGCCTACCGACTCCAATGTGTTGATCCAGGGCGAGTCAGGCACCGGCAAGGAACTGGTGGCCCGCGCCCTTCACAACCTGTCCAAGCGCGCCAAGGCACCAATGATTTCGGTGAACTGCGCGGCGATCCCCGAATCCCTCATCGAGTCCGAACTGTTCGGCCACGAGAAAGGCGCGTTCACTGGCGCCAGCGCCGGGCGTGCGGGCCTGGTGGAGGCGGCGGACGGCGGCACACTGTTCCTCGACGAGATCGGCGAACTGCCACTTGAAGCACAAGCGCGATTGCTGCGTGTGTTGCAGGAAGGCGAGATTCGTCGCGTCGGCTCGGTGCAATCGCAGAAGGTCGATGTGCGCCTGATCGCGGCCACCCACCGCGACCTCAAGAGCTTGGCCAAGATCGGCCAGTTCCGTGAAGACTTGTATTACCGCCTGCACGTTATTGCGCTCAAGCTGCCGGCCCTGCGTGAGCGTGGTCCGGACGTCAATGAGATCGCCAACGCGTTCCTGCTGCGCCAGAGTGCGCGGATCAACCGTACCGACCTGAAGTTTGCCCCGGACGCCGAGCAGGCCATTCGGCATTACTCGTGGCCGGGTAACGTGCGTGAGCTGGAGAACGCGGTAGAACGTGCGGTGATTCTCTCGGAGAGCCCGGAAATTTCCGCCGAACTGCTGGGCATCGATATCGAGCTCAGTGACCTGGAAGACGACGACTTCATTGGCCTGGCCCCGCAACAGGGCGGTAGCAATACCAGCCATGAGCCGACTGAGGATTTGTCACTGGAGGATTACTTCCAGCATTTTGTCCTTGAGCATCAGGACCACATGACCGAGACCGAACTGGCACGCAAACTGGGCGTGAGCCGCAAGTGCCTATGGGAACGCCGCCAGCGCCTGGGCATTCCACGGCGCAAGACCGGTGTGGCCAGCGAAAGTTGAGGGCTCGCCCCCACAGGTAACACCCGCAGATGTGAAAAAACTGTTACCGCTGATTTTTCGCGTAACAAAAGCCGGGGCTTACGGTAACGAAGCCCCGGCTTTTTTTGGCCCCTCATAAACCGAAAACCACCCCAAACCCCCGGTTTTACTGGGCGCCGCAAAAGTTGGCACGCACCCTGCTATATGCTTAGTACAAAAACAATAACAAGCTTTGTACAAGACAATAAAAATAAGACGAATCGACTCACGCATAACAAAAACAACACGGCGGAGGCGCAGCTAACTGATTCTTTTGGAGAGGCGTTGCATTTGGGGCTTGCCCCGCAACCAGGCCGAGAACAACAAAAACTGCCCTAAGGCAGAGCCTGAACTGGTTGGATCATAGATCAGCAACACAGCGACCAAAGCAATCCGTTTGCTCTTGACTCCCGATTGGGAGTGTCATGAAGGTGAAACTTCATGGCGAGGGCGATCAACAAAAACAAGAAGCCCGAAACCAATAATAAAAATAGAGCACGCAACTACTTCTGGGGGAGCTTCGGCTCCCCTTGTAGTTTCCGGCATTTGGCATTTCAAGGCTTATGGCGCAAGGCCTGTAGCTTGTTCCTACACCATCCCCTGACTAAATGCTAGAATCCCCGCCCATCATGCGGTCATTCTTCGTTATGGCCGAACATTCCTTCAAACAGTGCATCCCATGCTGAAGAAGTTGTTCCAGTCATTCCGTTCTCCCTTGCGTCGTACGCAACACATTCGCAGCACGCCTGAAGTGCTCAATAGCAGCCAACATTCGCTGCAACGCGCTCAATTCAGCCGTTATGCGGTGAATATCGTCGAACGCCTGCAGAACGCCGGCTACCAGGCTTATCTGGTGGGCGGGTGCGTACGCGACATGCTGCTCAATATCACGCCCAAGGATTTCGACGTCGCCACCAGTGCCACGCCTGAGCAGGTTCGCGCTGAGTTTCGTAATGCGCGCATCATCGGCCGTCGTTTCAAGTTGGTGCACATCCACTTCGGTCGCGAAATCATCGAAGTCGCGACGTTCCGCGCCGGCCACCCGCAAAACGATGAAGAGGAAGACACCAATCAGTCTTCACGCAACGAAAGCGGGCGCATTCTGCGCGACAACGTCTACGGCACCTTGGAAGAAGACGCGCAGCGCCGCGACTTCACCATCAACGCCCTGTATTACGATCCGGTCAGCGAGCGCATCCTCGATTACGCCAATGGCGTACACGATATCCGCAACAACCTGATCCGCCTGATCGGCGACCCGACGCAACGCTATCAGGAAGACCCGGTGCGTATGCTGCGGGCGGTGCGTTTTGCCGCCAAGCTCAACTTCGGTATCGAGAAACACACTGCCGCGCCGATTCGCGAGCTGGCACCGATGCTGCGGGAAATCCCGTCCGCACGCCTGTTCGAAGAGGTGCTCAAGCTGTTCCTCTCGGGCTACGCCGCCGACACCTTCGAGATGCTGGTGGACCTGGAGTTGTTCGACCCGCTGTTCCCGGCCAGCGCCGAAGCACTGGAGCACAACCCGACCTATACCCACACATTGATCAGCGAAGCGTTGATCAACACCGACCTGCGCATCAAGCAGAACAAACCGGTCACCCCGGCGTTCCTGTTTGCCGCCCTGTTGTGGCCGGCCCTGCCCAAACGCGTACTGCGCCTGCAGGACCGTGGCATGCCGCCGATCCCGGCCATGCAGGAAGCCGCGCACGAACTCATCACCGAGCAGTGCCAACGCATCGCGATCCCCAAGCGCTTCACCATGCCGATCCGCGAGATCTGGGACATGCAGGAACGCCTGCCGCGCCGCAGCGGCAAACGTGCCGACCTGCTGCTGGATAACCCGCGTTTCCGCGCCGGCTATGACTTCTTGCTGCTGCGCGAAAGCGCCGGCGAGCAAACCGACGGCCTGGGCGAATGGTGGACCGACTACCAGGACGCCAATGACAGCGAACGCCGCGAGATGATTCGTGAGCTGGGCAGCAAAGGCGATGGCGAAGGCACAGGGCCTAAAAAGCGTCGTCGCAGCAGCAGCAGCAGCAAGCGCAAACGCAGCGCCGCCGATGCCTCGGGCGCTGCAGGCGAATAAACGTGGAACGGGTCTATATCGGCATGGGCAGCAACCTGGCTGCCCCGCAACAGCAATTGCGCAGCGCTATCGACGCGCTGGCGCAATTGCCCGGCACCACCGTCGCCGGTGTGTCAGCGTTCTATCAAAGTGATTCCCTGCTCCCAGGCCAACCGCGCTATACCAATGCGGTTACTGCCCTGGACAGCCACCTCGCGCCGCTGCAGTTGCTGGATGCGCTGCAAGCCATCGAGAACGATCAGGGCCGCGAACGCCTTGAGCGCTGGGGCCCGCGCACGCTTGACCTGGATATCCTGCTGTTTGGCGATCACCTGATCGACGAGCCGCGCCTCAAGGTGCCGCACTACCAGATGCACCTGCGCGCGTTCGTGCTGTACCCCTTGGCCGAAGTGGCGCCCGCCGCCCTGCAACTGCCCGACGGTCAAACGCTCCGCGATTTGCTCGCGGCCTGCCCATTCGTCGGCCTGGAACGCGTGACTCAAGCCGCGCCCACGGCTGAATCGCATCAGTAACAGCGGTAACACCGTCCTCGTAACAATGCGGTAACACATCCAATTGACTTCCCGTGTCCTCCTCACGACTATAGGCGTCCCGCTGCCGCCAACCCGGCGCTGAAGGGCGCAATCCAGGCCTTATAAGCACTGCTCTCAAGACAGTGCGCCTGTATAAACGAAGACTCACGCGCGTAACTCGCTGTTTCCAAGCGCCTGAACGAGGACCCTTTTCATGCCAGACATTACCCTGACCACCTTGCAGAGCCTCAAGCTCAAAGGTGAAAAAATCACCATGCTGACCTGCTATGACGCCACTTTCGCCCACGCCAGCTGCCAGGCCGGGGTTGAAGTGTTACTGGTAGGCGACTCCCTGGGCATGGTTCTTCAAGGGAATGACAGCACCCTACCCGTCACCACCGATGAACTGGCTTACCACACTGCCAGCGTCAAACGCGGCAACGACGGCGCTTTCATCATCGCCGACCTGCCGTTCATGGATTACGCCACCGTCGAACAGACCTTCGTCAACGCCGGCAAATTGATGCGCGCCGGTGCGCACATGGTCAAAGTGGAAGGTGCCGTATGGCTCGCCGAGTCGATTCGCCTGCTGGCCGAACGCGGCGTGCCGGTGTGTGCGCATATGGGCCTTACGCCACAGTCGGTGAATATCCTCGGCGGTTACAAGGTACAAGGTCGCAACGAAGCCCAGGCGCGCCAGATGCGTGCCGATGCCATCGCGCTGGAACAAGCCGGTGTGGCGATGATCCTGCTCGAATGCGTGCCCAGCGAACTGGCGGCAGAAATCACCCAGGCCGTTAAAGTGCCAGTGATCGGCATTGGCGCAGGCTCGGCCACCGACGGCCAGGTGCTGGTGCTGCACGACATGCTCGGCCTGTCGATTACCGGCCGCGTGCCCAAGTTCGTGAAGAATTTCATGACCGGCCAGGACAGCATCCACGCTGCGTTGAGCGCCTACGTCGCCGAAGTCAAAGGCGTGACCTTCCCGGGCGCCGAACACGGATTCTCTGCATGAACACCGTAAGAACCGTACGTGAACTCCGCTCCGCCGTCGCTCACGCCCGCAAGGCCGGCAAACGCATCGGCTTCGTGCCCACTATGGGCAACCTGCACAGCGGCCACGCCACCCTGGTGACCAAGGCTGTGCAGCAGGCCGACTTTGTCGTCGCGAGCATCTTCGTCAACCCGCTGCAATTTGGCGCCGGTGAAGACCTGGACAAGTACCCCCGCACCCTCGCCGCCGACCAGGAAAAACTCCTGCAAGCCGGCTGCAACCTGCTGTTCGCGCCCACCGTCGAGGAGATGTACCCCGGCGGCATGACCGGCCAGACCCGCGTCAGCGTCCCGCAACTGTCCGAGGGCTTGTGCGGCGCCAGCCGTCCCGGGCATTTCGAAGGGGTGGCGACGGTGGTGAGCAAGCTGTTCAACATGGTCCAGCCGGACATCGCCGTGTTTGGCCAGAAGGACTACCAGCAACTGGCCGTGATCCGCGCCATGGTCCACGACCTGAACCTGCCGATCCAGATCATCGGCGAACCGACCGTTCGCGCCGACGATGGCCTGGCGCTGTCGTCGCGCAATGGTTTTCTCAATGAAGAAGAACGCGCAATCGCGCCGGTGCTGTACCGCAGCCTCAGCCAGATTGCCGGAGCCATCAAAGGCGGTGACCACGACTTCGCCGCATTACGCGCCGAACAGGTCAAGCAGATCGAAGCTGCAGGGCTGCGCCTGGACTACCTCGAAGTACGCCAGGGTGTGCACCTGCGCCCGGCCACACCTGAAGATCAGGACGTTGTGATTCTGGTAGCCGCCTTTCTGGGCACGACCCGCCTCATCGACAACCTGCATCTGAACCTCTGAACACCCCGCCTGTTGCCCTGATCGCTGTGCCGGTATAAAAAAGTACCGGCCACAGCGCAGACAAAGCCAAGACATATCGACACGCTAGGTTTAATGTAATCGCCCGGCGCTATGGTTAGCGCTGTCTGGAACCCAAACCTTGAGACAAGACTGGACGTTCCGGGCTTTGAAGTGTCCTAAAGGCAGTCCCCGTAATAAAAGGAAACCCGCAGCGATGGCGTACTACCGCACCCCTCATGACGTTACCGCTCTGCCCGCCTGGCAAGCGCTCAATCAACATCGCCAAGCCATGCAGGATTTCAGCATGCGCGAAGCGTTCAATGCCGATCCCCAGCGTTTTTCCCAGTTCACCTTGAGCAGCTGTGGGCTTTTCCTCGATTACTCGAAAAACCTGATCACCAGCGAAACCCGCGACCTGCTGGTAGGCCTGGCCAAGGAAGTCGGCCTCAAGGACGCGATCAACTCGCTGTACGCCGGCGAGCCGGTCAACTCGTCCGAAGGCCGCCCTGCCCTGCACACCGCCCTGCGCCGCCCGGTGGGCGACAAGCTGTCGGTCAACGGCGTGAACATCATGCCGGACGTGCACAAGGTGCTGAACCAGATCACCGACCTGGTCGGCCGCATCCACGACGGTCTGTGGCGCGGCTACACCGAGAAGCCGATCACCGACGTGGTGAACATCGGCATCGGTGGCTCGTTCCTCGGCCCGGAACTGGTGTCCGAGGCGCTGCTGTCCTACGCCCATAAAGGCGTGCGCTGCCACTACCTGGCGAACATCGATGGCAGCGAGTTCCACGAGCTGACCATGAAACTGCGCGCCGAGACCACGCTGTTCATCGTTTCGTCGAAATCCTTCAACACCCTGGAAACCCTGAAAAACGCCCAGGCCGCCCGCGCCTGGTACCTGGCCCAGGGTGGCTCGGAAGCCGAGCTGTACCGCCACTTCATCGCCGTATCGAGCAACAACGCAGCGGCTGTGGCCTTCGGTATCCGCGAAGAAAACATCTTCCCGATGTGGGACTGGGTCGGCGGCCGCTACTCGCTGTGGTCGGCCATCGGTTTGCCAATCGCCCTGGCTATCGGCATGTCCAACTTCAAGGAACTGCTGTCCGGTGCCTACACCATGGACCAGCACTTCCAGAACGCGCCGTTCGAACAGAACATGCCGGTGCTGCTCGGCCTGCTGGGTGTGTGGTACGGCAACTTCTGGGGTGCGCAGAGCCATGCGATCCTGCCGTATGACCACTACCTGCGTAACATCACCAAGCACTTGCAACAGCTGGACATGGAGTCCAACGGCAAGAGCGTGCGCCAGGACGGTAAACCGGTGTCCACCGACACAGGCCCGGTGATCTGGGGCGGTGTGGGCTGCAACGGTCAGCATGCTTACCACCAGTTGCTGCACCAGGGGACCCAACTGATCCCGGCCGACTTCATCGTGCCGATCGTCAGCTTCAACCCGGTGTCCGACCACCATCAGTGGCTGTACGCCAACTGCCTGTCCCAGAGCCAGGCGCTGATGCTCGGCAAGACCCGTAGCGAAGCCGAATCCGAGCTGCGCGACAAGGGCATCCCGGAAGACGAAGTGCAGAAGCTGGCGCCGCACAAGGTGATCCCGGGCAACCGTCCGAGCAATACCCTGGTGGTGGAGCGCATCAGCCCGCGTCGCCTCGGCGCGCTGGTAGCGATGTATGAACACAAGGTGTTCGTGCAGAGCGTAATCTGGGGCATCAACGCCTTCGACCAATGGGGCGTGGAGTTGGGCAAAGAGCTGGGCAAGGGCGTCTACAACCGCCTGACCGGCGCCGAAGAAACCTTGGCCGAAGACGCTTCGACCCAGGGCCTGATCAACTACTTCCGCGGCCGTCACCGCGGCTGATCCAGGTACTTGCAAGGCCAACGCCCGTTTGGACGTTGGCCTTGAACCCACCCCACACAGGGTGCATCTTTATGACTTGTCGCTAAAACAAGAATAAGGATCGCTCATGTTCGATATCAGCACGTTTCCCACCGCCGATGCCGTCCGCCGGGCTGCGCAACTCAGTCAAGAGGACTATCAACGCCTCTATCGCCAATCCATCGAACAGCCGGACACCTTCTGGGCCGAACAGGCCAAGGCTTTTCTCGACTGGGTCACCCCCTGGCACACCGTTCAACACTCGGACATCCACACGGGCGCCGCCCAATGGTTTGCCGGTGGCCAACTGAACGTCAGCTACAACTGCATCGACCGTCACCTAGCGCAACGCGCCGATCAGCCGGCCTTCATCTGGGAGGGCGATGATCCGACAACATCTTCCACCATCACCTACCGCCAATTGCACCAAAACGTCTGCCGCCTGGCCAACGTGCTGAAAAGCCGTGGCGTAAAGAAAGGCGACCGCGTGTGCATCTATATGCCAATGATCCCGGAAGCGGCCTACGCCATGCTGGCCTGCACACGCATTGGCGCCGTGCATTCGGTGGTGTTTGGCGGCTTCTCGCCGGACGCCCTGCGCGACCGCATCCTGGATGCCGACTGCCGTACCGTGATCACCGCCGATGAGGGCGTGCGCGGCGGAAAACCGGTGGCCTTGAAGCAGAATGTCGACAAGGCCCTGGCCAGTTGCCCGAATGTCAGCACCGTGGTGGTGGTGCAACGCACCCGTGCCGACGTGAACTGGAGCGAAGGCCGCGACCTCAAGTACCAGCAGGCCGTAGACGCGGCGAGCGACGATTGCCCGCCCGAGCCAATGGACGCCGAAGACCCGCTGTTCATTCTCTATACCTCCGGTAGCACCGGTAAGCCCAAAGGCGTGCTGCACAGCACCGGCGGCTATCTACTGCAAGCGGCGATGACCTTCAAGTACGTGCTCGATTACCGCGACGGCGAAGTGTTCTGGTGCACCGCCGATGTGGGCTGGGTCACCGGCCATAGCTACATCGTGTACGGCCCGCTGGCCAATGGCGCTACCTCGCTGATGTTCGAGGGCGTACCGAGCTACCCGGACAGTTCGCGCTTCTGGCAGGTCATCGATAAACATCAGGTGAATATCTTCTACACCGCACCAACCGCTTTGCGGGCCTTGATGCGCGAGGGCCACGGCCCGCTGGAAAACACCTCCCGCGCCAGCCTGCGGTTGTTGGGCAGCGTGGGCGAGCCGATCAACCCGGAAGCCTGGGACTGGTATTTCAACGCCGTCGGCGAGCAGCGCTGCCCGATCGTCGATACCTGGTGGCAGACCGAAACCGGCGGCATCATGCTCAGCCCGCTGGTCAGCGCGCAGCGGATCAAACCGGGCTGCGCTACCCAGCCAATGTTTGGTGTACAGCCAGTGCTGCTGGATGAACAAGGCAAGGTCATCACCGGCGCCGGCAGCGGCGTACTGGCGATCAAGGCCAGTTGGCCGGGGCAGATTCGCAGCGTCTACGGCGATCCCCAGCGCATGATCGACACCTATTTCAAACCCTACCCCGGCTACTACTTCACCGGCGACGGCGCGCGCCGCGATGAAGACGGTGATTATTGGATCACCGGGCGTATCGATGATGTGATCAATGTGTCTGGCCATCGGATCGGCACCGCCGAAGTGGAAAGCGCGCTGGTGCTGCACGACCAGGTCGCCGAAGCCGCCGTGGTGGGTTACCCCCACGATGTCAAAGGCCAGGGCATCTACGCCTTCGTCACGCCGATGAATGGCGTGGAGCCCAGCGATGCGCTGAAAAATCACCTGCTGGAATTGGTCAGCAAGGAAATTGGCAGCTTTGCCAAGCCGGAACTGATCCAATGGGCGCCGGCCTTGCCGAAAACCCGCTCCGGCAAGATCATGCGCAGGATTTTGCGCAAGATCGCCTGCAACGAACTGGACAGCCTGGGTGATACCTCGACCCTGGCCGACCCGAGCGTGGTAGACGGCCTGATCGACAAACGCCTGAACCGCTAGGAAAACCTGAGTCGCCATGGAATTTATCCGCAGCCGTATCGAAAACCAGCTGATGAGCCTCACCGGCTTGTCACTCGGCCAACTGGACCTGGAGAACCCCAAAGGCGATCCAGGCCTGTTCGGGCCGGACTCGGTCAGTTGGCAGGTGCATGGCGACTTCAGCAGCATGCTCATCGGCGGTATCAGCGCCTTGATGCTGCAAGCCCTGCACCCGCTGGCCCTGGCGGGCGTGTGGGACCATTCGAATTTCCGCCAGGACATGCTTGGGCGCTTGCGGCGCACCTCTCAGTTCATTTCCGGCACCACCTTCGGCTCGCGTAAAGACGCCGACTGGTTGATTGAAAAAGTACGCACCATTCACCTGCAGGTGGTCGGCCATGCGCCGGATGGGCGGCCTTATGCGGCGAGCGACCCAGACCTGCTGACCTGGGTGCATGTGGCCGAGGTGAGCAACTTTCTGGCCGCGCACTTGCGCTATCGCAACCCGACGCTTTCGGGGCGCGACCAGGATCGTTACTACAGCGAGATCGCGCTGGTGGCGCAACGCTTGGGGGCGCGGCATGTGCCACGCTCACGGCAGGAGATCTGCGACTATCTGGAACACGTACGTCCACAGTTGCTCTGTGACGAGCGCAGCCGCGAAGTCCTGCGCCTGCTGTTAAACGCGCCCTCGCCCAGCACGTTGGCCAAGCCGTTTGGCGCCCTGATGATGCAGGCCGGGATCGACCTGCTGCCGGACTGGGCCAGCGCGATGCTCGGTCAACATCAGAACCCGATGCAACGCCAGATGATCCGCGCCGGGGTCAAGCGCAGCGCCCCGCTGCTGCGCTGGGCGATGCGCAATGGTTCGGTACAGCGTGCACACCGACGGATGGGGTTGATGTAGGCAAGGCCCCATAGCTGGTAAACTTCGCGCCCTCATTTACAGCCAGGCGCGCTCCATGTCTCCCTTGAATCAGGCGCTGCGCGCCGCCCTCGATTATCGCCAAGACCTGATCAACGAGCTGCACGCCCAAGGCACCGACTGCTATCGCCTGTTCCACGGCAGCCAGGAAGGGGCCGGCGGCCTGACCATCGACCGCTATGGCCCGCAGTTGCTGGTGCAAAGCTTCCACCAGTCGCTGGAAACCACAGACCTGCTGGACCTGCATCAACTGATCAACCAGTACCTGGGCCTGGAGTTGCTGCTGGTCTACAACGACCGTTCCCGTGGCAACTCGCGGATCGACCGCGAAGACACGGTCTATCGCGCCGAACCCGCAGCACTGGAAGACCTGGTCGGCCACGAATGGGGCCTCAATTACCGTGTGCGCGGCCGCCATGCCGGTCAGGATCCTCTACTGTTCCTCGACCTGCGCAATACACGCGGCTGGGTCAAAGAGCACAGTGCCGGCAAAAGTGTGCTGAACCTGTTCGCCTACACCTGCGGCGTGGGCCTGAGCGCAGCCGCCGGTGGCGCGAGTGAGGTGTGCAACCTGGACTTCGCCGAGGGCAACCTGGCGGTCGGGCGTGAAAACGGCCTGCTCAACCCGCAGTTGCCGAACATGGAGTTCGTGCAATCGGACTATTTCCCGGCGATTCGCCAACTGGCCGGGCTGCCGATCACCCAACGCCGCGGGCAGAAACTGCCGAGCTACCCGCGCCTTGAGCAACGTCAATATGACCTGGTGCTGCTCGATCCACCCGCCTGGGCCAAGAGCGCCTTCGGCACCGTTGACCTGTTGCGCGACTACCAGAGTCTGCTCAAGCCCGCATTGCTCGCGACTGCCGACAACGGCGTACTGATTTGCTGCAACAACCTGGCAAAGGTCAGCATGGAGGATTGGCGCGAACAGGTGCTGCGCTGCGCTGAAAAAGCCGGGCGGCCTGCGCGCGACTGGCAAATAATGACACCGGGAGCGGATTTTCCTTCACAGGATCAGCAGCCTCCTCTCAAAACGCTGATACTCCAGCTGTAGGACACTTCCCAAAGCCCCGGTTCTTCGGAACCGAAAACCCGTGCCATACTCCAAGGCACTCCTGTTCGACATAGATGGCGCCGCCCCATGCCCAAAGGATTGATTCGCGCCACTGGCGCCTTGTTGACTGCCCTTGCTCTGTACAGCCTGTTGGGCTTTTTGATTCTGCCGGGCATCGCCCTTCGCATTGCCAACCAACAACTGGCCAATTACGCCACGGTGCCAGCACGGATCGAGCGGATTGAGCTCAACCCGTTCAGCCTGGAAGTCACCGCATGGGGCCTGAAGATTGGCGAACCAGGCAAGGAACAGGTGGGTTTCGAGCGCCTTTACGCCAACCTGCAGATCGACAGCCTGTGGACCCGCGCACTGCATTTGGCCGACGTGCAATTGGATCAGCCCAAGACCGAGCTGTTGTTCGACAAGTCCGGCCAACTGAATCTCGCGCAGTTGTTCAAACTGCCTGCAAGCGAACCCTCCCCAGCCGATCCCGACGCCAAGCCATTCCCCCTGCGTATCGACAACATCAAGCTGGCCGGCGGTTATGTGCACTTCCAGGATTTGCGCCCCAGCGAACCGATCGAATTTCTCTACGACAAACTCGACTTCGAGCTGAAAAACCTCAGCACCTTACCTGAAGACAACGCCGACATGACCCTGGTCGCGGCAGGCCCTGAAGGCGGTCAAATCGATTGGAAAGGCAACTTCAGCCTGGTGCCGATCACCTCTGAAGGTACGTTGAAAGTCACCGACGGCAAGATGAAAGCCTGGTGGCCTTATGTGCGTGACGCGCTGCCCCTGGTGCTCGAAGACGGCGTGCTCAACTTCAGCACCGACTACAAGTTCAGCCTGGCCAAAGAAACCGAGCTGAACCTGACCAACACCGCCGCCAGCATCGCACCGTTCGCCATCAAGGCACCGGATGGCCGGCCGCTGGTGCGCCTGGAGCGCCTGGACGTCAGTGAGACGACTGTAGACCTGGCCAAGCAGCAAGTGGTGGTCGGCAAGATCCGCAGCAATAAGCTGGAAACCTGGGCCGCTCGTGAGGCCGATGGGCAGTTGGATTGGCAGAAACTGTTCGCCAGCCAACCGAGCAAGCCAGCCAAGGCGCCGGAGCCTGCTACTGCGCCCGCCACCGCCGACTCGCCAAAACCTGAACCTGTCGCGCCAAGCAAACCCTGGCAAGTGCTGCTCAAGGATGTGCAACTGCGTAACTACCAAGTGCATCTGGCCGACCGTCAGGCCAAGCCTGCAGTAGCGCTGGAACTTGGGCCGTTGAACGTCGATGTGCAGAACTTCGACAGCCTCAACCAAAGCCCGTTTACCCTCAAGGTCGACACTGGCCTGGGCAAGCAAGGCAAAGTCCAGGCAACCGGCGTGGTCAACCTCAATCCGGTCAGTGCGAAACTGAAGGTGAGCACCAAAGACATCGACCTACGGGTTGCACAGTCCTATATCAGCCCGTTTATCCGCCTGGAACTGCGTAGCGGGATGCTCGGCAGCGACCTCGACGTGAACCTTAAAAGCACCGAGCCCCTGGCGCTGCAGATTACCGGCCGAGCGCAGGTCGACCAGTTGCACACCCTGGACACCCTCAAGACCCGTGACTTCCTCAAATGGCAGCGCCTGGTCGTCGAAGGCCTGAACTACCAGCATGGCAACAGCCTGTCGATCGACAAGGTCAACCTGCTGCAACCCTATGCGCGGTTCATGATCAACGATGACCGCACCACCAACGTCGACGACCTGCTGATCCCGCAGCCCGCCGACAAGGGGGCCAAATCGGCAGCCAAGCCTGCTGCGAGCAACGATAAAGCCCTGGGCATCCGTATCGGGCAGATTGCGATCAACGACGGTTCCGCCAATTTCGCCGACTTCAGCCTTACACCCAACTTCGCCACGGCCATTCAGCAGCTCAACGGGCAGATCGGCACGATTGACAGCCGCCAGGCCAAACCGGCCACCGTCGATATCAAGGGTAAGGTGGACCGCTATGCGCCGGTGACGATCAAGGGCAGCGTTAACCCGTTCGACCCGATGGCGGCGCTGGATATCGCCACCAGCTTCAAACGTGTCGAACTGACCACCCTGACACCGTACTCGGGCAAGTTCGCCGGTTTCCGTATCCGCAAGGGCCGCCTCAACCTCGACCTGCACTACGTGATCACCAAGGGCCAGCTGAAGGCCGAGAACAAAGTGGTGGTCGAACAGTTGCAACTGGGTGAGAAGGTCGATAGCGCCGATGCCGTGGACTTGCCGATTCGCCTGGCCATCGCCCTGCTCAAGGACACCGACGGCAAGATCTCCATAGAACTGCCGGTGACCGGCGACCTGAACAACCCACAGTTCAGCGTGATGCCGATTGTGTGGCAGACCTTGCGTAATCTGGTGGTGCGCGCAGCAACAGCGCCGTTCAAGTTTATCGGTGGGCTAGTCACCGGCGGCGGAGCGCAAGACCTGGGCAATGTGTCGTTTGCCGCGGGCTCCAGCGAGTTGAGCAAAGACGCCGAGAGCGCCTTGAATACACTGGCCAAGGCCCTCAAGGAGCGCCCTGCGCTACGCCTGGAAATTGAAGGCACGGCAGCTGCCAGCAGCGACGGTCCTTTCCTGGCCGCCGAACGTCTGGAACGGGAATACCAATACAATTACTACAAGATGCTCCAGCGCCGCGGCGATAAAGTCCCGGCTCAGGCGTCGTTGCTGGAAGTCCCGGAAAGCGAAAAAGCACCGTTGCTCGAAGGCATTTACCGCACCCGCGTGAAACAACAGCCCCCGGCAGAGTGGAAAGACCTGAGCCGCGATGACCGCACAACCAAGCTGCGTGACGGTGTGATCAAGTTCTGGAGCAGTAGCGACGTGCTGCTGCGCCAACTCGGCCAGGACCGTGCCAGCGCCATTAAGGACTACCTGGTGGACAAGGGGCAGTTGGAAGACGACCGCGTGTATTTCATTGATGCGAACTTGGGCCAGGCGCAGAAGGATGGCCGCGTGGTAACGCTGATGCATCTGGACGCCGAATAACCTCCGCGCAATAGAACAGGCCCCGGCACGAGTGTCGGGGCCTGTAATGACCACATCTCTGTGGTCGGTCGCATGAACCTTAGAGGTGCATTGAGTGGATATCTAACTCACCCGTGGCCGCCGCTTAAGTCAAACGAACTGTCGCGCGTTATTCCGCTTTCAGGCCATCGGCCGATACAGCTTTAACGCCTTTGATTTTCTTGGTGATCGCTACAGCAGTGGCTTTCTGAGCGTCGGTAACCGCTACGGTCGACGACAGGGACACTACGCCTTTGTTGGTTTCGACTTTGATGTCGGTGCCAGGAATACCTTTCTCGGTAACCAGATCAGCTTTTACCTTGGTAGTGATCCAAGTGTCGCTGGTGGTTTCCTTGGCGTCATGGGCTGCGCCTTTGGTTTTGTCGATGCCGTCTGCTTTGGTAGCACCGCCAGCCATCAGGCCGTCAGCGGAAACAGCAGTGACGCCCTTGATCTTTTTGGTGATCGAAACAGCAGTGGCTTTCTGTGCGTCAGAGATAGCGACTGTCGAGGACAGGGAAACCACGCCTTTGTTGGTTTCAACCTTGATGTCCGAACCAGGAATACCCTTTTCAGTCAGCAGGTCGGATTTAACCTTGGTGGTGATCCAAGTATCCGAAACGCTTTCTTTAGCCTTGGTAGCTTCACCGGCCGCCAAAGTCATAGGGGCTTGGGAAGTCTGAGCAAAGGCTACGTTAGCACCCATGGCCAGAGTCAGAGCGGTAGCAGTAGCGAGAGCGAACTTCTTCATACGAGTAACTCCTGTTTTATTAAAAGTCTGCAGTACGTGAACCTTGATGCTGCAGCGTTAACAGGGTTATTGCAGGCAGTGTGCCAAGTCGAACACGCGAATTAAATCGTTATAAAACAACAACTTAAAAATAATACAAATTTCCGGAATCGTGCAACTTGCATGAAGCCCACCGTGCCTGCATGCAAGTTGCGGCTTTTGCAGTGGGCTAAACGGCTGATTTCACTTCACTTTCCCACGCCCATAAAAAAAGGACCCCGAAGGGTCCTTTCTTTCAGCGTAAGCCAGGGGCGATTAAACGCCCGAAGCCTTGGCTGCTGCTACGTCCTTGATGGACAGCTTGATACGGCCGCGGTTGTCCACGTCCAGTACCAGTACTTCCACTTCCTGGCCTTCTTTGAGGATGTCGGTCACTTTCTCAACGCGAGCGTCGCTCAGCATGGAGATGTGAACCAGACCGTCCTTGCCCGGCAGGATGTTGACGAATGCGCCGAAGTCGACGATGCGCTCAACCTTACCGACGTAGATCTTGCCGATTTCTGCTTCAGCGGTGATGCCCAGAACGCGCTGACGCGCAGCTTCTGCAGCTTCCTTGGTTTCGCCGAAGATCTTGATCGAACCGTCGTCTTCGATATCGATCGAAGCCTTGGTTTCTTCACAGATCGCACGGATGGTCGCGCCGCCTTTACCGATGACATCACGGATTTTGTCGGTGTCGATTTTCATCGCGATCATGGTCGGAGCATTTTCCGACAGCTCGGTGCGGGACTGACCAATGATCTGGTTCATCTGGCCGAGGATGTTCAGGCGAGCTTCCAGGGCTTGGCCCAGGGCGATCTCCATGATTTCTTCGGTGATGCCTTTGATCTTGATGTCCATCTGCAGCGCGGTAACACCTTTAGCGGTACCGGCTACTTTGAAGTCCATGTCGCCCAGGTGGTCTTCGTCGCCCAGGATGTCGGTCAGGATGGCGAACTTCTCGCCTTCTTTAACCAGGCCCATGGCGATACCGGCAACCGGCGCCTTCATCGGCACACCGGCGTCCATCAGGGCCAGGGAAGCACCGCAAACGGAAGCCATCGAGCTGGAACCGTTGGACTCGGTGATTTCCGACACCACACGGATGGTGTATGGGAACACGTCGGCAGCAGGCAACATGGCCTGAACCGAACGACGCGCCAGACGACCGTGACCGATTTCGCGACGACCAGCACCGCCCATGCGACCACACTCGCCCACCGAGAACGGAGGGAAGTTGTAGTGCAGCATGAACGGGTCTTTTTTCTCGCCTTCCAGGGTGTCCAGCAGCTGTGCGTCACGGGCAGTACCCAGGGTCGCGACTACCAGAGCCTGAGTTTCACCACGGGTGAACAGTGCCGAACCGTGAGTCTTCGGCAGAACGCCGACTTCGATGTTCAGCGGGCGAACGGTGCGAGTGTCGCGACCGTCGATACGTGGCTTGCCGTTAACGATGTTTTCGCGAACGGTGCGGTATTCGATTTCGCCGAATGCAGCTTTGACTTCGCTGGAAGAAGGCTGGCCTTCTTCACCGGAAAGCTTGGCGACAACCTGCTCTTTCAGCTCGCCCAGGCGCGCGTAACGGTCGGCCTTGACGGTGATGGTGTAGGCGTCGGAGATGGCAGCGCCGAACTCGGAGCGGATAGCGCCCAGCAGTTCGGTGGCTTCGGCTTGCGGAGCCCAGGCCCAAGTAGGCTTGGCAGCTTCGGCAGCGAGTTCTTTGACTGCGTTGATCACAACCTGGAACTCGTCGTGGGCAAACAGTACGGCGCCCAGCATTTGGTCTTCGGTCAGCTCTTTGGCTTCCGATTCAACCATCAATACGGCTTCCGAAGTACCGGCAACGACCATGTCCAGGCTCGATGCTTTCAGTTGCTCGTAAGTCGGGTTCAGCAGGTAGCCGGTGCTTTCGTGGAACGCTACACGGGCGGCGCCGATTGGACCATCGAAAGGAATGCCGGAGATGGCCAGGGCAGCCGACGTACCGATCATCGCAGCGACGTCCGGATCGGTCTTCTTGCTGGTGGAAACGACGGTGCAGACAACCTGCACTTCGTTCATGAAGCCTTCTGGGAACAGCGGACGGATCGGACGGTCGATCAGTCGGGAAGTCAGGGTTTCTTTCTCGGAAGGACGGCCTTCGCGCTTGAAGAAACCACCAGGGATCTTACCGGCAGCGTAAGTCTTTTCCTGGTAGTGAACGGAAAGAGGGAAGAAGCCTTTGCTTGGGTCAGCGGTCTTGGCGCCAACAACGGTCACCAATACGGTAACGTCGTCGTCAACGGTAACCAGCACTGCGCCGGAGGCTTGACGGGCAATACGGCCTGTCTCGAGGGTAACGGTCGACTGACCGAACTGGAATTTTTTGATAACCGGGTTCACGGTGTCCTACCTTCTTTGTGGCTCTTGGGGAACTTGTTTTCTTGCGAAATTCTTGGGCAATGTCGGGAATCGGCCCAACCCTTGTCCAGGGGTAAAACGTGTATCCAGATAAAACTTGAGGCTGGGAGCCTACCATGGGCCAGCGGGAATCCCGATGACACACGGCAGACAACCAACCTCTAGCGCAATCGCTTATTAGCGACGCAGACCCAGGCGACCGATCAGAGTCTGATAACGACCCAGATCCTTGCCTTTCAGGTAATCCAGCAGCTTACGACGCTGGTTTACCATGCGGATCAGACCACGACGGGAGTGGTGGTCTTTACCGTTGGCCTTGAAGTGACCTTGCAGCTTGTTGATGTTGTGGGTCAGCAGTGCAACTTGCACTTCTGGCGAACCAGTGTCACCAACAGCTTGCTGATAGTCAGCAACGATTTGTGCTTTTTCTTGAACGTCGAGAGCCATGAGGCAATCCTTTTTTCAGGAAACCACCCAAAGGGTAGTTTCAACAGGCCAGGGACAAATCCCTGTATCTAAAAATGAGTGTTGACCGTGCCTGTTAACAGCCACACTCGTCCGGTCATTCTGACCGAATCAGTCGACGCGGCGCGATGCGCCCGTCTTCGCTCACTTCACCGATACCGATAAAGCGACCGTTGTGATCTTGTACCCGCACCATGCCAAACTTCGGGGCATCCGGTGCGCGTACCGGCTGGCCGTTAAGCCAGTAAAACGCGCTGTGCTCCGAGAAGTGCAGCAAGGGCCAATCCAGCAGACCGCTGTCCGATGGCATCAAGAAGCGATCAACTGCTTCGTTGCCACCTTCGGCGTGTACCGCTTCCAGCTCTTCCAACGTGACCGTCTGGGCCAGGGTGAAAGGGCCAGCTTGTGTGCGCCGCAGTTCGGCAACGTATGCGCCGCAGCCCAGTTGTTCACCAATATCTTCCACCAGGGTACGGATATAGGTGCCTTTGCTGCAGTCCACTGCCAATCGGGCAGTGTCGCCCTCACAGGCGAGCAATTCCAGCCGGGCAATAGTAACAGAACGCGGTTCACGCTCCACCACTTCGCCCGCACGTGCCAGCTTGTAAAGGGGTTGCCCATCACGCTTGAGAGCCGAGTACATCGGCGGTATCTGACTGATTTGCCCACGAAAAGCGGGTAAGGCAGCTTCGATATCTGCACGACCAACGGTCACGTCGCGAACCTGCAGAACATCACCTTCGGCGTCGGCCGTGGTGGTGGTCTTGCCCAGTTGCATCAGGGTTTCGTAACCCTTGTCGGAATCGAGCAGGTATTGCGAGAACTTGGTTGCCTCGCCAAAACACAGCGGCAACACGCCGGTAGCCAGGGGGTCGAGGCTGCCGGTGTGCCCGGCCTTCTCGGCATTGAGCAGCCAGCGGACCTTCTGCAACGCGGCATTGGAGGTAAAGCCAATGGGCTTGTCGAGCAGAATGATGCCGCTGACGTTGCGACGGATACGTTTGACCTGAGCCACCACTTACTCCTTGGCGTCTTCAGGTGCGGACGGGTGTTGGCTGTCTTCAGCCACCGCGCGCTCGATCAGTGCCGACAGGTGCGCACCACGCACGACACTTTCGTCGTAGTGGAAGTGCAACTGTGGAACGCTGCGCAGCTTCATTTCACGGGCCAACTGCATACGCAGGAAACCTGCGGCCGAGTTGAGCACCTTGATGCTTTGTGCGATTTCTTCACTGTTGTCCTGGCCCATCACGGTGATGAAGATCTTGGCGTGACCCACGTCACGGCTCACTTCAACGGCGGTGATGGTGACCAGGCCAACGCGTGGGTCTTTGACTTCGCGACGGATCAGTTGGGCCAGCTCTCGCTGCATCTGATCGCCGATACGTTGGGTACGGCTGTATTCTTTTGCCATGTCTTGTTACCTGTTACTGCCACACGGTGAAACCCGTGGGGTCTGAAAGCGGCAAACGCCCGGCCTGACAAAAGCCAGACCGGGCGTTGCGTTTAGAGTCCGTACGCTGCGCGGGGCATCTGCATGCCCACACACTGCGTGGCTCCTGAAGTGCGCGAGTTAGAGGCTGCGAGCAACCTGGACCTTCTCGTAGACTTCGATCTTGTCGCCAGCCTTGACGTCGTTGTAGCTCTTGACGCCGATACCGCATTCCATGCCGGCACGTACTTCGGAAGCGTCATCCTTGAAGCGGCGCAGGGATTCCAGCTCGCCTTCGAAGATAACGATGTCTTCACGCAGTACACGGATTGGACGGTTACGGTACACGGTACCTTCGATAACCATGCAACCGGCGATCGCGCCGAATTTCGGCGAGCGGAACACGTCACGCACCTCGGCCACACCCAGGATGTTCTCCCGGACGTCGCTGCCAAGCATGCCGGTGAGGGCCTTCTTGACGTCTTCGATGATGTCGTAGATGACGTTGTAGTAACGCATGTCCAGGCCTTCCTGCTCGACGATCTTGCGAGCGCCAGCATCGGCACGCACGTTGAAGCCAAACAGTACAGCGTTGGAAGCCAGTGCCAGGTTGGCGTCGGACTCGGTGATACCACCGACACCGCCACCGACAACGCGCACTTGCACTTCGTCGTTACCCAGGCCGTTCAAGGCGCCGTTCAACGCTTCAAGGGAACCACGAACGTCAGATTTGAGGACGATGTTAAGCGTCTTCTTCTCTGCCTGGCCCATGTTCTCGAAGATGTTTTCCAGCTTGCCGGCGTGAGCGCGAGCCAGTTTGACTTCGCGGAACTTGCCTTGACGGAACAGAGCCACTTCACGGGCTTTCTTCTCGTCCGACAGTACGCTCATCTCGTCGCCAGCGTCCGGGGTACCGTCCAGGCCGAGGATTTCGACAGGGATGGAAGGACCGGCTTCCTTGATTGGCTTGCCGTTCTCGTCGAGCATGGCACGTACACGGCCGTAGTTCGAACCGACCAGTACCATGTCGCCTTGGCGCAGGGTACCGTCTTGAACCAGAACGGTTGCAACCGGGCCACGACCTTTGTCGAGACGCGATTCAACCACAACACCGCGGCCTGGGGCCGATGGGGTTGCTTTCAGTTCGAGTACTTCAGCTTGCAGCAGGACTGCTTCGAGCAGTTCGTCAACGCCAGTACCGACTTTCGCCGAAACCGAAACGAACGGCGTATCACCGCCCCACTCTTCAGACGTCACGCCGTGAACCGACAGTTCGCTACGGATGCGATCGAGATCGGCGCCCGGCTTGTCGATTTTGTTCACTGCAACAACCAGTGGAACACCAGCGGCCTTGGCGTGCTGGACAGCTTCAATGGTCTGCGGCATCACGCCGTCGTCCGCTGCAACTACCAGGATCACGATGTCAGTCGCCTTGGCACCACGGGCACGCATTGCGGTAAACGCAGCGTGACCCGGGGTGTCGAGGAAGGTGACCATGCCGCGCTCGGTTTCAACGTGGTACGCACCGATGTGCTGCGTGATACCGCCGGCTTCGCCAGCAGCTACCTTGGCACGACGGATGTAGTCGAGCAGCGACGTCTTACCATGGTCAACGTGGCCCATTACGGTCACAACTGGCGCACGGGAGAACGTCTCACCTTCAAACTTCAGGGACTCTGCCAGGGAATCTTCCAGGGCGGTGTCGCTGACCAGGGTCACTTTGTGGCCCAACTCTTCAGCCACAAGCTGAGCAGTTTCCTGATCAAGCACCTGGTTGATGGTCGCTGGAGTACCCAGTTTGAACATGAACTTGATGATTTCAGCAGCCTTGACCGACATCTGATTGGCGAGATCGCCAACAGTGATGGTCTCACCGATCTGCACGTCACGCACGACAGGGCCGGTTGGGCTCTGGAAACCGTGGGCGTTGCGCTTCTTCAGCTTGGCCTTGCCGCGACCACCACGACGGAAGCCATCGCTTTCTTCGTCGGTAGTACGTGGGGCAACGCGTGGAGCAGGCGCTTTCTCTTTGACCGAAGCACGATGCGGAGCGTTTTTACGCTCGCCATCGCCACCACCGCCGCGACGATTGTTATCGTCGGCACGTGGTTTGTCCGGACGACGAGGTTCTTCACGCTTACGGGCATCGGCAGCAGGTGCTGGTGCAGCGGCAACCGGAGCGGCCTCACGCACAGCTTCTGCAGGAGCGCCAGGCGTGGCAACCGCGTCAGTCGAAGCAGTTTGCGCAGCAGCAGGCTGGCGACGCGCTTCTTCTTCGGCGCGACGCTTGGACTCTTCTTCAGCCTTCTGACGAGCAGCATTTTCTACTGCGCGACGTTCATCCAGCTCGCGTTTACGCTCGGCTTCGATTTCTTCCGGGCTGCGCTGTACGAAGACTTTCTTCTTGCGTACTTCAACGCTGATGCTCTTGCTACCAGCAACACGCAGGGTGCTGGTGGTTTTGCGCTGCAATGTAATCTTGCGCGGTTCTTCCACTTTCGCCTTGTGGCTGCTCTTCAAGTGAGTCAGCAAAGACTGCTTCTCACTATCGCTCACACCTTCATCGGCGGCGGTGTGCGGCAGACCTGCCTCACGCATCTGCTGCAACAGGCGCTCTACCGGTGTTTTGACCTCATCGGCCAGTTGTTTCACCGTGACTTGCGTCATGCACTTCTCTCCTCAGGCCGCGCCTAATTACTCGAACCAATGGGCTCGGGCGGCCATGATCAACTTGCCGGCACGATCATCGTCAATGCCGTCGATGTCGAGCAGGTCGTCAATAGACTGCTCGGCCAGGTCTTCGCGGGTAATTACGCCGCGCACCGCCAGTTCCATCGCCAAATCCTTGTCCATACCCTCAAGCGAGAGCAGGTCTTCGGCCGGATGGGCGTCTGCCAGCTTTTCCTCAGTAGCGATGGCTTTAGTCAACAAACGATCCTTGGCCCGAGCGCGAAGCTCGTTGACGGTGTCTTCGTCAAAGCCGTCGATGTTGAGCATTTCTTCCAACGGTACGTAGGCAATCTCTTCCAGGCTGGTAAAGCCTTCATCTACCAGCACCTGCGCCAGGTCTTCGTCGACTTCCAGCTCGTCGATGAAGTTGCGCAGGATGTCGCCGGTTTCAGCTTGCTGCTTAGCCTGGATGTCCGATTCGGTCATCACGTTCAGGGTCCAGCCGGTCAGTTGGCTGGCCAGACGCACGTTCTGACCACCACGACCAATGGCCTGAGCCAGATTGTCTGCGCCAACGGCGATGTCCATTGCATGGGCATCTTCGTCAACGATAATTGCCGCCACTTCAGCCGGCGACATGGCGTTGATCACGAACTGCGCCGGGTTATCGTCCCACAGGACGATGTCCACACGCTCGCCGCCCAATTCGCCCGACACTGCCTGGACGCGCGAACCGCGCATACCAATGCAAGCGCCTTGCGGGTCGATGCGTTTGTCTTTGGAACGGACCGCGATCTTGGCGCGCGAACCCGGGTCGCGGGACGCAGCCATGACTTCGATCAGGCCTTCGGCGATTTCCGGCACTTCGATACGGAACAGCTCGATCAGCATTTCCGGCGCGGTACGCGACAGGATCAACTGAGGGCCGCGGTTCTCGGTGCGGATTTCCTTGAGCAGCGCACGCAGGCGCACGCCGACACGGAAGGTTTCGCGAGAGATGATGTCTTCACGGGCCAGCAACGCTTCTGCGTTGTTACCCAGGTCGACGATCACGTTGTCGCGAGTCACTTTTTTCACGGTACCGGAGATGATTTCACCCAGGCGCTCGCGATAGGCGTCAACGACTTGGGCGCGTTCGGCTTCGCGAACCTTCTGCACGATGACCTGTTTGGCGGTCTGTGCAGCAATACGGCCGAACTCGATCGACTCGATCTTTTCTTCGACGACATCACCGACCTGGGCGCCTGGGTGCGTTTCAGCAACCTTGCTCGGCCAGGTTTCGATGGCCGGATCATCAAGATCGGCTTCTTCGACGACCGTCCAGCGACGGAAAGTCTCATAGGCACCGGTGTGGCGGTTGATTTCCACACGCAGATCAACTTCGTCTTCAAAACGCTTTTTGGTAGCAGTGGCCAGGGCCAGCTCCAGCGCTTCAAAAATCACGTTTGCCGGTACGCCCTTTTCATTGGATACCGACTCAACAACCAGCAGTACTTCTTTGCTCATCGTACGCCTCGCCTTTCGCAAGCCATTGGATCCGCGGGATCCGCGTCTCAGTCAAAACTGGGAATAATGTTGGCCTTGTCGATCATATCGATCGGCAACAGGAACTCATGGTCTTCTACCTGCACCACGACATCCTGTTCTTCTACGCCGCGCAGAAGGCCCTGAAAGTTGCGTCGCCCTTCAAAGGGAGATCGCAGCTTGATCTTCACTTGTTCACCGGCAAATTTTGCAAACTGCTCAATAGTGAACAGTGGGCGTTCCATGCCTGGCGAGGAAACTTCGAGGGTGTATTCAACGGAAATCGGATCTTCAACATCCAGGACACCGCTGATCTGACGGCTGACAATGGCGCAATCGTCCACCAGCACACCGCCCTCTTTATCGATATAAACGCGCAACATTGAGTGGCGACCTTGAGCCGAAAACTCAATACCCCAGCATTCATAGCCTAGGGCCACGACCACCGGGGCCAGCAAGGCCTGCAACTCTTCTAGCTTGCTCGACACCTGAACCCCCTCGTGCATGTATGTGCATGCTGTGCAAAATAAAAAAATGGGCGAAACGCCCATCCTTGAAACGCCGTCGAACAGCGGCGTTGAAAGTGTCCAGCTAACAAAAAGCCCCTTAAAAGGGGCTCCGCTAAAACTGGTTGCGGGGGCCGGATTTGAACCGACGACCTTCGGGTTATGAGCCCGACGAGCTACCAGACTGCTCCACCCCGCGACAAAGCTGGGGCGGAAGTATACGACCGATCCCTTGCAGGGTCAATGTAACCTTCCACCTACAAGAAAGCCCGCAACAGCGGGCTCTCCTGATAATTGGTACCGAGAAGGGGACTCGAACCCCTACACCCTATGGGCACAACCACCTCAAGGTTGCGTGTCTACCAATTCCACCACCTCGGCAATACAGCGTTTACAACCCTTCTTACTTTTGCTCTTGAGCTGGAGGCACGTCAGTCGCTGGAGTAGCCGACTTTTGCTCTTGAAGCACCGGGACATCATCAGAAGCCGGTTTTGCTTTTGGTACTTCCAACACTGCTGGGTTTGGCAAACCTACCTGAGTCAGCACATGAGCTTTCTCTTTAGCAAAGTAACCTAACCCTAAGCTGGTTATGAAGAAACCTGCGGCAAGTATAGCAGTAAACTTACTAAGAAAGGTAGAGGAACCTTGGCTTCCGAACACAGTATTTGAAGCACCTGCACCGAAAGACGCACCAGCATCCGCACCTTTACCCTGTTGCAACAAAACCAGGGCAACTACGCCCAGGGCAGCCAACAGATGAAAAACGACTACGACTGTTTCCAGCATTTTTTCAGTTTCCCGCGGCGCGACAGATCGCACCGAACTCATCTGCATTCAGGGAAGCTCCACCAATGAGCCCCCCATCGATATCCGGCATGCCGAACAGTTCGACCGCATTGGCCGCCTTCACGCTGCCGCCGTATAGAAGCCGCACACCTTGTGCGATTTCAGAATTCTCTGCCGCCAACTGCGCGCGAATGGCTGCGTGCACATCCTGCGCCTGTTGCGGTGTAGCAGTCAGCCCGGTACCAATGGCCCAGACCGGCTCGTAAGCAATTACCGCCTTTGCAAACGCACCAACACCCAGCTCCTCGATGATGCTGCCCAGCTGACGCGAGACAACCTCTAGAGTCTTGCCCGACTCGCGCTGCTCAAGGGTCTCCCCTATGCACAACACTGGAGTCAAGCCACAAGCCTGTGCCGCTGCGAACTTGCGATTGAGTGTCCCATCACGCTCGCCCATCATCTGACGACGCTCGGAGTGCCCAACAAGCACATAGGAACAACCCGCATCGACCAACTGGCTTGGAGCAACCTCCCCAGTCAAAGCACCTTGCATGGCTTCCACCGCAGAGTTCTGCGCGCCGACCTGAATCGACTTACCCTTCAAGCCATCAACCACTTGGGTGATATGCAAGCAAGGCGGGAAAACCGCGATATCAACACCGCTAGGCAAGGCCAAGTGACGAAGGCCGTTGATCAGCTCAGCGACACTGGCGCGGGTACCGTGCATCTTCCAGTTACCAGCTACCATCGTGCGACGCATGCTGCACCCCGTCGGTCAAAGTGGGCGCAGATGTTACCCAACCACACCATCACTGGCAAGCCGAATTCAGGCGCAAACTTCAGTTACTAGTTTTGCCAGGTCTTCGGCGTGGCCGCGAACCTGTATTTCGTCGTCGCCTTCGACCATAACGCGCACCAGAGGCTCTGTGCCGGACTTGCGCAGCAATACCCGCCCACGCCCCGCCATTGCCAGGGTCACACGCTCACAAGCCTCTTTGACAGTTGGGTGTTCGATCGGGTTTTCACCGCCGGCGAAACGCACGTTGAGCAAGACTTGCGGGCATTTGCGCAACGCCTGGCGAGCCTGAGCCAGGCTCTCTTCGCGACGACGCAGGGACAGCAGCACTTGCAGCGCAGCAATAATCGCGTCACCCGTAGTAGTGTGCTGGAAGCAGACGACATGCCCGGAGTTCTCGCCACCCACCTGCCAATTACGTTCCAGCAATTCAGCGATCACATAGCGGTCACCGACATTGGCGCGGACAAAAGGAATTCCCAGGTCCGCAAGGGCCAGTTCAAGCCCCAAATTACTCATCAACGTGCCGACAACGCCGCCTTGCAGCTTGTTACGCTCATGCAGATCGCGGGCAATGATAAACAACAGGTCGTCACCATCTACCACCGCACCCGTGTGATCCACCATCAGCACACGATCACCGTCACCGTCGAAGGCAATCCCCAGATCGGCATGCTCGGCCAATACAGCAGCCTGCAGCTGCTCCATATGGGTGGAGCCGCAGTTTTCGTTGATGTTCAGTCCGTTTGGCTGGGCCGACAGGACCGTCACATCCGCCCCCAACTCCTTGAATACGCTTGGCGCTACCTTGTAGGTCGCACCATGGGCGCAATCGATAACAATCTTCAGGCCAGCAAAGTTCGTGCTGGTTGGCACGCTGCTTTTGCAGAACTCAATATAACGACCTGACGCGTCGTTTATACGCGAGACCTTACCCAACTTACTGGACTCAACCACCGTCATCGGCGCGTCCAGCAGCTCTTCGATCATCAACTCGATCTCGTCCGGCAGCTTGGTGCCCTGGCCCGAGAAAAACTTGATGCCGTTGTCGTCATGCGGGTTGTGAGAGGCACTGATCACAATACCGGCTTCAGCGTGAAAGGTACGCGTCAGGTAAGCGATCGCCGGCGTCGGCATTGGGCCCAGCAACATTACATCAGCACCTGCGGCGGACAAGCCGGCCTCCAGGGCAGACTCAAACATGTACCCCGAAATACGCGTGTCCTTGCCCACCAGAATGCGGCACGCGCCCATGCTACGGAACGCCATGCCTGCCGCCCAACCCAGCTTGAGCATGAAATCAGGAGTAATCGGAAACTCGCCGACCCGGCCACGAATACCATCGGTGCCAAAATATTTTTTTGTCATAAGTGCTCCTTCATTCTTATTCGGCTGATTCTACAGCGGCAATCATGCGCACTACATCCACGGTCTCGGCGACATCATGAACACGCAAGATACGCGCCCCCTTGGCCACCGCAAGCGCTGCCAGTGCAAGACCACCGTACAACCGCTCACCCACCGGACGATTCAACGCCAGCCCTATCATGCTCTTGCGCGAGACACCGACCAAAAGAGGCCGACCAAGCGCGTGCAGGGACTCCATGTGCTTGAACAGGCTTAAATTGTGCTGAAGGGTCTTGGCGAAGCCAAATCCCGGATCAAGGATGATTTTTTCCGCAGCAATGCCGGCAGCGGCGCACCGCGCAACCCGGTCAGCGAGAAAACCGCTCACTTCGCCAACAAGGTCATCGTAGTGCGGACTGTCCTGCATATTGCCGGGCTCACCCAGCATGTGCATCAGACACACCGGCAAACCAGTAGCTGCGGCAGCATCCAGGGCACCGTCACGCTGAAGGGAACGCACATCATTGATCAGCCCCGCTCCCAGACGCGCAGTCTCGCGCATCACGGCAGGCGTGGACGTATCAACCGAGATGATCACATCCAGCTCACGAGCAATGCGCTCGACGACAGGCGCTACCCGCTCCAACTCTTCCAAAGGAGAAACGACGCGAGCACCTGGCCGGGTCGATTCCCCCCCCACATCAATCAACGTTGCACCCGCCGAGACCATTGCCTCGGCATGACGCAACGCCGCATCAAGCTGGCTAAAACGGCCACCATCGGAAAAGGAGTCGGGAGTTACGTTGAGGATACCCATGACATGCGTATGGGATAAATCAAGAACCCGGTTGCCGCAAGGCAACCGGGTGAAGGACGAAGCAAAAGTCATTTCAAACCTTAATGGTCAGCTGCCGGGCCACCGATCGGGGTTTCAGGGCGCTCGTTCTGAACAACTGGCGGAGTGCCAGAAGTGCCCGAACCACCTTCCCAATCGCGAGGCTCACGCGGTGCGCGACCGGCCATGATGTCGTCGATTTGGTCAGCATCAATGGTCTCGTACTTCATCAGTGCATCGGCCATTGCGTCCAGCTTGTCGCGGTTATCCGTGAGGATCTGCTTAGCGGTGCCGTAGCACTGATCAATGATGCTACGCACCTCGGAGTCGATCAGCTTGGCTGTCTCACCAGAGAAGCTCGCGCTTTGACCACCGCCACCGCGCCCCAGGAATACTTCACCTTCTTCCTCGGCATACATCAAAGGACCCAGCTTTTCCGACAGACCCCACTTGGTCACCATGTTCCGTGCGATCTGACTGGCACGCATGATGTCGTTAGAGGCGCCGGTAGTGACACCATCGAAGCCCAGGGTCATCTCTTCAGCAATACGGCCGCCGTACAGCGAGCAGATCTGGCTGATCAGTGCACGCTTGGACAGGCTGTAGCGATCCTCTTCAGGCAGGAACATAGTGACGCCCAGCGCCCGACCACGAGGAATGATCGACACTTTGTAGACCGGGTCGTGCTCAGGCACAACGCGCCCCACAATGGCGTGGCCAGCTTCGTGGTAAGCCGTGTTCTGCTTCTCTTTTTCGGACATGACCATGGATTTGCGCTCTGCACCCATCATGATCTTGTCTTTTGCCAGTTCGAACTCTTTCATTTCAACGATGCGCTTGCCAGTACGGGCAGCGAACAGCGACGCCTCGTTCACCAGGTTGGCCAAGTCCGCACCCGAGAAGCCCGGGGTACCACGAGCGATCACCGCCGGAGCAACATCGTCACCCATTGGCACTTTACGCATATGCACCTTGAGGATCTGCTCGCGCCCACGAATGTCCGGCAGCCCTACTACAACCTGACGGTCGAAACGCCCCGGACGCAACAGCGCTGGGTCCAACACATCCGGCCGGTTGGTGGCCGCGATGACAATGATGCCGTCATTCATTTCAAAGCCATCCATCTCAACCAGCAACTGGTTGAGGGTCTGCTCACGCTCATCATGACCACCACCCATGCCTGCACCACGATGGCGACCAACGGCATCGATTTCATCGATAAAGATGATGCATGGCGCATGTTTCTTGGCCTGTTCAAACATATCGCGAACACGGCTGGCGCCGACGCCGACGAACATTTCAACGAAGTCGGAACCCGAAATGGTGAAGAAGGGCACTTTGGCTTCACCGGCGATAGCCTTGGCCAGCAAGGTCTTACCGGTACCCGGAGGGCCTACCATCAGCACGCCGCGAGGAATGCGGCCGCCCAAACGCTGAAACTTGCCTGGATCGCGCAGGAACTCGACCAGTTCGCCGACTTCTTCCTTGGCCTCGTCACAACCAGCAACGTCAGCCAGCGTGGTCTTTACCTGATCTTCGGACAGCAGGCGCGCCTTGCTCTTGCCAAAGCTCATAGGCCCGCCCTTGCCCCCCGCGCCACCTTGCATCTGGCGCATGAAGAACATGAACACGGCGATAATCACCAGGATCGGGAAGCTCGCGACCAGCAACTGAGTCCAGATGCTCTGTTGCTCAGGCTGCTTGCCCTCGACAACCACATGGTTATCCACCAGGTCGCCGATCAGGCCATTGTCCGGGATGTTCGGGCGAATGGTCTTGAAGCCATCGCCATCATTGCGTTTGCCGGTGATCACAGCGCCATCAACCGTCACGCGCTCGACCTTGCCATCCTTAACTTGCTGGATGAAGTCGGAATAGTTGAGGGTCTGCGGCTCGTTAGGGCTGGAGAAGTTGTTCATCACCGTCACCAGGACAGCCGCGATGATCAACCACAGGATCAGATTCTTTGCCATATCGTTCAATTAACTACCCTCTGAAGCAAGCTCCGCTACTGGCGCGCGCTTCGCATGATATTCACCGGCCTAACTTACTACATTACCTACAACTCTGGCAGGCGCCGTCTGTAACCCTTTGTGAAACTTTGACTACACAATATTCGTAAAGCTTCGTGACGAAAGCGATATAAAAAAACCTATCGCCCTCCTCGAAAAAATCAAAAACGCTCTTCGCTCGCCGCACCTTCAACCCCGCGGAACCCGCGGCACAACAGGTATTGCTCGCGAGACCGGTCCCGGGATGAGTCGGGTTTGCGCGTCTGCACCTTGTCGAACAGCTTGCGAATGTTCTTGTGGTACTCGTCAAAACCTTCGCCCTGGAAGACTTTCACCAGAAAATCACCACCCGGACGCAACACCCGACCCGCCAAATCCAGCGCCAATTCACAGAGGAACATGGCCCGTGGCATATCAACGGCCGGTAATCCACTCATATTGGGGGCCATGTCGGAAATCACAAGGTCTACCTGCGAATTTCCCACAGCCTCCAGGATCTCGGCCAATACCGAGTCCTGGGTGAAGTCGCCGTGCACAAAGGTCACATCCGGGATGCTGTCCATCTCAAGGATATCGGACGCGATCAATCGGCCCTGGCCACCAATCAGACGACTGGTCACTTGAGACCAACCACCCGGGGCCGCGCCAAGATCAATAACGCTCATGCCTGGACGAATCAATTTGTCCTTGTCCTGGATCTCCAGGAGCTTGTAACTGGCCCGCGAACGGTACCCGTCCTTCTGCGCCTTTTTGACGTAAGGATCGTTGAAATGCTCTTGCAGCCACTTAAGGCTAGTTTTGGAACGGGCCACGGGCCACCTCGAAAATAAAACGGGTCGTGATTAACTGGGCGGTCCCGGACTCGCTCGGGTAAACTGGCCGCCGCTTTTTACAAGATCAGACGCAGGGGTCAGATTATGCCGCTCACTCAAGAGCAGAAGAAACAGTACAAATCCATTGGCCACCATCTGAAACCAGTTCTGATTGTGGCAGACAACGGTCTGACTGAGGGTGTGTTAGCCGAACTTGAACGCGCATTGGGCGATCACGAACTGATCAAGATCAAGGTCAACATCCTTGACCGCGAAGCGCGCCTGGCTGCCATTGCAGAACTGTGCAAGGTAGGCAAAGCGGACCTGGTCCAGGTCATCGGCAAGATGGCGCTGCTGTATCGCAAGAACTTCAGTGCCAACAAGCAACTGTCGAACGTTCATCGCTTCAAATGACACAAGGGTCACGGGCGTGCTTCGCGCGCCCCGCCACTCCATCCTGGCGCAGGCTGTATAACCAGCACCAGGCCGGAGAACCCTAGCACAAGATAGCTGAACAACTGCCAGCGCAACGCTTGCGGCAGCCAAACATGCACAATGCCGTACATTGCACACGCATACAGCGCCATCAACAGCAGTTGGCCGCGAATATCCCGCCACAAACTCCCCAAGCCTTCAGCCTTGACCAGCACCAATGCCTGGATCGTCACGCACGCCGCCGCAAAACCCACCAGCAGCGCACTCAGTAATCCATCGATCTCATCGATCAACAACGGGGCCAGGCCAATCAGGCCCAGCGCCGGCAATACACCAATGTGCAGCAGCCACAGGCCGCCCACCCACAACATCTGGGCAAGCTGCCACAGCATGGCGCCCGCACGAAGCGGGCGCCGCCTTTCAGACGTGACGAACTTCAACAATCTCGTACTCGATCACGCCACCAGGTGTTTTTACCGCCACCACGTCACCCTCTTCCTTGGCAATCAAGGCGCGAGCCAGCGGTGAACCGACGGAGATCTTACCGAGCTTGAAGTCCGCTTCGTCTTCGCCAACGATGTGGTAGACAACGCTTTCGTCAGTCTCGACGTTGGCGATTTCCACTGTCGTGCCGAAAATCACCTTGCCGGTTTTCGGAATGCTCGTGACGTCGATGACCACCTGATTCTGAATCCGGCCTTCAATGTCACGAATTCGCGCTTCCACCATGCCTTGCTGCTCGCGGGCAGCATGGTATTCAGCGTTTTCCTTCAAATCACCCAGTTCCCGCGCCGTACCGATGTCCTGGCTCAGCTTGGGACGTACGACCTTGGTCAGATGGGCGTGCTCCTCTTCCAGGGCCTTGGCGCCCTGGACGGTCATTGGGTATTTGATCATGCCTTCAATCCTGCGTGTAGATCCTGCAAGCGACGCACGGTCTTTTCCGGACCGAACTTGAGCGCTTCACAGATAGCTTCGCCAGCAGCAATGGTGGTGGTGCAGTAGATCTTGTGCTGCAGGGCATTACGACGGATGGAGTAAGAGTCCGCGATCGACTGGCGACCTTCGGTGGTGTTGATGATCAGGGTGACTTCGTCATTCTTGATCATGTCGACCACGTGCGGACGGCCTTCCGTCACCTTGTTCACGCGACGTACTTTCAGGCCGGCAGCCTCGATCAGCTTGGCGGTCCCGGCAGTGGCCACGACTTCAAAGCCCAAGTTGATCAGATCACGGGCAACGCCTGCAACCAGTGGCTTGTCGTCATCACGCACGCTGATAAACGCGGTACCACCGGTAGGCAGCACTTCGCTCGCACCCATCTGGGCCTTGGCGAATGCCTCACCGAAGGTATCACCCACGCCCATCACTTCACCGGTGGACTTCATCTCTGGGCCCAGGATCGGGTCCACACCAGGGAATTTGGCGAATGGGAACACCGCCTCTTTCACGCTGTAGAAGTTCGGAATGATTTCCTTGGTGAAGCCGATTTCCTTCAGGGTCTTACCGGCCATCACGCGGGCAGCGATCATGGCCAGGGACACACCGATGCACTTGGACACAAATGGCACGGTACGCGAAGCACGTGGGTTCACTTCGATGACGTAGATATCTTCGCCTTGCAGCGCAAGCTGTACGTTCATCAGACCGACCACGCCCAACTCCAGGGCCATCTTCTTGACCTGCTCGCGCATCTCGTCCTGGATGTGCAGGGGCAACGAGTACGGCGGCAGCGAGCACGCGGAGTCACCGGAGTGAACGCCGGCCTGCTCGATGTGCTGCATGATCGCGCCGATCACCACGTCGGTACCGTCGCAAACAGCATCCACGTCCATCTCGATGGCGCAGTTGAGGAAGTGGTCCAGCAGCACAGGGCTGTCGTTGGACACTTTCACCGCGTCACGCAGGTAACGCTTAAGCTCTTCTTCCTCGTAGACGATTTCCATCGCACGACCGCCCAACACGTAGGACGGACGCACCACCAACGGGTAGCCAATCTTGGCCGCGGCGCGGATGGCCTCGTCTTCGCTGCGCACGGTGGCGTTTGGCGGCTGACGCAGGTTCAGACGCTCAACCATTTGCTGGAAGCGCTCACGGTCTTCAGCGCGGTCGATCGCATCCGGGCTGGTGCCGATGATCGGCACGCCGGCAGCTTCAAGGGCACGCGCCAATTTCAGCGGGGTTTGGCCGCCGTATTGGACGATGACACCTTTGGGCTTCTCGACGCGGCAGATTTCCAGTACGTCTTCCAGGGTTACCGGCTCGAAGTACAGGCGATCGGAAGTGTCGTAGTCAGTGGAAACAGTTTCCGGGTTGCAGTTGACCATGATGGTTTCGTACCCGTCTTCGCGCAGGGCGAGAGCGGCGTGTACGCAGCAGTAGTCAAACTCGATGCCCTGGCCGATGCGGTTTGGACCGCCGCCCAGGATGATGATCTTGTCGCGGCCCGATGGCGCGGCTTCGCACTCTTCCTCGTAAGTGGAGTACAGGTACGCGGTATCAGTGGCAAACTCTGCGGCGCATGTATCAACGCGCTTGTAGACCGGGAAGATATCCAGCTTGTGGCGATGCGTGCGCAGGTTCTTCTCGGTCACGCCCAGCAGCTTGGCCAGACGCTGGTCGGAGAAACCTTTGCGCTTGAGGCGGAACATCAGGTCGCGGTCGATAGAGGAAAGACCCAGGGTCTTGACCTTCTCTTCTTCTTTGATCAGATCTTCGATCTGCACCAGGAACCACGGATCGATCATGTTCATGCCGAAGATGTCTTCGACGGTCATGCCCGCGCGGAACGCATCAGCCACGTACCAGATACGCTCGGCGCCCGGCACGGTCAGCTCGCGCTTGAGCACGCTCATGCTTTCCGGATTGCTCAGGTCGAGCTTCTCGTCCAGGCCGCAAACGCCCACTTCCAGGCCACGCAGGGCTTTTTGCAGGGATTCCTGGAACGTCCGGCCGATGGCCATAACTTCACCGACCGACTTCATCTGAGTGGTCAGGCGGGCGTCGGCTTTCGGGAACTTCTCGAAGGCAAAGCGCGGCAGCTTGGTCACGACGTAGTCGATCGACGGCTCGAAGGACGCCGGCGTAGCACCGCCAGTGATTTCGTTTTGCAACTCATCCAAGGTGTAACCGATCGCCAGCTTGGCAGCGATGCGCGCAATCGGGAAGCCGGTAGCTTTTGATGCCAGCGCCGAAGAACGCGATACACGCGGGTTCATCTCGATCACGACCATGCGGCCTGTGTCCGGGCAAATACCGAACTGAACGTTGGAACCGCCGGTTTCAACGCCGATCTCACGCAGTACCGCCAATGAGGCGTTACGCATGATCTGGTATTCCTTGTCCGTCAGGGTCTGTGCCGGAGCAACGGTGATCGAGTCACCGGTGTGCACGCCCATCGGGTCGAAGTTTTCGATCGAGCAGACGATGATGCAGTTGTCCTTTTTGTCGCGGACAACTTCCATCTCGTACTCTTTCCAGCCGATCAGGGATTCGTCGATCAGCAGCTCTTTGGTCGGCGACAGGTCCAGGCCACGGGCGCAGATTTCTTCGAACTCTTCACGGTTGTAAGCGATACCGCCACCGGTGCCGCCCATGGTGAAGGACGGACGGATAATGCACGGGAAACCCAGCTTTTCGAGAACCGCGTTGGCCTCTTCCATGCTGTGGGCGATACCCGAGCGCGGGCAGTCAAGACCGATGGACTTCATGGCCTTGTCGAAACGCGAACGGTCTTCAGCCTTGTCGATGGTGTCGGCATTGGCGCCAATCATCTCTACGCCGAACTTTTCCAGGACGCCTTCGCGCTCCAGGTCCAGGGCGCAGTTCAGTGCAGTTTGGCCGCCCATGGTTGGCAACAGCGCGTCTGGACGCTCTTTCTCGATGATCTTGGCAACGGTCTGCCACTTGATCGGCTCGATGTAGGTGGCGTCGGCCATGTCCGGGTCGGTCATGATGGTGGCCGGGTTGGAGTTCACCAGGATGACGCGGTAGCCCTCTTCGCGCAGGGCTTTACAGGCCTGGGCGCCGGAGTAGTCGAATTCGCAGGCCTGGCCGATCACAATCGGGCCAGCGCCAAGAATCAGGATGCTTTTTATGTCTGTACGTTTTGGCATGGGTTTGTCACTCAAATCCGCAGGTCAGTCGGCAAGCCGTCTTGAACAATCTTTGAAGAGCCTGCGGGGGCCACCGACGTTCGGGGCCGCCCGCAAGCCGCTCAGTCAGCGTCGCTTGGCCATCTCATTGATGAAACGGTCGAACAGCGGCGCTACGTCGTTCGGGCCCGGGCTGGCTTCAGGGTGGCCCTGGAAGCTGAACGCGCTCTTGTCAGTGCGCTCGATGCCTTGCAGGGAACCGTCGAACAGCGACTTGTGAATTGCGCGGACATTGCCCGGCAGGGTCGCTTCATCTACCGCAAAACCGTGGTTCTGGCTGGTGATCATTACAACGCCAGTGTCCAGGTCTTGTACCGGGTGGTTGGCACCGTGGTGGCCGTGGCCCATTTTCAGGGTCTTGGCGCCAGAGGCCAAGGCCAGCAGTTGGTGACCCAGGCAAATACCGAATACCGGGATCTCGGTCTCCAGCACTTGCTTGATGGCCTCAATAGCGTAGTCGCAAGGCTCAGGGTCGCCCGGGCCGTTGGACAGGAACACACCATCCGGCTGCAGGGCCAGTACATCGCTGGCTGGGGTTTGCGCAGGCACCACGGTCACGCGGCAGCCACGCTCCACCAGCATGCGCAGGATGTTGTACTTCACACCGTAGTCGTACGCGACCACGTGGTACGGCAGGTCAGCCGCGTCGATGGTCTCGTGACTGTCGGTCTTCAAGTCCCAGACAGTTGAGCGCCACTCGTACTGCTCCTTGGTGCTGACGACTTTCGCCAGGTCCATGCCTTTCAGGCCAGGGAAGCCTTGCGCAGCAGCAATCGCCGCTTCTTCTGAAATATTGTCACCGACCATGATGCAGCCGTTCTGCGAGCCTTTTTCACGCAGGATGCGTGTGAGGCGGCGCGTATCGATACCGGCGATCGCTACAACATTGTTGGCTTTCAGGTAATCGGACAGCGACATCGTGTTGCGCCAATTGCTCGCAACCAGGGGCAGATCACGAATAACCAGGCCAGCCGACCACACACGATCAGACTCGATGTCTTGCGGTGTAGTACCGGTGTTGCCGATGTGCGGATAGGTCAGGGTAACGATCTGTTGGGCGTAGGAAGGATCGGTAAGGATTTCCTGATAGCCGGTCATGGCAGTGTTAAACACTACCTCTCCAACGGTTTGACCGTCGGCTCCAATGGCTTCGCCGCGAAAAATGCTGCCATCAGCAAGGGCGAGTATGGCTGGCTTAGTCAAGAAGACCTCCCGTAAATAAAGCCTGAAAGGGCGATCGCAGGTTGTAAAAAAGCGGAGTGACGTATGGACACGTCACCCCGCTTCTTCACTGAATTATTCTGCGCGCTTTTAGTGGACACACTAAAGCTGTAGCTTACAGAAAAAGGCTTTTTTGGTCCACCGCTAATGAGCCTAAAAGGCAGGAGAATGCGACAGGACGTCGCTTAGCGGGTAAAAACGGGGGCTTAGGATAATCCTGAGCCCCCATTTTAGCTACTGATTAGTGCAAATCCAGCACATCGCGCATGTCGTACAGGCCTGCTTCACGACCTTCCAACCAAAGCGCAGCACGTACCGCACCCTTCGCAAACGTCATACGGCTCGACGCTTTGTGCGTAATTTCCAAGCGCTCACCTTCGGTAGCGAACAACACAGTGTGGTCACCCACCACGTCGCCACCGCGAACGGTCGCAAAACCAATGGTGTCACGCGCACGCGCACCGGTATGACCTTCACGGCCATATACGGCCACCTTGGACAGGTCACGCCCCAGTGCATCAGCAATAGCTTCGCCCATGCGCAGCGCGGTACCCGACGGCGCATCGATCTTGTGGCGGTGATGCGTTTCGACAATCTCGATATCCGCCTCATCACCCAGCACGCGCGCCGCCATATCCAGCAATTTGAGCGACAGGTTCACGCCGACACTGAAGTTGGCCGCGAAGACGACAGGAATATCCTTGCCCGCCTCCACCAGCAACTGCTTCTGCTCGGCAGTCAAACCCGTGGTGCCAATGACCATCGCCTTACCCGCCTTGCGGCAGAACGCGAGGTTTTTCAGCATCACTTCCGGCAACGTGAAATCGATCAGCACGTCGAACTCGTCAGCAACCTGCTCCAGATTGCCTGACAACGACACACCGATGCGCCCCAGGGACGCCAACTCACCCGCATCCGCACCAATCAATGTGCTGCCCGGGCGAACAATCGCCGCAGTCAACCCAGAGGCCGGTGAACGCTGCTGCACCGCTTCGACCAGCGTCTTGCCCATGCGCCCGGCAGCGCCCATCACGGCTATACGTCGCATACTCACTCCTTACAAATCGCCAAAGAAGCGCTTCACGCCATCGAAGAAACCTGCGGTTTTTGGCGAGTGCGATTCATCACCTTCCAACGAGCTACGGAACTCTTCCAGCAGTTCGCGCTGACGACGATTCAGGTTGACCGGCGTTTCCACCGCCACGCGACACATCAAGTCGCCCGCACCACCACCACGCACCGGCGCAACGCCCTTACCTCGGATACGGAACTGTTTGCCAGTCTGCGTACCTTCAGGGATCTTGAGCTTCACGCGACCATCAAGGGTCGGGATTTCCAGCTCGCCCCCCAAGGCTGCATCGACAAAACTGATCGGCACTTCGCAGAACAGATGCTTACCGTCACGCTGGAAGATCGAGTGCTCGCGCACATTGATCACCACGTACAGGTCACCGGTTGGACCGCCCTGAGTACCCGCCTCGCCTTCACCAGACAGGCGAATACGATCACCGGTATCCACACCCGCCGGCACTTTCACCGACAGGGTCTTGTACTCTTCGACACGCCCTTCGCCGTGACAGGAATCGCACGGATCGGAAATGATCTTGCCCTGGCCGTGGCAGCGCGGGCAGGTCTGCTGCACCGAGAAAAAGCCCTGCTGCATGCGAACCTGACCAATACCACCGCACGTCGGGCAGGTAATTGGCGCGGAGCCTTTCTTGGCACCCGAACCGTCGCACGGCTTGCAGTTGACCAGCGTCGGCACGCGAATATTGACACTGGTACCGCGCACGGCCTCTTCCAGATTCAACTCCAGGGTGTAGCGCAAGTCACTGCCACGCTGGGCACCACCGCGCTGACCACCCCGACCACCGCCGAAGAAATCACTGAAGACGTCACCGAAGATATCGGAGAAGTTCTGACCACCAAAACCCGCACCGCCGCCGCCCATGCTTGGGTCGACACCGGCATGACCATACTGATCGTAGGCCGCGCGCTTGTTGGGATCAGACAGACATTCGTAGGCCTCGTTGGCCTCCTTGAACATTTCCTCGGATTCTTTGCTATCCGGATTACGGTCCGGGTGGTGCTTCATCGCCAGGCGACGGTAAGCCTTTTTCAGGTCCGCCTCGCTGGAGCCGCGTTCCACACCCAATACTTCGTAATAGTCACGCTTTGCCATAAGTCTTTGCACTCTTAAGGACGTTCAGCCAGACCCTCCTGAGCCTTGCTGAACTCGTTGAGCCCCAATACAGGCCCGGACCCAACTCACGTCAATTCAACGATCCTGGTCATTACTACTTTTTAGCCAGGGACCCGGCCAAAAACGCGGTATTTATTGCTCGGAAAGCAGGAGCATTCCCGATCACACCGCCAACATCCGAACACTGTCGCATGCTGTAAAAATTCGCATACCCCAGACACGCCAACGCGGGAGCAAGCTCCCGCGCGGCGACATCCTACCAGTCACCGCTTGATAGCGGTCAACCGGGCGACCAACTTACTTCTGGTCTTTTACTTCTTCGAACTCGGCATCGACAACATCGTCGTGCTTGGCTTCAGGCTCTGCCTGTTGAGCACCGTCAGCCGGCTGGCCTTGTTCGGCATACATCTTCTGGGCAACCGGTGCGGAGACTTTCGACAGCTCCTCAACCTTGGCGTCGATAGCAGCCTTGTCGTCGCCTTTTACAGCGGCTTCCAGTGCAACTACAGCAGCTTCGATTGCGGCCTTCTCTTCAGCGGTCACTTTCTCGCCAGCATCTGCGACCATTTTACGGGTCGAGTGAACCAGCGCGTCACCCTGGTTACGGGCGCCAGCCAGCTCTGCAAACTTGGCATCTGCATCAGCGTTGGCTTCAGCATCACGAATCATCTGTTGAATTTCTTCATCAGACAGACCCGAGTTGGCCTTGATGGTGATCTTCTGCTCTTTGCCAGTCGCCTTGTCTTTCGCGCCGACGTGCAGGATGCCGTTGGCATCGATGTCGAAGGTGACTTCGATTTGCGGCACGCCACGTGGTGCTGGTGGAATCTCAGCCAGGTCGAACTTGCCCAGGGACTTGTTCTGAGTGGCTTGCTTACGCTCACCCTGCAGCACGTGAATGGTCACAGCGCCCTGATTGTCGTCAGCAGTCGAGAACACCTGGGATTTCTTGGTAGGAATCGTGGTGTTTTTCTCGATCAGCGCAGTCATCACGCCACCCATGGTTTCAATACCCAGGGTCAGCGGGCTTACGTCCAGCAGCAATACGTCTTTTACGTCACCGGCCAATACCGCGCCCTGGATGGCAGCACCCATCGCAACGGCTTCGTCCGGGTTAACGTCTTTACGCGCTTCTTTGCCGAAGAACTCGGTCACCAGCTTCTGAACCAGTGGCATACGGGTCTGACCGCCTACCAGGATCACGTCGTTGATCGCACCAACGTCGATACCGGAGTCTTTCAGCGCAATGCGGCAAGGCTCGATGGTGCGTTGAACCAGGTCTTCGACCAGCGCTTCCAGCTTGGCGCGAGAAATCTTCACGTTCAAGTGCTTAGGACCGGTAGCGTCTGCAGTGATGTACGGCAGGTTCACGTCGGTCGACTGAGCGGAAGACAGCTCGATCTTGGCTTTCTCGGCAGCTTCTTTCAGGCGCTGCATCGCCAGCGGGTCACCCTTGAGGTTCATGCCGCTTTCTTTCTTGAATTCGTCAACGAGGTAGTCGATCAGACGAATGTCGAAGTCTTCACCACCCAGGAAAGTGTCGCCGTTGGTGGCCAACACTTCGAACTGGTGCTCGCCGTCAACTTCAGCAATCTCGATCACGGACACGTCGAACGTACCGCCACCCAGGTCATAAACGATCACGGTGTGGTCGCCCTTGGCCTTGTCCATGCCGTAAGCCAGAGCAGCTGCGGTTGGTTCGTTGATGATACGTTTTACGTCCAGGCCCGCGATGCGGCCGGCGTCTTTGGTCGCCTGGCGCTGGCTGTCGTTGAAGTAGGCTGGAACGGTGATTACCGCTTCAGTCACTGCTTCACCCAGGTAGTCTTCGGCGGTCTTCTTCATCTTTTTCAAGATTTCAGCCGAGATTTGCGGCGGCGACATTTTCTGGCCGTTTACTTCAACCCAGGCGTCACCGTTGTCAGCCTTGGCGATTTTGTAAGGGACCATCTTGATGTCTTTCTGTACGACTTCTTCGTCGAACTTACGGCCGATCAGACGCTTTACCGCGTACAGGGTGTTGTGCGGGTTGGTGACAGCCTGACGCTTGGCCGACTGACCGACGAGGATTTCACCATCGTTGGCGTAAGCAATGATCGACGGCGTGGTACGCGCGCCTTCGGCGTTCTCGATTACTTTTGCAACGCCGTTTTCCAGCACGGAGACGCAGGAGTTGGTGGTCCCCAGGTCAATACCGATAATTTTGCCCATGATTTACTCTCCCGAAACTTGAATTTGGTTGCCGCAGCAGTGGTGGCTAACTGCGGTAGCACTTAAACGCTTGACTTATAGATGGGGGCCTTGCGGCGGATTTCAAGCCTGCTCATCAATAGAAGGTGCAACAGGTGCAGGCGCCTTGCTCACCACCACCATCGCCGGACGCAACAAGCGACCGTTAAGCTGATAACCCTTCTGAAACACCTTCAACACGCTGTTCGGCTCAAGGTCATGACTTTCTTGCATGGCCATTGCCTGGTGATGTTCAGCGTTGAAGGGTTCGCCGCCTTGCGGATCGATGGCTTCCAACTGATAACGCTTCAGGGTGTCCTGGAACATTTTCAGGGTCAGCTCGATCCCTTCGCGCATCGGACGGATGTTTTCGTCGTCCGGATTGGACAACTCAAGGCCACGCTCCAGGCTGTCGATAATCGGCAGCAGGTCACTGGCGAATTTTTCCAGCGCGAATTTGTGCGCCTTTTCTACATCCTGCTCGGCACGGCGGCGGACGTTCTGCAGATCAGCGGCAACACGCAAAGACTGATCCTGCGCAGCGGCCAATTGCTCTTCGAGCACTTGTACACGAGTTGTCAGTTCATCACCGACAGCCGAATTGGCGTCTGGAGTTTGCGTATCCTGCGTCTGTTCGTCAGCCATAGATTTCTCCTTTCAAAATCATGCGCGAACTCAACTCGCGCTTCTGTTCCGGTATATGGGGCCACAATTTCCAGGTTCAAGGGCGCAACCATTAGCAAAAGTCTTTCCAGCGCACGGGATCATTCCCGCAGGCACATTCCTCACAGCGCTAAAAAAACGCTCGATTCAAGCAAATCGAGCTAAGCATCAGGATTGTCAGCCACAAACAAAACACTGTATAAATAACCAGACCTTACGCTTGGGAGCGGCCGTCATGCTCGTGCACCTGTCTGTACATAACTACGCCATCGTTGAACATCTGGACCTCGAACTGGATCGCGGGATGAGCGTAATCACAGGCGAAACAGGCGCTGGCAAGTCAATCATGCTCGACGCCCTGGGCTTGACACTGGGCGACCGCGCCGACAGTGGCGTAGTGCGCCCCGGCGCAGACAAGGCCGACATCCTGGCCACGTTCGACCTGCTGGACATTCCCGAAGCCGAGGCCTGGCTGGCCGAACGCGACCTGAATAACGAAGGACCTTGCATCCTGCGCCGGGTCATCACCGCCGAAGGGCGCTCCCGCGGCTATATCAACGGCACACCCTGCCCTCTCAGTGACTTGAAAGCCCTGGGCGAGTTGCTGATAGATATCCACAGCCAACATGAACACCAGTCCCTGCTCAAAACCGATACCCATCGTCGCCTGCTCGATGAATACGCCGGCGCCACAGACCTGGCCCGCCAAGTCCAACTGGCCGCCCAACGCTGGCGCCAGACACGCCAGGAACTGGAGCGACTGTCCAACTCCGGTGACGAACAGCGGGCCCGCCACCAACTACTCAGTTACCAGCTTGAAGAGCTCGAAAGCCTCGGCCTTGGCGAGACCGAACTGGAACAGCTCGAACAGGAACACAAGAACCTGACCAACGCCGAAACCCTGTTGGGTATCTGTCGCCAAGTCGTAGAGCAATGCAGCGAAAGCGATTCAGGCAACGTGCTCAATGCGCTGACGGCCAGCCTCAACCGACTTTCGAGCGTGAACAGCGCTTCGGGGTCACTGAGCGAAGCCACCACCCTGCTGACCAGCGCACAGATCCAAGTCGAGGAGGCCGTGGGCGAACTGAATCGCTTCCTCGATCACTTCGATGCAGACCCAGCGCGCCTGCAAGAAATAGAAGAGCGCCTGGACACCATCTATACCCTCGCGCGCAAACATCGAATCCAGCCCACCGAAGTGGCAACCCTGCAGCAAAAGCTGCTGGATGAAATCGAGACATTGAACGCCAACGATGAGTCCATAGAGCGACTGGGTGACGAACTCGCCTCTTTCGCCCGCCATTATCAAGAGAAGGCACGCGAGCTGAGCGATCTGCGCCAGCAGGCGTCCACAAGCCTGGCGAGCGCCGTCGAACAGGAAATTCAGCGCCTGGGCATGCCGGGAGGGCGCTTCACCATTGAACTGCGCGCCAACAACAGCAATGAGTTGCAGCCCCACGGCCTGGAACAGGTAGAGCTGCTGGTCAGCGCCAACCCAGGCCAACCACTCAAAGCACTGGCAAAAGTGGCATCCGGTGGTGAGCTATCGCGAATCAGCCTGGCGATCCAGGTGATTACAGCGCAAACCTCACGTATACCAACATTGGTATTCGATGAAGTGGATGTGGGTATCGGCGGACCAACTGCGGAAATCGTCGGGCAATTGCTACGCCGCCTGGGCGACCGAGGCCAGGTGCTTACGGTCACTCACTTGCCACAAGTGGCAGCCCAGGGGCACCAGCACTTATTTGTGCACAAGGTGAGGGCCAGTGACGCGACGCACACAGCGGTATCCAAGTTGAACAAGTCGGAACGTGTTGAAGAAGTGGCGCGGATGCTCGGCGGCATAGACCTGACTAAAGAGTCTTTGGCACACGCGAAAAAAATGGTCGTCGCAGCCAAGGCTTGAGCAGGGTTTTTCCTTCCTTATAGAACGCACGAAGGCGACCCTAGGGTCGCCTTCGTGCGTTTCGCAGAGCAGGCCTGCGTCATTTTTACTTTTTCTTACGGATGTACAACACAAGATTGTGGTCAACCAAATCGAATCCATGCTCCTCAGCAATTTCATGCTGGAGCTTTTCGATTGCCGGGCTGGTGAACTCGATAACCTCATTGGTATCCAGGTCGACCATGTGATCGTGATGACCACCGTCAGCCAATTCGAATACTGCATGACCGCCGTCGAAATTATGACGAACCACCAGCCCTGCGGCTTCAAACTGGGTCAGTACACGGTAAACCGTGGCCAGGCCGACGTCCTCGTTAGACTCCATCAGCGCCTTGTAAACATCTTCGGCACTCATGTGACGCTGCTCAGCAGAATCGAGCATTTGTAGAATCTTGACTCGTGGCAGAGTCACTTTAAGACCGGCTTTGCGTAGTTCGCTATTTTCAACCATGGTTAGCTTTCTCGCGGATGCTGCTTCGCAGCTTCTCTTAATACGGGTATGATCGGCGTTTACGTTGTCCCAGCCAAGATAGTGGAAGTCGCCCACCGATGCAAAACACCAAGCTCTTGCTAACCAGTTTCACCTTTGTGGGACTGCTCGCACTCGCCGGTTGTTCATTCCCCGGGGTTTACAAAATCGACATCCAGCAGGGCAATGTCGTCACGCAGGATATGATAGACCAGTTACGCCCCGGAATGACCCGACGGCAAGTACGGTTTATCATGGGTAACCCCCTGCTGACCGACACTTTCCACGCCGATCGCTGGGATTATCTCTACAGTCTCCAGCCAGGTGGCGGTGAGCGCCAGCAGGAGCGCGTCAGCGTCATCTTCAATGGCAATGACCAACTTGTCAGCCTGTCCGGTGACTTCATGCCCGGCGTAAGCCGTGATGAAGCCCTGCTTGGCAAGGACAACGGCACCAACGTGGCTGCGCCTGCGCAGGAAAGCGATAAGCCGAAGTCCGAAGTACCGGCCAAGCCGGGCTCCTTGCTCGACAAGATCCAAAAGGATGTCGATGGCGTGGAAACTGTTCCAGTCCCGACGCCACAGCCTTTGGACACCAGCCCGCAGTAATGCCTTGGTGCTCATAAAAAAAGCCCGGCATGCCGGGCTTTTTGCTGCCTGCCATTTGGCAAACTTATGGATTTTGCTGCCTGGCCAGCGCCGCCTTGGCCGCACGCAGTCTGCGTACTTCCTTTGGATCGGCCAATAACGGTCGATAGATCTCGATGCGATCGCCCGCCTGTACCGCACGCACCTCTGCGTGCGCGACCACCTTGCCGAAGATCCCTAGAGGACAGTCAACCAGGTCCAACTCAGGGAATTGCGCACCAATGCCTGAAGCCTGCACTGCTGCTCGCAGGCTAGTGCCCGGCGCGACCACCACCGTGAGCAACACCTGACGCTCAACAGCGGCATACACCACCTCAACCTCAACCATGCAGTTGCTTGGCTCGCTGACAGAAGGCATCTACCAGCGTATTAGCCGCCTGATTGAACAAAGGCCCCAATGTCGCTCGTACAATCGGCCCCGCGTAGTCAAATGACAAATCCAGGCTGATCTTGCAGGCCTTGTCAGTCAGCGCCTTGAATACCCACACACCATGCAATTGGGTAAACGGCCCTTCCTGCAGATTCATCTCAATGGACTTGCCCGGCACCAGCACATTGCGCGTAACAAAATGCTGACTAAGGCCACCCTTAGCCACCCCGACACTGGCGACCATATGCTCATCACTGCTTTCCAGCACTTCGGCGGTGGAACACCAAGGCAGGAATTCCGGGTAGCGCGCCACGTCATTGACCAGGTCATAGAGCGCCTGTGCCGGATACGGCAGCAGGGCCGAACGTTGAATATGCGTCGTCATGTGTGCGTCATTTCCACAGCTGAGCGGCAAACATCGCGAAAGAACAGCCCGATCCGCGAGAGAAAAAAACTAAAGAACTGCCCGCATTGTCCGGGATTCGTCCAACACGCTCAAGCACGCAGGTTGACCGTAGCCGACACGCTCGCAACTCCCTATAATGCCGCCCCTATGGCTAAACAAAAGAAACACCCCACAGGGACCATCGCGCAAAATAAAAAGGCGCGACACGATTACTTCATCGAACATCGGTTCGAGGCTGGTCTGGTCCTGGCCGGCTGGGAAGTAAAAAGTCTGCGTGCCAGCAAGCTGCAATTGGTCGACAGCTACGTGCTGCTCAAGGATGGCGAGGCATGGCTGCTGGGCAGTCATATCACCCCGCTGACCACCGCGAGCACCCACGTGATTGCCGACCCGGTGCGTACCCGCAAGCTATTGCTCAACGCCCGCGAGCTGGAAAAACTCGCGGCCGCCGTACAGCAGAAAGGCTACGCCTGCATCTGCCTGTCCTGGTACTGGAGCAAGCACCTGGTCAAGTGCGAGATCGCACTGGGCAAGGGCAAGAAGGAATACGACAAGCGCGATACCGAGCGCGAGCGCGACTCCAATCGAGAACTGCATCGCGCCGTTCGCAACAAGGGCAAGGAAGAGTAATCCTTGTAGCCGCGTAGCCTTGGAAACATCCCTCGGCTACGTCCCCTTGCGCCGCTCCGCACGCGCCACGCGCTGAACCTCCTGACGCACCTCCTCCAATACCTCCTGCACGTACTCAAGGTGACGCGTGGAGACTTCCCGCGCCTGCTCGGCCCGCCCTTCGATAATCGCCAGGTACAAATCACGGTGCTGACTGATCAGCATGTCGCGCGTTTCCGTGCGCTGCTGGTACATGCCGCCGATGTTAGTCACCACGTTACGCTTGAGTAAATCGAACAAGCCACGAATGGTGTGCAGCAAAACCGCGTTATGACTGGCCTCCGCGATAGCCAAGTGAAACCTCGCATCGGCGGCGCCTTCCGCCACTCGACTCACCTCATCAACGCGGGTGTAGCAATCCTGCAACGCCTCGAATGCAGCCGTCAGGCGCTCGCGATCCACTTCAGTAGCACGTAGCGCTGCGTAATAAGCACAGGACGCCTCAAGGGTCTGACGAAACTCGAGTAGATCCCGTTGAGCCTCAGGATTATTTTCCAGCAGGTGCAACAGCGGGTCGCTGAAGGTCGAACCCAGCGACTCGACGACGTAATTGCCCCCACCCTGACGACTGACCAACAACCCTTTGGCGGCCAATTTCTGGATAGCCTCGCGCAACGAAGGACGCGACACACCAAACTGCTCGGCCAGAGCGCGCTCGGCAGGCAAGCGTTCGCCCGACTTCAGCGTGCCCTCAAGGATCATCCCCTCAAGCTGCTCGACAATATCGTCAGACAAACGGCGCTGACGCACCTGATCAAACCCCATAACTCACTCTCCACCATCCCGACCACTCGCCGGGCCCTCTATTCTGGACTATCGCCGCACTTGCGGCACCTATCAGAACGCCTGCGCTTTACCCGATCAGATGCCTTGAGCCACCGACCTACGACCAAAGTTTCGCAGGCGGCAAATTGACACATCCCCCCGAAGGCTTTTAACCTAGCCACCAGCGATTGTAAATTGGTCTTACCAATTATCCAAGCCACTCAAAAAACAACAATCAGGGGCCACCCCATATGCAAACCTGGCAACAGCTCTACAGCCCACTCGGCAGCCTCGGCCTGTCCGCGCTGGCCGCCGTCATACCGATCGTATTCTTCTTCCTGGCCCTGGCCGTGTTTCGCCTCAAAGGCCACGTAGCCGGCAGCATCACTCTGGCGTTGTCGATCCTGGTGGCGATCTTCGCTTTCCAGATGCCGGTGGACATGGCACTGGCCGCTGCCGGCTATGGCTTTGCCTATGGCTTGTGGCCTATCGCCTGGATCATTGTTGCGGCCGTCTTTCTCTACAAACTCACGGTCAAGAGTGGCCAGTTCGAGATCATTCGCAGCTCGGTGCTGTCGATCACTGACGACCAACGCCTGCAAGTGCTGCTGATCGGTTTCTGCTTTGGTGCTTTCCTCGAAGGCGCTGCCGGTTTCGGTGCGCCCGTAGCGATTACCGCCGCGCTGCTGGTAGGCCTGGGTTTCAACCCGCTTTACGCCGCCGGCCTGTGCCTGATTGCCAACACTGCACCCGTGGCCTTTGGCGCATTGGGCATCCCGATCATCGTTGCAGGCCAAGTGACCGGCATCGATGCATTCAAGATCGGCGCCATGACCGGTCGCCAACTGCCACTGCTGTCGCTGTTCGTGCCGTTCTGGCTGGTCTTCATGATGGACGGCCTGCGCGGCGTTCGCGAAACCTGGCCAGCCGCACTGGTTGCGGGCTTGAGCTTTGCCATTACCCAATACTTCACGTCCAACTTCATCGGCCCCGAACTGCCAGACATCACCTCAGCCCTCGCCAGCCTGATCTCCCTGACCTTGTTCCTGAAAATCTGGCAACCCAAACGCACTGCGGGCGCGCAGATTGCAGGCGCTACATCGGGCGTCGCGATCACCGCCAGCGCCGGCGGCTTCGGCCTGCCGCGCAGCACCGTCGCCTCGCCTTACAGCCTGGGGCAGATTTTCAAAGCCTGGTCGCCGTTCCTGATCCTCACCGTGCTTGTCACCATCTGGACCCTCAAACCGTTCAAGTTGATGTTCGCTGCCGGCGGCTCAATGTACAGCTGGGTGTTTAACTTCGCGATCCCGCACCTCGATCAATTGGTGGTCAAAGTCGCGCCGATCGTGACCAATCCGACGGCCATTCCCGCCGTGTTCAAGCTGGACCCGATTTCAGCGACCGGCACTGCGATTTTCTTCTCGGCACTGATTTCGATGCTCGTGCTGAAGATCAACATCAAAACTGGTCTTACCACTTTAAAAGAAACATTCTACGAACTGCGCTGGCCGATCCTGTCCATCGGTATGGTCCTGGCGTTTGCCTTCGTCACCAACTACTCAGGCATGTCTTCGACCATGGCGCTGGTATTGGCTGGCACCGGTGCCGCATTCCCATTCTTCTCGCCGTTCCTCGGTTGGCTGGGGGTTTTCCTGACAGGCTCCGATACCTCGTCCAACGCGCTGTTCAGTTCGCTGCAGGCGACCACCGCCCACCAGATTGGGGTCAACGACACCTTGCTGGTTGCCGCCAATACCAGCGGCGGCGTCACCGGCAAGATGATCTCGCCGCAATCGATCGCCGTGGCCTGCGCCGCCACCGGCCTGGTAGGCAAGGAATCCGACCTGTTCCGCTTCACTCTCAAGCACAGCCTGTTCTTTGCCACCATCGTCGGGCTGATTACCCTGGCCCAGGCGTACTGGTTCACCGGTATGCTGGTGCACTGAGACCTGCACGTAATAGGGTAAGAATCGACGCCGGGCAACCATTCCGGCGTCAGCTATTTCTGGAGGACCCATGAGCCTGCCTGCTACTTTCCTTGCTGACGTCACACAACTGATCCCGAAAGATCGACGCTTCGACGACCCGCTTTCCACCCTCGCATTCGGCACCGACGCCAGTTTTTACCGATTGATCCCACAAATGGTGATCCGTGTGGAATCGGAAGACGAAGTGGTGGCGCTGCTGCAATCGGCCCAACGTGAACGCGTGCCAGTAACCTTTCGCGCGGCCGGCACCAGCCTGTCCGGGCAAGCCATAAGTGACTCGGTACTGATCGTGCTGGGCGACAACTGGAACGGCCGTGAGATTCGTGGCCAAGGCACGCAAATCCGCCTGCAACCGGGCGTAATCGGCGCCCAGGCCAACGCATGGCTGGCGCCGTTCGGCCGCAAGATCGGGCCGGACCCGGCGTCGATCAACGCCTGCAAGATCGGCGGAATCGTCGCCAACAATGCCAGCGGAATGTGCTGCGGTACGGCGCAAAATACCTATCACACCCTGGCCGGGATTCGCCTGGTGCTGGCCGACGGCAGCCGGCTGGATACTGAGGATGCGACCAGCGTCAGCGCCTTCCGCCAACAGCACGGCGCATTGCTTGAACGCTTGGCAACCCTGGGTCGCGAGACGCGGGCAAACGCTGAGTTGGCCGCGAAAATCCGCCACAAATACCGCCTGAAAAACACCACCGGCCTGTCACTCAACGCCCTGGTGGATTTCGATGAGCCGCTGGATATCCTCAGCCATCTGCTTGTGGGCTCCGAAGGCACGCTGGGCTTTATCAGCGCGGTCACCTACGACACCGTGATCGATCACCCGAACAAAGCCTCGGCGCTGATTGTGTTTCCGGATGTCGAGACCTGCTGCAACGCGGTCACTGTGTTGAAAACCCAACCGGTCTCAGCTGTAGAACTGCTGGATCGACGCAGCATGCGTTCAGTCCAGAACAAGCCAGGCATGCCCGCTTTCGTACAACAATTGTCGGAAAACGCCTGCGCGCTGCTCATCGAATCCCGCGCCGCATCTTCCTCATTACTGCATGAACAACTGGCGCTGATCATGGCGTCCTTGTCCCCTTTCCCGGTAGAGAAACAGGTCGACTTCACCGAAGACCCTACAGAAAACGCCCGCCTGTGGGCGATCCGCAAAGACACGTTCCCGGCCGTCGGCGCTGTGCGCAAAACCGGCACCACGGTGATCATCGAAGACGTAACCTTCCCGGTCGAGCAACTGGCCATCGGCGTGAACCGTTTGATCGAGCTGTTCGACAGGCACCACTACGACGAAGCCATCCTGTTTGGACATGCGCTGGAAGGCAACCTGCACTTTGTGTTCACCCAAGGCTTCAATAGCGCGCAAGAAGTCACGCGCTATCAAGCGTTCATGGATGACGTGGCGCAACTGGTGGCCGTGGAGTTCGGCGGCTCGCTGAAAGCCGAGCACGGCACCGGCCGCAACATGGCGCCTTTCGTCGAGCTGGAATGGGGCAGCGATGCTTACCAACTGATGTGGCAGCTCAAACGCCTGCTCGACCCCAACGGCATTCTCAACCCGGACGTGGTGCTCAGCGAAGACCCGCAGATCCACCTCAAACACCTCAAACCTCTGCCGGCGGCCGATGAACTTGTGGATAAGTGCATCGAATGCGGATTCTGCGAGCCGGTGTGCCCATCCAAGGGGCTGACCTTAAGCCCGCGCCAGCGCATCGTGATCTGGCGTGATATCCAGGCCAAGCAACGGGCCGGCGTCGACACAACTGAGCTGGAAACGGCTTACCGCTACCAGGGCATCGACACCTGCGCCGCCACCGGACTTTGCGCCCAGCGCTGTCCTGTAGGAATCAACACCGGCGACCTGGTGAAAAAGCTGCGCAGCCGCGACGCCGACCGTACGAAAACGGCCGAATGGCTCGCCACCCATTTCGCCACCGCACTGCAAGGTGCGCGCTTTACCCTACATGTCGCCAATGGTGCGCGCATGTTGCTGGGCGCGCCTCGCCTGGCGAAGCTGTCGGCCGCTGTGAGCAAATTGTCCAAGGGGCAGATCCCACAGTGGACCAACGCCATGCCACAGCCGGAAAAAGCCATTCGCTTCAGCCCGACGGTGACCGACGAACGCCCACGGGTGGTCTACCTGGCAGCCTGCGTATCGCGGGCAATGGGCCCGGCCGCGGATGATAAAGAACAGATGTCGCTGTACGACAAAACCCGAAGCCTACTGGAAAAAGCCGGTTACCAAGTTGTTTCCCCGGACAACCAGGACAGCCTGTGCTGCGGCCAGCCTTTCGCCTCCAAGGGCTACGCAGAACAGGCAGAACATAAACGCCAGGAACTGCTCGGCGCCCTGCTCCACGCCAGCCGAGGTGGCCTGGACCCAATCTACTGCGACACCAGCCCCTGCACCCTGCGCCTGGTGCAAGACCTTGGCGAAACGCGCCTGGACCTCTATGATCCGGTGCGCTTTATTCGTACCCACCTGATGGACCGCCTCGACTTCACGCCACAGGAAGCGCCAATCGCCGTGCACGTCACCTGCAGCACCCAGCATTTGGGGGAGAGCCAAGCCCTGATAGACCTGGCCCGGCGCTGCTCAAAAACGGTGGTGATCCCCGAAGGCATCCACTGCTGTGGCTTTGCCGGCGACAAAGGCTTCACCACGCCGGAACTCAACGCCCACTCACTGCGTTCCCTCAAGGATGCGGTGCAATATTGCAGCGAAGGCATCTCCACCAGCCGCACCTGCGAAATCGGCCTGAGCCAGCACGGCGGCATCGACTATCACGGTTTGGTGTACCTGGTAGACAGAGTTACCCAGGCCCGTCCCCACCAATAATCCTGCAAAAAAACAGAACCCCTGCGCGCCGGCGCAGTCATCTGCATAGGCCTCGACGAACGAGGCCCATCAGTGATGTCGCTGGCAGCCTGTGAACGCCAGCAGCGTCGAGCCCTTTTGCGCAAGGAGATACCCTATGAAGCGTTCCGCTCTTGCTGGCTTGTTCATTACCGCTGCGATGTTGGCCTCCCCTGCTTTCGCCGCTGGCGAGCCCGATCTGTGCAAGATCAACCTGGATAAAATCAACAACGGCAAAGCGCTGCTCTCCACCGATGCCAGCGGTAAAAGCGGCGAAATCGACACAGCCGTCTCCCAAGCCAAGGCCGCACACGCCGCAGGTGACGACAAGCGGTGCATCGAGATCACCTCCAAGACCCTGCAAGACCTGCAGGACATGGACAAAGGCGGCAAATAGTCGCGAAGCCAACCTTCGGGTTGGCCTTCCCTGACCGTTTGGCGTACACTGCACAGGCTTGTCACTCACTAAGAAACAACGAGTTACAAGCACGGGGCCGTTTAGGATTCGACGCCGGTCGCGAAACTTTAGGTGCATGCCGAGTTGGTAACAGAACTCGTAAATCCACTGTTGCAACTACTTATAGTTGCCAATGACGCTAACCACGGCCAGGTATCCATCGCTGCGTAAGCAGCCTTAGACCTGAGCTTCTGGTACCTTCGGGTCCAGCAATCACTAGGGGATGTCTGTAAACCCAACGTGATTGTCATATAGAACAGAATCGCCGTGCAGTACGTTGTGGACGAAGCGGCTAAAACTTACACAACTCGCCCAAAGCACCCTGCCCTTCGGGTCGCTGAGGGTTAACTTAATAGAAACGGCTACGCATGTAGTACCGACAGCGGAGTACTGGCGGACGGGGGTTCAAATCCCCCCGGCTCCACCACTTAATCATCTAAAGACGTCCAAGGGCGTCTTTTTTTGTGCCTGAAATCCAGCAAATACAGGGGATTCAGGTCCAACGGGGTCCGATGGTATCTGAGCACATCCTACAATTCGTGTATTCCACGTGGTATTCCAAGCCCACGACTGCTATTTTTTGGAATACATGCAGTATCGGAGATTCTCATGGGTGCCCAAGCCACTCGACTTTCAGACGTCAAAGTCAAAGCAGCGAAACCAAAGGAAAAAGACTACATCCTCACTGATGGCGACGGCCTCCAGATGAGAGTGAGGGCCAATGGCTCAAAGCTCTGGAATTTTAACTACATTCACCCAGCCACCAAGAAGCGGATCAATATGGGCCTTGGTACGTTTCCGGAGGTGAGTTTGGCTCAAGCCAGGAAACGGACGGTAGAGGCAAGGGAGCTGGTGGCGCAAGGAATTGATCCGAAAGCGAAGCGTGACGAGGATCGGCAAACGTTAAGAGCGACTACGGAACATACCTTTAAAAACGTAGCCACCGCTTGGTTCGAGCTCAAGAAAGACTCGGTTACTACTGCTTATGCTGAAGACATCTGGCGCTCGCTCACGCTGCACGTTTTTCCCGACTTGGCCGCTACCCCAATCTCAGCGATCACTGCTCCGGCGGTTATCAAACTGCTCAGACCGCTTGAAACCAAAGGCAGTCTTGAGACCGTGAAGCGACTGAGCCAGCGTCTTAACGAGATCATGACTTATGGCGTGAATTCCGGCTTGATTCACTCGAATCCACTGAGCGGAATTCGCTCTGTCTTCAAGAAACCCAAGAAGACGAACATGGCAGCACTTGCGCCAAACGAACTCAATGAGCTAATGGTGACGGTTGCCAACGCCAGTATCAAAAGGACCACACGCTGCTTGATTGAGTGGCAACTTCACACCATGACTCGCCCTGCAGAAGCAGCCACCGCACGATGGGCAGATATCGATATCGGCAAGAAAATCTGGACGATACCGCCTGAACGGATGAAAAAGCGCCGGACCCACATCATCCCACTCACAGAACAAGCTTTGGGACTTCTAGAGGCTATAAAGCCCCTTAGCGGGCACCGCGAACATGTTTTCCCGGCGGATCGCAATCCCCGTACTCATTGCAACAGCCAAACAGCCAATATGGCTCTGAAGCGCATGGGTTTCGAAGGCCGCTTGGTTAGCCACGGCATGCGCTCAATGGCCAGTACCATCCTCAACGAACACGGCTGGGATCCTGAGCTAATCGAGGTTGCCCTGGCTCACGTGGACAAGGACGAGGTGCGTAGCGCCTATAATCGGGCAGATTACATAGAGCGCCGAAGGCCAATGATGAAATGGTGGAGCGAGCATATCCAGGAAGCTGCTACCGGGAGCCTTTCTATGTCCGCGATCAATGACAGCGGGGGTGTAGTCCGCTAACGCAATACGCATAATTTTGCATGACATAAATTACGTGCAAATCACCAGGCACGATTTCCGGTCTTCCTTTCGTGACTGGCCGGGTGAATGCCCCCAGCATCCTCGCGAGATTTGCGAGATGGCACTGGCGCATGATGAACGCGATCAGACTGAAGGGGCATACTCTCGTTCAGACTTTCTTGATAACCGCCGACTGCTCATGAATGATTGGGCAGCTTTCCTCAATCCAACGTTCAGCAGTAATCTCGAAGTCTGAATACCAATTATATCAAGCCGCACCTTCAGGGAGTCGACATGACCAATTCGTCGAAAAGTCTAGCTCAAGCCTTGCATGAGCTAGAGCAACTAAAAGAAGAGCTACACGTTAATTGGAAGAACGAAAGGCTCAGGATAGAAGAGTCATTGTACTACCTAATAACACACTCCATTGGCGACGATTACAACCACATCAAAAACAGCATAGAAGCCCAAGTCAAAACGGGAGAAACGTGTAAAAACCAGAATACCTCTCAATGGGTGGAGAGGGAACTCGACTCGCAAACTCACCCAGCGCGAGAAAGCACACTCATCGCACTTACGTACCTCCTACTATTTGACTTTGAATGTGAAAATGGCTCCATCACTAGTGCTTCGAAACTTATCTGTCACGCTAGCCACTTCGAAGGATATGCCAGTGGATTGACCCTTCCTCGAATTAATGGAGGGGGCCGAGGACGCTCAGAGAGCAGCAAAAAGAACAAGGACAAAATAGCGGCTTTAATCAGCTCACATCGACCCGAAGGGGGCTGGAAAAAGGAGCGAGACGCCGCGAACTGGATTTACGATGAAGCCGTAAAGCTAAATAAAAATTCAAGCATGAATCTCACTACCTCTAATCTTACTAACCTCATGACAGACTGGATGAAGGAAGATGGCTCCGCATGCCGCGCCGCCTTTCTGGGCACTAGCGAATAGGTTACTCACTTGGTAACGCCTCAGGCTGCTTTCTGGGCCTACCCCGTTTTGTTTCCTTGGGAGATACCCGCCCTCCTTTCCCGAAGCACCTGCCGCCGTCAGGTGCGATCATCCGTATGAAGTAATCCGGCTTGGTCAGATACGCCGCCACAAGGTTTAGCCCAGCCCTTAGACCGGCCTGATGATGGCTAATCATGCCAACCCCTAAGATCCCTTTCTTTTCAAACGCCGCTTTGTTCTTGTTGCAGTTATAATAAATTCCTTTCCCTTCAGTCACCGTCTCTACCCAGTATTCCCCCAGAAGCTTGGCAATGACGATATCCTCTCGATGATCAGTTCCATTCAAAAACAACAAACAGTGATAATGGTAGGACTTATCAAGACCATACTCCAGTTTCCAAGCATACCCTACAACACCCGGTGACTTAGGGCTCCTGAGATACTTCATTAGGGCTTCGCGATGCCTCCTGGCTTCGGCATGGGTGATAGCGGTCTCTCCTCGAGGAACGCAGTACTGGCTGCGGTAGGTGAAATCAACACGAATGACTAGCATCCTAGCGTAACGCACAAACAGCGACTCAATATATCCAACTAGACTTTTATAATTTTTATTGGCAGACCGGCTAAACCCTTTCAGATTAGTTTGAAACCGCACCCCACGAATTTCCTGCTTAACCTTTTCTATCAAGTCATGGAGCAGGGATAATTCATCAGATTGAAGCAACTCAACCTTATATACATCTGTTTTCAGCTCCACTCCAACAAAGTACTTCATAAAGACTCTCAACAGTGGATTAAACTCATGACAGGGATAAACCTCTTTGATCATCCCAAAATCCACCTTTAGTAAGCTTAGACAGTCCTGCTCCAACACTCTGACCTTCTTCTGCTTAGACATTGCCGTCGTACGAGGCAGAAACAATCCCTTCTCAAAGGCGTTCAGGCGCAACATCACGTTGACAATTGAGCGAATATCACTTGCCAATAACGCTTGATCGGTATACTGCTCAACCGTCTCACCGTTGATGTCCGCATACATGTACGAATCATGTTCAAAATAGAACTCTAACTCTTCATCAAACCTCATGCACTCACCTTATATGGACAGGCACTTTAATCACTCCTCACATAGAGCACTCAACTGACGATAAGCCACTACTGTACCCATCACCCCGTACTGCCCATGCAGGCCCATGCTCTATCACGGCGTGCATTGGAGATGGGTATTAGGTATAGACATTGAATATAGATACTAGAGATACTAGATACTATTCTAGATATAACATAGATACCTATATTCAAACTCTCTGCTTGCCCCGGCCAACCCAACGATTTAGATAAACAACAGCACCGCACGCTGGAGATATGAGTCAATAGAAAAATGAAAGTTAGTGCTTGTGGCTTCTCGAATTAGAACCATTATAAGAAACGCTGACGCATCGCTGTAGCCAAGCGCTTACATCCTCCTCCAGCCACCCCACAGCAAAGCTGCCCAATTTAAAAGGCTTAGGGAACGTTGCGTCATATCGCGAAGATCGCGGGTTGATACGATCATAAATAGTTGACCGTGACAGCCCCACCCTAACTGAGAGCTGCTTGAGTCTGATAACACTAGGATGTACTGCCGAATCTCGCTGCATGGTAGGTACCCTCGGGTTTCAATGAGCCCCAACGGTAAAAGATCTTCTTCCCGCGTTCACTCGACTTAGCACCCAGTAAAAAATTCCCAGGTGCTAAACCGGATTTCAATTGACGACCGAGCCACCACCGGACTGAGGCATGCACTAGCCTACCTTCCAGTACAGAAAGTTGGTTCCCAGCTATGAAATATTAGTTCCCTCGTTTGAAATGTTAGTTCTTTTGCCAGAGAGAACTAACTTCGGTCCTCTTCGCCGACACCAAGAATCAATTCGAAACAATTTTACCCATACATAACACTTGAGCAACGACATCACCCTTGACATAGATAATTATTTAGAGGTCTGAAAAAATGATTGAATGCCCAAGCTGCGGGTCATCAGCCGTCGCACAACAAGCTACAGCCAAGAAAGCAGGTGCCGCCATCGGTGGCGTGAGCGGTGTACTCAAAGGATTATCCGCTACCACAATCGGCGCCAATATTATTTTGATCGCTGGCAGCCCAACAGGCGGGCTAACCACAGCAGTAGGCCGATTGGCCTCATCCATTATGGCGGCATTCGCAAGCGGCGCAGCCGGATGTATCGCGGGAGCGAGGATCGGAGCATTAATTGATCGCAACGTCTTCGACTCCTACCGATGCAGTCACTGTAACTGTTCTTTCAAGATGCAATTTCCTGCAACATCCGTGAAGGCTTCACACACAGTCGAAGCAATTCAAGACAACTGATATTCATCTCGCTTGCATATTACGCACCGCTGATATCCCAGCAGCGTTGGCGCTCGCCTGTCAAACAAGGAAAAACCTAATGGCACATCTAATCGAACACATGGCTTATGTCGGTGAAACGCCATGGCATGGGCTCGGATCCGTACTTTCACCCAAACAACCTATTGAGGTCTGGCAGAAAGAAGCCGGTATGAACTGGCGCATAGAAGACAGTCCGGTCCATTTCAAGGCCAACACGGTAGGTAACCTGGGATCAATTTATACATTCCCAGAACAGAAGGTTCTTTACCGTTCTGACACCAAAGCAGCACTTTCAGTAGTCTCACAGCGCTACCAAATAGTGCAGCCTCGCGATGTGCTGGAATTTTACCGCGACCTCACTGAGGTCTCCGGGTATGAGCTGGAAACTGCGGGAGTGTTGAAAGGAGGTCGTAAGTTCTGGGCTTTGGCGCGGACAGGGCAAACCGCAACGTTGGCGGGTAATGATGAAGTTAATGGTTATTTGCTACTGGCCACCTCGTGCGACGGAACGTTAGCTACCACCGCCACACCCACCACCGTTCGAGTCGTCTGCAACAACACACTGACTATTGCCCTGGATGGGGCAAGCCGCGCTATCAAGGTTCCGCACAGTACTCGGTTTGATCCACAGGCGGTAAAGAAGCAGCTGGGGATCGCGGTATCACAGTGGGACGAATTCATGCATCGAATGCACATGCTTGCAGAGCGCAGGGTGCAGTGGCCGGAAGCAATGAGTTTCTTCCTCAGCGTGCTGTGCGACACCCCTGCTAACAGCCCCATTCCTGAAGTACTACCGAACGAAAGAGCACTACGTAAAGTACAAAGCCTGTATGAAGGACAAGGCCGAGGCTCAACCTTGCAGTCTGCTAAAGGCACCGCATGGGGACTGCTCAACGCCGTAACCGAATATGTCGACCACGAGCGGCGGGCAAGGAGCTCTGAGTACCGGATGGACTCGGCATGGTTTGGACAAGGTGCAGTCATGAAGCAGAGGGCACTGGATGCGGCTCTACGCCTCGCGGCCTGAGCCGCTTCGCACACACATCAACCCCGCCTATGGCGGGGCGCTTTATGCCCGATGGGAACACCATTGAGATCGGGCTTCTTCCTACCAAACTGAACTATACAAAGGATGGGCAGATCCAGGAATTAAGAACGGCTTACTCAAACAAAGCGTTGATTGATGAAAGGTCACAGTCCTGCGTCGATGAGTAAATCTGACGGTTTGCAGTGCAAAGCAGTCGCGATCCGAAGGATATTCAAAAAGGTAACGTTCCTCTCCCCTCGCTCTATTTTCCCCATGTGAGAACGGTCGATCCCGGCAGCATCCGCCAAGGCTTCTTGCGACAGCGTTTGCCCGAGTCTTCGTGCGCGTACCGCCGCACCAAGCTGTACTAGGTCGCCGTCTTTATCGTGAGTCGCAGAGATTCTTGCCATGGCGAAAATCGTCGCGCTATGATGCTTTCACGACCACGGCATTTACGACCCTTTTTTTGAAATTTCTGTGACGTAGAGCAGAGCTAGCAGCGGGCATTCTTACCCCCAATATAGAGAATCTGAAAATATGTCTCTTTCAACAGTAAATGGATTAAACGAATCTCAAATAGAAACCTTTCTAAAAGCGAAAAAGTCTTTTGAGGTTATCGGTTTAAGGGGGCAATTCACCAAGAGCGTAGTAATTATCGAAAAGAAGATAGAAAGCCTAGATCTAAAGTGCCGAGTAAAAGTCGATCTGAAAGGTGCTTTAGCTCAAGGCGGTATATTGGGCACTGTTATTGGAGCTGCTTCTCTCCCCATCGGCGTCGCTTTAGCCGCCGCCGCTACCGTTGTCAGCACTGGTCATACTCTAGCCACCTACAACCCCGACTATGAAATCATAAAAGACTACGTCAACAAAAAACTAAAAATTATCTATAAAAAATAAGATCCGACAATATTAATTAGCGCAACAGCGCATACTTGAGAGCTTAATAAATTGAAAATAAAGTCAGCCATACTAAAAGTAACCATTTGCCTTGCGCTCACACTCTCCATAAACGCTCAAGCCGAAGTTGACTACGGGTACATGTATCCGCCCATGCTGCCAAATGAACAAACTATGAACGACCTGCCGTATGCCATTCCCTGCGCGGAGGCGAAAAATCAGTATGGGGCGAAATTTTACCGTTGCACTTGGTATAGCATTCCAAGAAACATCACTCAGTGGAATGCACAACAACAGCGTAACGTTACCTTCAGCAACCACATTAGCGGCAAATGTGTGCGAGGCACTTGCCGTGCATCTAATGGCTCGGGCATCTATGGCATGTACGGTCAGGACCTAAGCTTTAGCCTTTCAATTTACTATTACATCTATGAAAGCGAGGATGGTTATCCGATAGCGTACCGCATGGACGGCGGACCAAATAAAAAGGGGAAAGAGGTTACTTACTCTCAAGCTCGCGCAACACTTCAGGACTTTTTGCTTGACCACGGTGTTAGCAATGCGAGCGTAAAAGACTCTATTGCTGCCTACTCGCTGGATGCGAATGAAACGAGTGGCTCAGTCGATAGCGAACCACAGGTCGAAAAGACCCCCATGACAAAACCCACCAAAACAATCGAAGTAAAGGCAGCCTGGTGCAACCCACGGGCGGACGATGACTGCACCATTAATGGTAAGAAAGTTCCCAAGGCGGAGCTCAAGCAGTACCTACCAACGGTCTATGAACTGGAAGTACTCAATGCCGGTGGGCACTGCGAATATCCGATTTGTTATGATAAAAATGATAAACCGGCCGGAATCAACTGACACCACGGCACGGAAGTTCCGTGCCTTGGTTTTTTACTTAAGTCGGACTTAAGGGCCGGAACATATATTAAATCCGGCATACAGCATCAACTCACACAGAAACCAGACACCAACTATTCAGTAAGAGCAGCCAATGCTCGCCTACGCTGAAGATAATCTAATTTAGGCAAATGCCCTTTAGGCACTGCCAGCATGCATTTATCATAGGGCAGAAGCTGATCACGTAGCGCGCCGTCGCTTCCAACTTTTTCCCAATCGATAGAAATAGTAAAGTCGTCCAAAACCATTAAGTATCCTTTCTCGAAAGCTCGGTCCACGAGAAGCGAAAGACAGATACCATTAGACGGATCCAATCGAATACTTTGATCGACACTCCATGGAACAATATGCGAAGCCACAAGAAAATCTTTATTCTCGATTCCAGTTACAGCGCATTTAAATCCATAGTTAGTTTTTACTGCTTCTGCAAACGCCCGCTGAGCACTACCCCTGGTTTTAACAGTGGCGTGAGAATCAGCAACTTCATAATTTTCTTGTTTTATCTGACCTCTAAACTCTTCAACCTCTTCAGCAGAAACCTCTAGAGTCTCAGCCGCCGCGTCGCCTTGCGGGACCATCGGAAATCGTGTCTCTAGCATCTCGAGAAAAGCACTAGCGGACGCCGCCAGCGTTTCATCAAGCGGCGATAGCTGTAACCATGCGTCATGATTAAGATCAGGATCGAAAAACAATCCATAGCCAGGATTTCTGAGGTACGCAGCCAATGCACTAGCAGTCGCAGCATCAAGGGTTTCGATCAAAGAAAGCGGGCTTTCCATTGCAATGAGCCGTGCAAAAATATCGCTAACTTCTGCATTCGGTGCCACGCCACCGCTTGTGATTGTCGACCACTGAAGCGCTGAGCTTTGCGACGTTTTTGCAGCTAACCTCTGAATACTCTGCGGAACAAGCTGCATGTCAGCCCAAGCATAACTTGTGCTCGGATTATCCAGATAAGCACGTAATTGCAACGTGCCTGGATCATCCTGCAATTTAACTGCTATTAAGTACGGCTGACCCGCTCCACGACTCGCGAGTAATGCAAACTCATTCTCGGCATCGGCTATATCAACGTGGGACGGATCGCCAGGTATCGTCTCGGCAGTAGCATCGCTTGTCGCGACGGCCATCTTCCAAACCTGGGGAGCGCCAATACTTGTTTCCCACTTGAGGTGTGGACGATCCGCAGAACGCAGGACGAGCGCACCTGTAGCAGTCCCTGTTGGCCACTTGTACGTCAGCGCCGCCGAACCGTTCTCGTTTGTCTCTGGAAAGAATCGCTTTACGGCAGCAATAAACTCATCCCTTCTCGACAGCTGAATATAGTCTTTCGTATATGTCTTGTTCGCCGCATCACTGCGGCCAAGGCGCCCATACGTTGCGCGATGCGCCGAGGGCCCGTAATAAATCACAAGCACCCATTCCACTGGCAAAGCAGACATTCAACCTCTCCCGATGATGATCGCCTCCGGCGACCGATGTGCCTCAACCTCACGCCGACTCTGTGCTGCCAGCGAGCGGTGGGTTGTGAATTTTATAATTTCAGTGTCGGGGAATAGCTCGTGTACTGATTCAGTATCGCGATTAGACATAATCCATTTCACCCCTCTCCGAGAGAGGTCGGCGCAAATATCTGCAAGCTCAATAAGGTCAACCGCCTCAAAGGTTTTTGCAGTGTATTTGTTAAATTTTGCAGTCGGCTCTTTTTCAGTGTCCGGCTGAGAAAAAATGGGCAAATATGGGGGGTCAAGATAGACAAAATCACCATCTGAGGCTGTCTTCAGCACCTCTCGGAAGTCGGCAGCAACGATATCTGCCCGAGACAACACCTTCCCTATCGTCGCCATAGTAGCGTCGTCAAAGCCTTTGAAGCGACGGTCGCCCCAAGGTGCATTCATCGCCCCTGTACGAGAATTCTCACGCCATAGGTGGTTCCAAGACACACCGTTTAGGTAAAAGAACCTTGCAGCCCTTTCGATGAGGGAAGTTGGAGCAGCCGAGCGAACCTCGTAGTAGAATTCCTTGGAGTCATTCTCCATATACCAATCGAGGAGCGGACGCAACGCAGGCTGATGGTCTCGCATTGCAACCCAAGCCGCTACGAGGTGTTCATTGAGGTCTGCTAGATAGGAGCGACCGGAAACGCGCCCAGCACAAGCCAGGAAGACCGCTCCTCCACCGAGAAATGGCTCGTAGTAATTTTGAATAGTGTCAGGCACGTGCGGAAGAATGCGAGAAAGCAATCGCGATTTGCCACCTACCCACCTGACGAAAGGCTTGATGGGTGGGTGGGTGGAGCTGACAAAAGGTAGTTCTACCTGATCCAGTTTTGAAGCACAGTTGTCCATTTGATCTCTTTCTTTTCGCCGTTAAATCGGCTAGAGGTATTTTAACAGGATGTATGACGTAGGTAACGCATCACCGTCTGATACGTCTCAACTCTGGAGCTTTTATGTCTGAAATTCAGCTTGTTTGGCCGAACAAAGACTTGGCACTGCGCGCCTCAGGCGGGAGTAGCTACGAGTGGGTGCAGCCCACAGATCCTCGACTCAGTGAACCTTTTGACGTTCAGGCCCTCACGAACCATCCGATAGACTCTCAGACGAACGTACTAGCCATTGGCGACGGCCTCGATGTTCTGGAGGCACTGCGCCAACGGACATCAGTCCTCGACGGAGGCATCCGGCTCGTCTACATAGACCCGCCTTTCAACACGCAGGTGGATTTTCGACAGTACCGCGACACCATGAATAGGTCGATGTGGCTTAGCATGATGCGCGACCGACTCATTGCAATTCGCCCACTGCTTGCCAACGACGCGAGTATTTGGGTGCATCTGGATGACAGCGAAGTGCATCGTGCCCGAGCAGTGATGGACGAAGTCTTTGGCGAGACTGCATTCGTGACATCTGTTATATGGCAGAAGAAGACTACGCGGGACTCGCGGGCAGCGTTTTCCTCCAATCACGACACCATTCTTGTGTACGCCCCGAGCGGGCCGAAGAAATGGAAAACCACTAGAAATCTGCTCGTAAAGGACAACGCCCATCTCCTTAATAAGGATGACGACCCGCGAGGTCCATGGGGAGATGCTCCGTTTACAGCTCCCGGTTTTAGGAGCGCCCAGCAATACGAAATCATTGCGCCATCTGGACGAGCCCTACGTCCGCCACGAGGCCGCTCATGGTACGCCACAGAGCCCACTTACCGAGACCTGATAGCAGACGATCGGATTTGGTTCCCTAAAGGCGGTGACGGATCACCACGGCTCAAGCTTTTTGCAAGTCAGTTGCGCGGCCTTGTCCCATTCACAGTTTGGGGGACATCAGATACCGGCACAAATGACGATGCTAAGCGCCATCTTCTATCAATGTTCCCTGACAAAGAGGTATTCGACACGCCCAAGCCTGAACTGCTGCTCGAACGCATCATTCATATTGCCTCTAACCCAGGGGAGCTGGTGGTGGACATTTTCGGAGGCAGCGGGACGACGGCAGCTGTTGCTCACAAAATGGGGCGGCGATGGGTAGTCGCGGAGCGCAATGCCCAAACGGTCTTAGACTTCATGGTTCCTCGACTAACGCACGTAGTTAACGGGACAGATCCAGGAGGGGTAACTGACACGACCTCTTGGAGCGGCGGCGGGAGCTTTGAGATGATCCACGTTGCGCCACGGTTCGGCAGATTAAAAGGAATTGAGAGGCCCGAATATGTAAAGCCATGGCTGGACAATCTACTCCCACCCCATATGCTTTCGACTGCGTCTTGAGTAAGCGTCCCCCGATGCCTGAAAGCACATAGCGCCAGGCTTAGGACCAAGAACAAGCCCGACCACAAGGGCAATCAGTAGTAAGGTCGCATGTCTCGCGGAAGTCGAATGGGGGGGATAAATGCGGGGACAGCTATAACAAACCCCGCTAACGACCAGTAAAATATGGCATAAACCTACCAATAACTCCGGCCACAAGCCGAGCGAACGTAAGGTTTAAATGGCGAGAGCAGGATGGAATACAGACGCACCACTGGCGCTTAAAAGGATAGCTGCTTTGATCGGGCCCCCTCGGATCAGGTGGAATCTCATAGGCCCGCCTGATCACACTTCAGAGCCTTGCAAATGGACCTTGTATTCCAAAGAGTATTCCAGTAAAAAATTAAAACGAAATAAGTTCATAAAAAACAACAGCTTATGCATTTAGTTCAGATTACCCCGGCCCTCAACGAACATGGATGGGACCCGGAGCTGATTGAAGTTGAAGTCGCACTCGCCCACGTCGACAAAGACGAAGTCAGAAGCGCGTACAACCGAGCTGACTACATTGAGCGAAGACGCCCAATGATGACTTGGTAGAGCGAGTACATTCAAAAAGCCGCCACCGGCAACTTGTCGGTGACGGCAATCCAGGGAGAGAGAAGCGAGGAGGTCTTCCCGATACGTTGATCGGTAACAGCTCCAATTGGCAACGTAATTAAGCCTTAGATGGCTTGGAGGTCTCGCAACGCTTCGGGGTGCTGGCTGGCAACTCGCAGCAGAGTCTGTGCCGCACCGGCAGGTCGCCGACGACCCTGCTCCCAATCCTGCAACGTACGCAGGCTGACTCCCAGCAGCTCTGCAAATGCACTTTGAGATACACCGACTTTAGCCCTGGCCTCAGCCGCAGCCGAAAGCGTCACCTCGGTTGTGCGTGCCGCCTTGCCAGCTTTCATTTGGCGTACCGAAGCCAACAAGTCTTTCTTAAAGTTCTCCATTTCATGATCCATTACTGATCTCCTCTTTCAATTGATTCAGGAAGGCGGTCGGCAGGTTGTCGAACTTCGCCTTGGCGTAGGCAATCAACAACCAGATGTGTCCTTCAGAAAGCGCGTTGTAGTAGATAACCCGCGTACCACCACGCTTACCCATCCCACCACGAGACCAGCGCACCTTACGCAACCCACCGCAACCCACCGCAACCAGGAATCACATCGCCTGCCAACGGGTTCGCAGCTAACCATGTGATGAATTCCTGGCGCTCGTCATCACGCCATATCGATTCAGCGTAATGCTTGAAAATTTCGGTTTCGATGATCGTATACATTGCCAAAAACATACGGCAAGGCCGTATAGGCATGCAAGGTGCGCTGGTCGGATGCTCCCACATTTATCATCCCGGCCCCTCCGATGGCGACTACGGCGACAGCGGCGACAACCCACGAATTCACTACCCTGGCGCATGGCGACAAAGCGGCGACAGTCGCCACCATCTGCACCGCCCATAAGCTTTTAAGGCCCAGCCCATGCGCGCTCGCTTCCAATTAGGCGCGCAGTCACGCCCAACGTGATCGAAGCCAACTTATCCACAATGCAAATGCGGCAGCCCACGGCCGTCTCTTTCTCCTGGAAAGAGACGGGCGCCGAAAACACTGCCGCAGCCCTTGCCAGGCAACACATTGCAGCGTTTGTCCCTGTGACAATCGGCGTGACAAACCCCGATGTCACCCGCAGCAGCAATGCAGGTGATGGTGCCGCAGCCCACGGAATGGACTGCACCTGACTGACAGTCAGGCACGCCCCGGTCATCGCATCACTGCCTGCAACAGACTCTGGATCTCGCGGCGCTGGTCTCGTCAGCCAACGCAGCCTCCACCCGCCCACCGTTATCGGTGCTCTCAGGAGGCCAGATCATGAGATGCCCAAGCTCCCGGTCGTAAAGAGCCGCCCGTCCCGCGTAAGTGGACAACCCTCACAGGCTGCAGGGGCCTTGATCCCTGATAACACTCAACAACCGTCGCGGGGAGAGTGAGGGAGAAATTCGAAGCACCAGGAGAATGACGATTCAAATGTGCGAAGTGTTCGACCTGCCACAGCAGCTGCTGGAATACCGGCCCGAGCCGCTTACGTACCAAAACGGTACCGGAGGTAGCCTCATGAATGGCAGTATGCCGCCCTCTTACAAAAATTCGCTTAAAGGCACCACAGGTCAACGACGCTTGCCCGTACCGTAGCTACCTGGCAGTGCCCTGCGGCTTGTTATTGTGTCCCATTCGCTAGTTGCCGATGGCGTCATGCTTCTAGAACCGTCGTCCTCCTCGTCAATGTTTCTGAGAACGGTGTCGTAATTGCGCTGGAGGATAGAAAAGTTTTCGATCTCCTTCGCTACCTGCGCTTCTAGTTCCGCGATCCGGTTTTCGCTCACTCCAAGGGCAAGCTCTAGAGCTTCGACCCTTTCGACCTGCTGCTCAGCTAGCAGCTTATGTTTCTTTAGGGCGCGATTGCGCTTACCCAGTTTCTCCAATGCACTACTCAGCTCATATTTTGACGAGGCCTTTTGCTCTTCTAAAAGCTCGCTGCTGACCACGCTGGTTTTTTCGTGCTGCTTGAGCAATTTTTTAAAGTCGGCGAATGTGAACTCTACAAAGTCGGTGGACTTGTCTGCGCCAGGTAGCATGATCGTCGTGAGATTTGTAAATCGCACTGACTCAAGAAACCGGAATTTTTTTTGAGTGAGCAGCCCACCACCTTTAGCATCAGATCGACTGGTCCGAGCAACAGTTTTGCCAATAGCTTTGCGAGACATACCACTGCCACCTCGTTAAATTGATAGCTCTGATCATATCGCGAGGAAGGCGCGAGACACAGTGCTGAGCGCCTAGTCAGTCAGGTGATACCGGCCGCCGTCACCTCAATCAGTCGCCACCTTATGCATCGCGCTTCCCTAAGGTCACAGGCATGCCTGTCCGCGCCGGGCGTCCACAAACAGGTCATAAGCATATGAATTTATAGTTGGTCATTCATTCATAATTTGCTGCTAGTTTCATACAAGGAAGTCACATGTTCACAGCAGCATTGATTTACATACTGGCGGTGATAAGTCCCGGGCCGAACTTCATCATTGTCAGCCGTTTTTCTTCATTAGGCTCGGTCACTACTGGCCTGGGTGCAACCTTGGGGATCTGCACCGTAGGCGTGTTTTTTTCGAGCATTTCCTTGCTGGGCCTGGCGGCGCTGTTGCATCAGTACCCGGCCTTTTCCAGGGTTGCCACCCTGTGCGGTTCGGCGTACCTGCTGTACATCGCCTACGGCATCATCAAAAGCGTGCTGGCAAAAAACACTGGTACGGCCGAAAGCGCCCTACCTGGCGTCACCAGCTTTGCCAAGGCGTATCGCGTCGGGGTCATCACCAACATCAGCAACATGAAGACCATCGCTTTCATGATCAGCATCTACGCCGGTTTTCTTGCTTCGCCACGTACCGACCTCGATAAGGTACTGGTGGTGGTGGTGTGCTCCACCCTGGAAGTCATCTGGTATTCCCTTGTCTCGCTGCTGTTTGGCCAAGGCCCCATCAAGGCGCTGTTTCTCAAATACACCCGCCAGATCGATGTGGGCTTGGCTGTGTTTCTGGTGGCGTTCTCCCTCAATAACGCGATTCCCGTGTTGGTTGCCAGTCGATGAGGCCCGGGCGTGCCGTGTCAGCCCCACCGCAGGTGGTGGCTTTTCATGAGCGCTCGTGTTCAGGCCTGTACTGGCGCCCTCAGAAATCCCACCGCGTCGTCACCATCATGTTCCGCGGGTCGCCGTAATAGGCCGAGTCATAGAAGCCGATATTGGTGAAGTATTTCTTATCGAACAGGTTGTTGACGTTCAGCGTGGCCGACAGGTTCTGGGTGAGTTGATAGCGAGCCATCACGTCCACCAACCAGTAAGGGTCCTGGGTGAATTTTTCCGAGCGGCCACCACCGGGATAGCCCCAGTTACGTACCGTTTGCCAGCCCGCGCTCTGCCAGCGGGCACCGCCGCCCACGGTGAGTTTGTCCAGGCTGCCCTGGAATTTGTAGCTGGTGTAGAAGCTGAGCTGATCTTCCGGCTCCCAGGTCGCGATCTTATCGCGTTCGGCATTGCGCGCGATTTTGTGGGTGTAGCCAGCCTGCAGTTGCCAGCCGGGGGTGAGTTCACCGGAGATTTCTGCTTCGTAGCCTTTGGTCTTGCTCTCGGTGCCCATGTAGGAGTAATCCACGGCCGGCTGGGAGTTCCAGACGGTGTCGGCGATCGGGCGGTTGGTCTCGTGCACCTCAAAGTAAGCGAGGCTGGCGTTCAGGCGGCCCTCGTAGAATTCACCCTTGAGGCCGAACTCGTAGTTCTTGCCTTCGTCCGGCTCCAGCATGGTGTTGGTTCTATCGCGGTATTGCGTCTGTGGCTTGAAGATTTCGGTGTAGCTGGCATAAGCGGTGAAGTTGTCATTGAGGTCATAGGTGACGCCGGCGTACGGCACGACCTTGCCGCTCTCCTCGGTGTCGCTGCTGCCGGTGACCTGATAGTTGGCAATGCGGGTGCCAAGCAACAGATGCAGCTCGTCAGTCAGGCTCAAACGCCCAGTGACATAGGTGCCGGTCTGGCGGGTGATTTCATCGCTGAACCGGGAAGCCTTGCCCCAGCTCGGCTCGATGGCCTCGCCGTGCCAATTGTAAAAGTCATAGGAATTGGCGAAGTAGACCGGGTTGCGGTAGTCCTTGCCCTTCCAGCGGGACGTGGACACGGACTGGCCAATCACCAATTCGTGCTCACGCCCGAACAGTTCAAATGGCCCCGACGCATACACGTCCAGGCTGTCGCTGGTGGTGTCGCCGGTGTATTTGGCCGCATAGATCGAACTGGCCGTGGCGGAATCCTGGGAGATGTAGCCCAGTGGTGCATCGTAACCGTTGACCTGATGGTTGTACTGGCCCTTGGTGACCCAGCCGTTGTCGAAGCTGTGTTCCAGGGTGGCGAATACGGTGTGGCTGTATTGCTGCCACGAGCCCCATTTAGGGCCGTTGTTGAATGAGCGCGGCAAGTCCAGTTTGTTGCCGGTGGCATCGAAGATCGTGCGCGTGCCGGTCCAGCTGGAGCCTTTGGGATCACTGTCCTGGTAGTCAGCACCCAGGGTCAGCAGGGTGTCCGGGGTCAGGTCGACCTCGAGGATGCCGTAGAGCACGCTGGTTTTGCGCGAGTAATGGTCGAGGAACGACTTCTTGTCCTGATACGCCGCCACCGCGCGGCCACGCACGTTGCCGGTTTCGGTCAAGGGGCCGCTCACATCCACTTGGGAGCGGTAGTTGTCCCAAGAGCCCGCGCCCAATTCGATGCTGCTCTTGAACTCGGAGGTTGGCTTCTTGCGGATCAAGTTGACTGTACCGCCCGGCCCCCCGACGCCGGTGAGCAGGCCGGTGGCGCCCTTGAGCACTTCGACACGGTCGTAGATCGCCATGTCGGTCATGGTCTGGCCTGCCGAATACTGGGCATCGCGCAGGGTGGGAATACCGTCGTACTGGAAGTTCTCGATCGAGAAACCGCGAGAATAGTAGTTGGTACGCTCGGTGTCGTAGGTCGATACGGTGATGCCCGGCGTGTGGCGCATCACGTCGTCAATGGATTTGAGACCGAAGTCATCCATCACCTGGCGCGTGACCACCGAGATCGATTGCGGTGTTTCCCGTGGTTTCAACACCAGCCGCGTGGCCGTGGCGATGGTGCCTGGCGTGTACGAACCAGTGCCTTCCGTGACGGTGCCCAGTTGGTTGGCGCTGACCTGCGTCGCCTGCAACTCGACTTTGCCCTCCTGGGATACCGGCTTGGCGATGACGCGATAACCGCCCTGCTCAGGCTCCGCCTGCAAGCCCGCTGGGCTCAGCAGGCGCTCAAGGCCTTCGTCCACGGAGAAGCGGCCTTTCAAGCCGGTGCTCTGGATACCGGCAGCCAGCGCGGAATCGATACCGATCATCACGCCCGCTTGCTGACCGAAGGCGCCCAACACCCGGTCCAGGCTGCCGGGCGAAATGTCATACGCCTGACGCTGGGCGTGTTCGCTGGCGGGCGCCAGAGCGGCGGCTATAGCGCTGTGGCTGGCGGTTGCCACCGATAAACCGAAGAGAACGGTGCACAAAGCGCTGGCGGGCTTCGTTATGCGGGTGAACATAAAGACGGTCCTGTCGAGAAGGGTTGGGTGGGCGCTTTTTTCAGCGTCTTACCTGTCTTGATGCTCCAAACGAAAAAACCTGCCACTCGGTGACGAATATTTTTCGGTATCAGGCCGGCACGACCGTGGCCAGGTAGCCGAAGACCCGTTGCACGCGCACGGGCAGTACTTTGGCCAACAGATCGAGACTGGCTTCGGGCTGATCAAGCGAGAACGAACCCGACACCTGCAAGCCGGCGACGGCAGGGTCACAGCGCAGCACGCCACGCCGGTAGCGGTCGAGCTGCTCGAGCACTTCACCCAGCGGCATGCGCTCGGCGATCAGCAGGCCTTGGGTCCAGGCGTCGGCGGTTGACGGCAGCGCTGCGGGCTGCGCGCTCTGCAGGCTGTTGAAGGTCAATTGCTGGCCGGTACCGAGCCGCAGGCCCGTGCCATGCAGCGGTTCGATCGACGCGCTGCCCGAGAGCAGTTGCACACCGGTGCCGAGTTGCCGGGGCAGGTCGTGGCTGATGATCAAGCGCGACTGCGCCGCCGGCCGCACCCAGCCATTGGCGGTCTTGATCGACAGGCTGCTGTCAGTGCCGGTGGCCAGTAACAGCCGGCCCAGGTTCAGCGCCAGCCGAGCACCGTGAACATCCACAGCGGTGCGGGTATCCAGTTGCACCTCTGCGGCATTGGCCAGGCGCACATGGCGCCGCTCCCCCGTGGCGGTGTGGTAATCGCTGAATAACTCCGGCAACAACACCCGTTCACGCACGCTCAAGCCCAGCGCGGTGGCCACACTCAGGCCGGCGAAGCCCTTGAGCAAGGTGCGTCGCGACGGCGCACTGCGGGCGCGCAACAATTGCCGCGCGTTGGGCGCCGACAGCGCGTGGGTGTTCAGGCCCATTTCACGACTGAGCCCGGCCAAGCGCTGCCAGGCCAGTTCATGCTGGGGGTTTTCGTTGCGCCACTGCTGGCAGGCCTGCTGCTCAGCGGCGCCGCTGGTGCCCGATTGCAAGGTGACCATCCAGTTCAACGCCTGGTCCAACACACACGCGTCCAGTGGCTGATCGTTGCCGACCTTGAAGCGACTCATGCGGCGTACACCGCCAAGTAGCAATGACGATAGGCTTTGAGCATGGCCTTCTGCACCACGTTAACGCTCACGTGCATGCGTTCTGCGATCTGTGGATAAGTCAGGCCATCGAGTTGCGACAACAGGAAAATCTCCCGCACCTTGCTGCCCAGCCCGTCCAGCACCTGGCCGACCGCGTCCAGTGCTTCAAGCACCAGCAAGCGGGATTCCGGCGACGGCATGTGCTCGGGTTCCAGGATCGCCAGCGACTGCTCATACGCCCGCTCCAACGCCTGGCGCCGGAAATACTGCCCGCATAAACGGCTGGCGACAGTGGTGAGGTACGCGCGAGGCTCGCGGAAGACGGGTACGGTGCCGCTGCTCAGGATGCGCAGGAACGTGTCCTGTGCCAGATCAACCGCCTGCTCCTGCCCACCTAGCTTGCGCCGCAGCAACTGCACCACCCAACTGTGATGCTGGGCATAGAGTTCACCCACCATCTGATGAGTTGTCGAGGATGAAGCCATGGGTGCGATATCCGACGGGAGACTGAATTAGGTCGCACATGGTAATACTTCTCATTAGAGACAGGTTAGACGTTTCTTTTCTTCGCCCTGCCCTGCCCTTTTTATGGCGGATCGAGGTCTCTTAACATTCCCTCATCCGTTCACGAAATATTAAGAATCGCCTACCTATACTCGCCAATCGTCCGAGTCGTTCTTCAGAGCGGCCTCCTGCCTTGGTAGCAAGACCTCATGACACGTCCCGCTTCTGTGCTGCTCCTGCTCGCTGGTTTGTTGTTCTTCTTCGCCCTGGGTAACCACGAACTGCAAGGCTCTACCGAAGCCCGCGTCGCCGGGATCGCCATGGCCATGCACCTGGACAATAACTGGGTGGTGCCGCAGTTGTTTCGCGAGCCTTTCCTGGAAAAACCGCCCTTGAGCCTGTGGCTGGATGCCGGCGCCATTCGTTTGTTTGGCGCTACGACCTGGGCCGTGCGCCTGGCCTCGGCGGTTGCTGGGCTTTTGAGCGTGATGCTGTTCTACGGGATGTTGTGCACGTTCGGGCGCCCGAAAACACTGGCGTTCTGCGCAGCGCTGATCCTGGCGACAATGGCCAGTTACTGGAGCAATGTGCGCGGCGTGGGTGAGGATTCACTGCTGAGCCTGGGCGTGACCACCGCACTGCTGGCGTTTTACCAAGCCGTGCGACCCGAGCGTGAGGGTTCCAGCGCGTGGGCATGGGCGCTGTTCAGCGTCGGCATGGTGATCGCCACCCTGAGCAAAGGCGTATTGGGGCTGGCATTGCCCGGCATCGTGATTTTTGCGTACCTGGCCAGCACCAGCCTGATGGACAAGCGCCTGCGGATCGGCGACTGGCTCAAACCGGCGTTGTTCACCTTGCTGGCATTGGTGCCGCTGATGATCTGGCTGGTTTTCCTGTTCCAGCGCGGCGGCATGCAAGCGGTGGGCGAAGTGTTGTGGACCAACAGCGTTGGACGGTTCAGCGGCTCGTTCGTCGAGGCCGGGCATTACGAGCCGTTCTACTATTACATCGCGAAGCTGCCGGAGGCGTTCCTGCCCTGGAATATCCTGGTGTACCTGGGCCTGTGGCACTTTCGAAAAAGCCTGGTGCGCAACCGCTACCTCCTGTTTTTCAGTGTATGGCTGCTGGCGCAGTTCACCCTGCTGACCCTGGCGTCCAGCAAGCGCACCGTTTACTTGATGGCACTCACACCCGCCGCCGCCGTGCTCGCTGCAGAGTATGCGGGGGTGCTGTTGGCGTGGCTCAAGGCGCGCAAACCGGGGCTGTACCGCTACCACCGGGGCGTGATCATCGGCGCGTTCAGCCTGGCAATGGCCAGTTACCTGACGGCCGCGCTCTGGTTCGCACCCAAGGCAGACAAGCGCGAGTCCTTCGTGCCGGTGATCAGTCAGGCCAGGGGGTTTCAAACCGAAGGCAAGGAGGTGGTGATGTTCCAGCCCAATGAACGCATCGCCGGGGCGAGCGTGTTCTATCTGCAGGCCTACTTGCCGATCCTGCAAACCGAAGCTCAGTTACACGGTTTTCTCACGGCCAAACCCGGCAACGTTGCGTTGCTGGACAACACCCGCGCACTGAGCGGGACGTTCACCGTGGTCAAGGAGATGAAGATCGGCCGCCAGCCCTACTACTTCATCGAGCAGTAAGGCCAGCGCACGCAGGGCATCAGTGTTTGGTGAGCTTGTCCAGGTAGCCCATCGCAAAGGCCGAGACCACGAAGGTCATGTGGATGATCACGTACCACATCAGGTGCTGGGGATCGACGTTCTTGGCGTCCATGAAGATGCGCAGCAAGTGGATCGAGGAAATCGCCACGATGGACGCCGCCACTTTCATCTTCAGCGACGAAGAGTCCATCGTGCCCAGCCAGTTGAGCTTTTCCTTGTTTTCATCGATATCCAGCTGCGACACGAAGTTCTCGTAGCCGGAAATCATCACCATCACCAGCAAGCCACCGACCAGCGCCATGTCGATCAACGACAGCAGCAGCAGGATCACTTCCGCTTCCAGCATGGAGAAAATGTTGGGAATCACGTGAATGATTTCCTGGAAGAACTTCAGCGCCAGGATCAGCAAGCCCAGGGACAGCCCCAGGTAGATCGGCGCCAGCAGCCAGCGTGAAGCGTACATCGTGTTTTCGATAAAGCGTTCCATTGGATCTCACACAGCTTGGCCAGAAATGGCGGCGAGTATACCAGCCGCTACAAGACACCTGTAAGCGCGAGAAAACTGACCCAGGCGGCATCTGTAAGAGAATTTTTCTGCTAGTGTCGAGCCCATCAACTCGGCTCGATGACGTCGGACAGGAAAACTCAGATGATGGATGTGCGATCTCCTTTGGCCAGCATCGGCCTGTGCGCAGCATTGCTGCTGGCCGGCGGCTGCTCCCCCAGCGATGAGCAGAAGCAGACCACCCTCGAAGAGAAAACCGACCAGTTCGAACATTCCCTCGACAGCATCCAAGACCCCAAACTGCGCGACGCCATCGCCGACCTTGGCGGTTCGCTGCTGTTGCTGGAACGCGCACGGGGCAAACTCGCCAGCAAGCCTATCGAAGCCGAGTATGGCGAAGACAACCTGGCCCTGCTCAAACACTACCCCACGCCCCAGGCGCTGGTAGACACCTATATCAATGGCTTGTTCGTACTGCGCAAGACCTCACATTCGGACTACCTAACGGATTTGCAGCCGGTCTTTGCGTTCAGTTTCAACCTGCCCGACTCATTCCCCTTCCCCCATGGCCTGGAATGGCAGTCAGTCACCTTGAGCAATAACAAAGTCATCCCCTTCCAACCGGAATGGTCGGAAACCGACCCTGGCATCCAATTGAGTCCCAGCAGTTCTAACCTGACCAACCCAGATGACCTGACGGTAACCTACCCCTTCATCGACGGCATCGAGACAGAGAACAAGAGCCAGCCGCAGCCCGTCAGCCTCAAGGGCACCGTCGAAGTGGTGGCGCCTGGACAAGTGCTGACGTTCGACCTGTCGAAAAAAGACGTGGGCCACAAGCGCACCGAGGGCGCGATCACCGTCAACCTGCTGCTTCTGGAAAAAAACTACGCAGAGATCGAACTGACCAACAGCGCGCCGCTGGCCCCGGAGGTCGGCGACGAGTCCCCCAACCCGCTGCTGGTGCAGGCGCGCGACAGCAGCGGGCAATTTCTCACACGCTCAGGCTCAATCAACGAAAGCGCCGCGCAGGTGGCGTTCTACGAGAAGCAACTGGCCGAGATGCAAAAGCAGAAGGCCTGGTCGGATGCATTTGAAAAACAACTGACCGATGAGCAAAAAGCTTTCGAACATAAACAGAACAGTCATTACGCCAAGGTCTACTTCAATGGCCTGATCGATAACCTGCAGGTCAACGTGCTGGACTTTTCCAAGGCTACGGTCACTCGCAAAGACATCGACCTGCCGGTCCTGCGCTTCGACAAGAACAGCCTGGAACAAACCGTCCAGGCCCTGCCCATGCCGGTCACCGTGTATGACGACGGTGCCGCCAGCTGGCTCAAGGACGCCACACTGACCGAGGAGCAACTGAAAAACAGCGTCACCATCAGCCAGTCTGTCGACGACGCCAGTGCCGCGCATATCGCATTCGATCACCCGTTTACCTTCAATGACGACCTGGTGGGCGCCGAGCGCAACAGCAGCGAATCACCCGTGACGTTCTTTACCGCCGACGACAAGGGCGAACGCGGTGAGCCGATCGAGTTGCCAACCGAAGCCTACGAGCTGAACCCCGCACGCGGCACCCTCACCTACGACCTCAACCTATTCCCGGAAAACCCGGCCTTTGTGGTGGGCTCAATCCCGCTGTTCCTGGCGACTATCGAGAAGGGCGAGATTGAAGTGGCCAAGCTGCCCAAGGGCTTGTCGCTCAAGAGCAACGCACTGATCGTCGATCAAAAAGAATTCCCCGCCGACAGCTGGCGTTTCTACGCCAAGGACGCCAGCGGCCAGTACCTCAAGGAAATCCTGGGGGTCAGCCACCGCGCCGAGGAATACGGCACCGCGATGTTTGACGTGCATTATTTCTATGGGCAGCCAACGGTCCTGGAAAGCTACCAGCGCACCGACCTGAGCACCGTGCAATACGGCTTCGAGGTCAAACTGGACAAACCCGAAAGCAAATGACCGCTGCTACAGGGCAAGCGGCTCAGGGTTGCCATTGAGCTGTCGCAGATGGGCCTGCATGTGCAGGCACCAGATCTGCGGATCGCCCGCCACCTCATAACCGTGCAGGGTCAGGCTGTCCACGATGGATTCCAGAATGGTTTGCGCCGCAAAGGGGCCATGAAACGGTCCCTGGGACTTGATGGTGGAAGGCTGTTCACCGGACATTCCGGCGGCAAACAGCAAGGTCCACATCCCGTTATCCCCCGCGAGAGGGCGAATGGAGCATTCGATACGGGTGACCAGGCCAAAGCACTGGCGGGTAAGGCAAAGGTTGCGCGGCATGGCGGCGACCCTCGGTAGATCGGTGTTCAGCCCGGCCTGGGGCGAGGCTGTTTCTATCCAGCGACTCCTGTGGATATCCCTAGAGCAGAGAATAGAAGAAAAACCCGACAAACCAAGGTTGTAGAGACCAACGGTGGTGGGTGCCTATGGTTGAGTCAGTTTATTGGCAACGTCACCAAATCGGTGGCGCGCAATCGCTGTGATAGGCAATCCCCTGTGATAGGCGATCGCTGTGGTGAGCGGGATTGCCCCGCGCCGGGCCGCGAAGCGGCCCCCAAAACCTTCACCGCGATTGATTCTGGCACTCTGCGGTGACCTTATTGGGGCTGCTGCGCAGCCCAGCGCGGGGCAAGCCCGCTCACCACAAGAGCCCGCTCATCAGAAGGGTGGCCCTTCACACAGACCCGTCAGCTCACAGGTTTGGCTTCAGCCAACGCCTGCTGCGCCAACTCCTTCTCTGCCTCCTTCAAGTCTTCCTCGCTGATCATCTCGGCAATCGCGCGCAAACGCTCGACCACCCGCGCATTGACGGTCCCTTCCGGAAATTGCCCTTCGGCATCCGGCTCACCCGCGTCTTCGCCCACCAACAGGCTCAACGCTTCATCCGCCTGGCGCACTGCATAGATGTGGAACTGCCCGGCGCGTACGGCCTGCAACACCTTCTCATCAAGCATCAACGTGGCGACGTTGGCCTGGGGAATGATCGCGCCTTGCTCGCCGGTCAACCCGCGCGCTTCGCACAGACGGAAGAAACCTTCGATCTTCTCGTTGACCCCGCCCACCGCCTGCACTTCACCAAACTGGTTGATCGAGCCGGTAATCGCAAAACACTGCTTGAGCGGGGTTTTCGACAGGGCCGAGATCAAGGTGCACGCCTCACCCAGGGACGCACTGTCGCCGTCCACATAACCGTAGGACTGCTCCAGCGCGATACTCGCCGAAATCGCCAGCGGGAATTCCTGGGCGTACCGGCTGCCCAGGTAACCCGTGAGGATCATCACGCCTTTGGAGTGAATCGGCTGACCGAGGTTGACCTCGCGCTCAATGTCGACAATGCCACTGCCGCCCGGATACACCGTCGCGGAAATCCGCGCAGGCACACCGAACGCCGAATCGCCAACCTCGAGTACCGTCAAGCCATTGCACTTGCCCACGGCGGCGCCGGCGGTGTCGATCAGGATCACGCCAGCAAGCATGTCGTCGAGAATTCGTGCCGACACCCGCCCGGTCCGCGTTGCCTTGGCTTTGAGCGCACGCTCGATATGGCCGGCATCGGTCATTTCATCGCCCGCCAGGTGACGGATAAAGTCAGCCTCACTCACCAGTTGGAACAGATCACCAATACGCGCCGACAGCCGCCCCTGGTGCTCGGCCAGCCGCGCGCTGTAGGTCGCCAACCGCGCCACTGCGTCGGACGTCAGCGGCGCCATGCCTTCTTCCGAGGTGCGGGTTTTGAGCAACTGGGCAAATTGCTCCAGGCTCTCGTCTACCATCGGGATGTCTTCGTCGAAATCCACCAGCACCCGGAACATCTCCTGGAAGTCCGGATCGGCGTCCTGCAGCGCGTAATACAACTGGCGCGAGCCAATGATGATGACCTTGACCTGCAACGGGATCATTTGCGGGTTGAGGGTCACGGTGGCCAGGCGACCCAGCTCGCCCAAAGGCGACTCCATCTTCAGCTTGCGCGACTGCAAGGAACGCTTGAGTGCGTCCCACACGAACGGCTCGCTGAGCATTTTTTCGGCTTCGAGAATCAGGAACCCGCCATTGGCACGGTGCAAGGCGCCCGGGCGCAACTGGCGATAAGTGGTGTAGAGCGCGCCCTGGTCGGTGCTGTATTCGATACGGCCGAACAGGTTGTCGTAGGTCGGGTGCGGTTCAAACACCACCGGTGCGCCGCCATTGATCGAATGGCCCACCACCAGGCTTGGGCAGTATTGCTCCTCAAGCAGCTTGCGCGCTTGGGCGTCGGTCTTGGCGTCGTCCACCAGTTGCTCAACCACGGTTTTAAGCAAGTACACCTGCATGGCTTGCAGGTAGCCGCAAACCGCGGCGTTTTCCGCGTACTTTTCCGACAAAGGCGCCAGCAACGGTTGAAGGGCCAGGGTGATGGTCTCTTCGTTGAACTGGCGCAGCTGGTTGTTGGACTCGCGCTTCCACTGCGGCAGGCTGGCCAGTTCCTCGTTGAGGCGCTCTTCGAGCTCGGAAATGTCGGTGTGGAAGCGCTCCCGATCCACTTCCGGCAGCTGCGAGAACTCAGCCTCGTCCAGCGCCTTGCCGTCGAGCATCGGTGTGAACGCGATGTTGGAACTGTCACGGTACAGCGCCACGTCTTTTTCCAGGGCCAGACGCTCGATGACATCCAGAGCCTTGTCGTAACGCTGGTTGAAGGCGCGGTCGATGGCGCTCTTGCGCTGCTGATAAGTCGGGTGCTCAAAGACCGCCGGGAAAGTGGCCACCAGGTTGTCGACCAAGCCATTGATATCGGCAATGAACGCCACCGCCGAACCGCCGGGCAATTCCAGGGCACGGGGTTCGCGCGGCTCATCAAAATTATTGACGTAGACCCAATCCGCCGGGGTCTGCAGGCGCTTGCCTTCGGCCTTCAGGTAGCGTTTGACGAACGAAAAGCGGCCGGTACCCGGCTCGCCCATGACAAACACGTTGTAACCGGGGCGTGGCATGGCCACACCGAACTGCAACGCTTCAACCGCGCGTTCCTGGCCAAGCACACCGCGAAAGGGCTCCAAATCATTGGTGGTCGAGAAGCTGAACTGTTCAGCGGAGAAAGGGCGAGTCAGCGCTTCGGGCGCTAGACGCAAGCTGGCAGCAACAGGATCAGGCATCGGGCTTCCTTACATCAGGCGGGGCAGATGACGGCATTCTGGCTCCCCCTTGCGCGCTCTGGCAAGGCGAGCCGTTGGGAAAGCATAGACTTCGAACCGCTGCGACAAAAAATCGCGACATCACTGATTGTTTTATAAAAACACACGGAACCCTTGGAACGTGCCTAAACTCCAAACTGCGCGGGTTGGACTAATAACTGGCCCCTAGGGCGCTACGAAGCGCCTGAACCCTTGTCCATTGGTTTGCACACAAAGAGAACAAAGCTATGAAACGGATCCTTCTCGGTACTCTCTTCACCGTCGTCTCCCTCAATGCAATGGCAGAAGCACCAGGTGGCCCGAACTGCGGTTGGGGCAACATGTTGTTCGAAGGCCAGCGCGGTACTCCGGCTCACTTCCTGGCTTCCACTACCAACGGCACCTCCGGTAACGCCACCTTCGGCATGACCTCGGGCACCAACGGTTGCAGCACCAACAGCGCGCTGACCTACGGCGGCAAGTCCTGGATTGCCATGAATGGCATGATGAACGAGCTGTCCGAAGACATGGCCAAGGGTAATGGCGAAGCACTGACCACCTACGCCGTGGTACTGGGTGTTGCGCCAGAAGATCGCGAGCACTTCGCGGCCGTGGCTCACGAACACTTCCAGCAAATCTTCAGCAAGGCGGACGTAACCGCTGAAGACGTGCACAACAACACCCTGGCTGTACTGAAAGGCGATGCCCGTCTGGCGAAATACGCTACCCAGGCTTAAGCTCGACCTGCCCGCGCCTCCCCAGGCGCGGGTTTTATTTTTGGACCCGCCTCCTCTTTGGGTCTCTCTAATTTCCGACTTAAGTTGCCCCTATGCTCAAACGCTTTGCCTGGATGGCACTCTTCGCCTGCGCCCCGCTGTACGCGGCACCGCATCTTGATGATCAACGTTTGCAGCAACTGGCCAACGATCCATTCTGGCTGTCGCTGGGCCACTACGAAGCCGGCAAGCTCAAAGGCTGGCGCAGTTATGTCAGCGAACAGAAATTTTTCCTCGCACCCGATGGCGCTCACCATCCGGATGCGGAACTCAAGGCCACCGTTGAAGCGCTCTACGCTCCGGCCAGCCTGGGTGAAAAACATGCCCAATGCGTCTACCCCGCGCGTACCCGCTGGCTCAAGGATCAGTTGCACCTGACCGACCTGCCCGCCGTGGACTGCAAAGAATTCAAGCAATGGTTCAAGGACGTCGCCCCTCACAGCGCGGTGATGATCTTCCCGGCGGCCTACCTCAACAGCCCGTCGTCGATGTTCGGCCACACCCTGCTGCGTATCGACCAGGCCGACGTGCAGAGCAACAAAACCGCGCTACTGAGCTATGCGATCAACTTCGGCGCGTACATCGAAGGCTCGGACAACAGCATCCTCTACGCCTGGAAAGGCCTGATGGGCGGCTACCCCGGCCTGTTCGCGCTGGTGCCCTACCAGGAAAAACTCTCCGAATACCGTAGCCTCGAAAACCGCGACCTGTGGGAATACCGCCTCAACCTCACCCAGGTCGAGACCGAGCGCATGGTCGAGCACGTGTGGGAGCTCAAGCAGATCCAGTTCGACTACTTCTTCTTCGACGAAAACTGCTCCTATCGCCTGCTGGAACTGCTGCAAGTGGCCCGTCCGGGCCTGCGCCTGACTGAACAGTTCCCGCTGACCGCCATTCCTACCGACACGGTCAAGGCCGTGAAGGACGCGGGCCTGGTCGAGAAGATCGACTACCGGCCGTCCCGCGAGCGCGAGCTGCTGGAACGCGCCAAGCCGCTGGACAGCGACGAGCAGCAATGGGTGCTCAAGGTCAGCGATGACCAGCAACAATTGCAGGCGCCCGCCTTCAAAGCATTGCCCCGCGACCGCCAGGCCCTGATCATCGACGCCGCTTACCGCCTGGGCCGCTACCGCGCCAATGGCCTGGAGCGCGACACCGCACGCTCCCAACGCAGTTTCGAACTGCTGCGCGCGATCAACCAGAACCCCGCGCCGGACCTTAAGATCACGCCTCCCGGCCTGCCGGAAAACGGCCATGAGTCACGAACCTGGCAAGCCGGCATCGGTACCCGTGGCGACAAAGCCTTCGGTGAGTACGGCCTGCGCATGGCCTACCACGACCTCAACGACAACGCCGAAGGCTTCCCCCTCGGCGCCCAGATCGAAATCCTGCAAATGAAACTGCGCCAGTACGAAGGCAACCACTGGCAACTGCAGCAACTAGACCTGGCCACCATCCGCTCCCTGACCCCGCGCAACGCCCTGCTGCAACCGTGGTCCTGGCAAGTCACCGGCGGCCTGGAACGCGTACCTGGCAAACACGACGACGAAACCCTGGTCGCCCACGTCAACGGCGGCGCCGGTGGCACCTGGCAACTCGGCGACGACATGCTCGGCTTCGCCCTCGGCACCGTGCGCGTGGAACACAACAACGACTTCAGCGAAGCCATCTCCCCCGCCGCCGGCTTCAACACCGGCGTCCTGTGGAAAAACCCGCTGGGCAACCTGAGCCTGGAAGCCAAGGGCGATTTCTTCACCAATGGCGAAGTGCGGCGCAGCATCAGCCTGAACCAGCAGTGGGAATTGTCGCGCAACCTGGGCCTGCGCCTGAGTGCACAGCGCGAGTACAGCCACTTGTCGACGCCGGTGAATGAAGTGATGCTTGAAGTGAAGTGGTATCACTACTAGCGCGACTCTAAAGCCAAACTCAATACCAATGTGGGAGGGGGCTTGCCCCGATAGTGGTGTGTCAGTCACTGAATATTTGGCTGATGCACCGCCATCGGGGGCAAGCCCCCTCCCACATTTGGATCTGCATTGATTCAGCTGCGCCTCGCCCACAACAACTCAAATCAGCAAAAAACTCTCAAATTTATTCCCTCACTCAGAAATTCTTAGGATGTCTTCAAGTCACTGACTAATAAGCCAAAGTTTTGAAGCGCATTTTTAGCTTTTTTGCGCTGCAATAAACTTGTGAATCCCCTGCTCGCTTTATGAAGATTTTTGACTAGTCTCGCGAGTAGCAATCAAATTGCCACCACATCTATCCACGGATCTGAATAGGTAGAGACTTACTATGGATTTTTTTGAAAAGCTCACCAGTCTGGCAGCAAAAGTCCGGTTACAAGGCCCCGCCATTCAAACAGAAGAAGCGACAAAAAATGCTTTCGTAATGCCTTTTATCAACACGGTGCTGGGCTACGACGTGTTTGATCCTCAGGAAGTGACACCTGAGTTCGTATGCGATGTGGGGACAAAAAAAGGCGAAAAAATAGACTACGCCATCATGAAAAACGGTGAGGTTCAAATTCTCATCGAATGCAAAAAAATCGGCGAATCACTGAGCATTAATCACGCCTCCCAGCTTTTTCGATACTTCCATGTGACGAGCGCAAGAATCTCCATCCTCACTAACGGCCAGGTCTATAGGTTTTTTACCGACTTGGACGCCCCCAATAAAATGGACGAAAAACCATTTCTGGAACTGGACCTGCTGGACATTGACGAATATTCCGTGCCGGAATTGATCAAGCTCACCAAGTCAGCTTTCGACGTGGACTCAATCATCAATGCCGCAGGAGAGCTGAAGTACGTCAGCCAACTCAAGAAAATCATAGGCGCTCAGGTCAACAAACCAGAAGACGAGTTCGTGAAATTCTTCGCATCCCGCGTTTATGATGGTGTCATCACCCAGAAGGTGCGTGAGCAGTTTTTTGAACTGACGCGAAAAGCGTTAGCTCAGTTTTTGAATGATCAAATCAATGACCGACTCAAGTCAGCCATGAGCGGCGTTATTCAACCGACGATAGCGTCTATGCCGGTCGCAAACAGCGCTAATGCAGAGACACAGGACCGCGACGAATCAGAAGACAAGATATTGACCACTCTTGAAGAGATGGAGGGTTATCACATCGTTCGTGCTGTCGTTCGTTCGGTCGTCGATGCCAAACGTATCGTTCAACGGGATACCCAGAGCTATTTCGGCATACTCCTGGATGACAACAACCGCAAACCGATCTGCCGCCTTCATTTCAATCGCAGCCAGAAATACCTCGGCATATTCGACGAAGAGAAAAACGAAACCCGGCACGCAATTTCGTCCATTGATGAGATTTACGAGTACGCAGATCAACTGAAAAAGACAGTGGGTTATTACGACTGACGACACAACGATAACCCTGTGGCGAGCAGGCTTGCGCATCTCGCAGCAACATCGAAGTGATATCACTGCGTAACCGGCCTTAAAGCCGGGCGGAGTTTAAAAATGTCGGAGGGGGCTTGCCCTCCCACATTTGTCCGTATTTATTCAGTTTCCATCTCAGGGAGTTCAATCAACATGGCAGTTAACTGCAACACTCTCGAAGAAGTCCGTGACAACATCGACCGCCTCGACCAGCAAATTGTCAGCCTACTGGCTGAACGTGGCGGCTACGTATCCCAAGCCGCGCGCTTTAAAAAGAATGCTGATGCTGTCAAGGCACCACAACGGGTTGAACAGGTGATCGCCAAGGTGCGGGATTTATCGCACACACTAGGTGCCAACCCGGACGTTACCGAGCAGGTGTATCGCGCGATGATTTCGGCATTTATTCAGCAGGAATTGGGTGAGCATGCGGCGCTAACAACATAGTCCCCCAGTGGCGAGCGGGCTTGCCCCCTCGCCACGCAAGCTCGCCAGCGCAGTCCAAAGCGATCTACAGATTTCTCACACGCCTTTCACATCTCCCCGACGAATCCCCTTCTAGACTTCCCACATCAGCCGTGAAACGGCGAGGGAGTACGCCATGTGGCGGTCTGCGGTAATGCTGTGTGCGATGGTGTGGCTGGTGGGGTGTCAATCGACTCACCAGGAGTTATTGGCCAAGGGTTATCCGCCGGCCTTTGCTGATGGCTTTGATGATGGTTGCAGCAGCGGTCGCCAGGCGGCCGGGGTGATTACGGGAACGTTTCGCAAGAGCGTGCCGCGTTATTTGAAAGACCGCACCTACGCCGAAGGCTGGGAAGACGGCTTCCGCCAGTGCAAGGCCATGCGTGAGAACGAAGAGCTGCGCGACTACAAGGACAACCACTGGGACGACCGCGAACGCGCCTGGCAGCAGGAGAAAGATCGCGATGCGGCGCGGGCGTATCGCTCGCAATAGGTCGTTTTCAGACATCCATCGAAACTAATGCACGGCGACCATGGCCCAAACTCCAATGAGGGAGAATGCTATGAGCCGTGCTTTTGTAAATGAAGACAACGCTGCCGCCCAGGCCGATCAGCCGGTAGAACGCCAGGTCAGCGGGCAACCCAATCGCCTCACCGCGCAAGGCTTGGCGCAGTTGCAGGCCAAGGTTGCGCAGTTGCAGCATGAGTACAGCATCGAGTCCGCCAAGGGCGACAAACAGCGCCAGGCTGACCTCGAGCGGGACTTGCGTTACTTCAACCAGCGAGTACAAAGCGCGCAGGTCGTGGCGCCGGCCACGTCCACCGATAAGGTGCAGATCGGCAGTTGGGTCACTTTCGCCAACGAGCAGGACGAGCAGCAGCGCATCCAACTGGTCGGTGAAGACCAGGCCGATGCCAGCGCAGGCCTGATCAACTGGGGCTCACCGCTGGGCCGCGCACTACTGGGCGCCCAGGTCGGCGACGAGGTGCTGTGGCAACGCCCCGTCGGCGATCAGTTGATCGAAGTGCTAAGCATCGAACCCCAGGTTTAAACGATGCCTTGGGCCAGCATCGCGTCGGCGACTTTGACGAAGCCCGCGATATTCGCGCCCTTCACGTAGTTGACCCGGCCGTTTTCTTCGCCGTAATGCACGCAGGCGTGGTGGATCGACTGCATGATGTTGTGCAGCTTGCTGTCGACTTCACCGGCGGTCCACAGCAGGCGCATGGCGTTCTGCGACATTTCCAGGCCACTCACGGCTACGCCACCGGCGTTGGAAGCCTTGCCTGGCGCGAACAGAATGCCTGCCTCGATAAAGATATCCACCGCCTCAAGCGTCGTCGGCATGTTCGCGCCTTCGGCCACGCAGAGGCAGCCGTTGCGCAGCAAGGTGCGGGCGGCTTCGGCGTCGAGTTCGTTCTGGGTGGCGCATGGCAGTGCGATGTCGCAGGCCAGCTCCCACGGCGTCTGGCCTTTACGGAATTCCAGGCCAAAACGCTCGGCCAGTTCGCTGATGCGACCGCGTTGTACGTTCTTCAATTCCAGCAGGGCCGACCATTGCTCCTCGGTCAAACCGCTTTCGGCGTACAGCGTCCCTTCGGAATCGGACAAGGAAATCACCTTGCCACCCAGGTCCATGACCTTGCGCGCGGCGTATTGCGCCACGTTGCCAGAGCCGGACACCGCGACACGCTTGCCCTCAACGCGCTGGCCGTTGCGCTTGAGCATTTCTTCGGCGAAGTACACGCAGCCGAAACCGGTGGCTTCCGGGCGGATCAGGCTGCCGCCGTAGGTCATGCCTTTACCGGTCAATACCGAGGTGAACTGATTGCTCAGGCGCTTGTACTGGCCAAACAGGAAGCCGATCTCACGGGCGCCCACGCCGATATCGCCGGCCGGCACGTCCACGTCCGCGCCGATATGGCGGTACAACTCGCTCATGAACGCCTGGCAGAAGCGCATGACTTCGGCGTCGCTCTTACCTTTTGGATCAAAGTCCGAGCCACCTTTGCCGCCGCCCATGGGCAACGAGGTCAGGGAATTCTTGAAGGTCTGTTCAAAGGCGAGGAATTTCAGCACGCCGAGGTTCACCGACGGGTGGAAGCGCAGGCCGCCTTTATAGGGGCCGATGGCGCTGTTCATCTGGATCCGGAAACCGCGATTGACCTGGACCTTGCCGTGATCATCCACCCACGACACCCGAAACGTAATCGCACGTTCCGGCTCGCAGATGCGCTCCAAAATACCCGAGGTCAGGTAGTGGGGGTTGGCTTCAAGAAACGGCCACAGACTGCGTAGGACTTCTTCTACAGCCTGGTGGAACTCTGGCTGGTCTGGGTCGCGTTTCTTGAGGCGGGCAAGGAAGGATTCGACGGATTCGATCATGAAAAGTCTCGGAAAATTGATTGTTTTTAAATGAGATTGAGCCGGACTTTATCAATTCATGTCGCACTGCGACAGGGCAAAATGTCGCCTTTGTGAATTTAAATGGTGCATTAGATATAAATGTATCCAGTTTTAGCGGGGTTTATGCACTTAAAAGGGGATTTCAGATCAGGCAGATGCACCAACAGATAGATTGCTATCGGGGCAAGCCCACTCCCACATTTGATCGGTGTTTGCCCCAAAAAACGCGTAAAAAAAAGCGGAGCCCGAAGGCTCCGCTCATGTTCAAACCGGCCTATATCAGGCCAGTTTTTTGTGGCGTACACGGTGCGGCTGGGCAGCAGCGTCGCCCAGGCGCTTTTTACGATCGGCTTCGTACTCGGTGTAGTTGCCTTCGAAGAACACCGCTTGCGAGTCGTCTTCGTACGCCAGGATGTGGGTCGCGACGCGGTCAAGGAACCACCGATCGTGAGAGATCACAATGGCGGCGCCCGGGAAGTCCAGCAGGGCTTCTTCCAGGGAACGCAGGGTTTCAACGTCGAGGTCGTTGGACGGTTCGTCGAGCAGCAGCACGTTGCCGCCTTCTTTCAAGGTCAGGGCCAGGTGCAAGCGACCGCGCTCACCACCGGACAGGTCCTTGACGAACTTCTGCTGGTCGCCGCCCTTGAAGTTGAAACGGCCGACGTAGGTACGCGACGGGATTTCATAGTTGCCGATGCGGATCTGGTCGGAACCGTCGGAAATCTGCTGGAACACCGTCTTGCTGCCGTCGAGGTCGTCGCGGCTCTGGTCCACACAGGCCAGTTGCACGGTTTCGCCGACTTCGATGGTGCCCGAATCCGGAGTTTCCTTGCCCATCAGCATGCGGAACAATGTGGATTTACCCGCACCGTTACCACCGATAACGCCGACGATCGCGCCTTTTGGCATGGAGAAAGACAGGTTGTCGATCAACACGCGGTCGCCATAGCCTTTGGAAACGTTCTTGAACTCGATGACCTTGTCACCCAGGCGCGGACCGGCCGGAATGTAGATCTCGTTGGTTTCGCTGCGCTTCTGGAATTCCTGCGACTGCATTTCTTCGAAGCGTTGCAGACGTGCCTTGGATTTGGACTGGCGGGCCTTGGCGCCTTTGCGCACCCACTCCAGTTCTTCCTTCATGGCTTTTTCGTGGGCCGATTGCTGCTTGGATTCGGCCGCCAGACGGTCAGACTTGGCTTCCAGCCAACCGGAGTAGTTGCCCTCGTAAGGGATACCCGCGCCACGGTCGAGCTCAAGGATCCAGCCGGCTACGTTGTCCAGGAAGTACCGGTCGTGCGTGATCGCAACCACGGTGCCCGGGAAATCGTGCAGGAAGTGTTCAAGCCAAGCGACGGAATCGGCGTCCAAGTGGTTGGTCGGTTCGTCGAGCAGCAGCATGTCAGGGGCCGACAGCAGCAGGCGGCACAGCGCCACACGACGCTTCTCACCGCCGGACAGGAATTCGACCTTGGCGTCCCACGCCGGCAGGCGCAGCGCGTCGGCGGCGACTTCCAGCTGGCGCTCCAGGTTGTGACCGTCGCTGGCCTGCAGGATGGCTTCGAGCTTGGCCTGCTCGGCAGCCAGCTTGTCGAAGTCGGCGTCTTCTTCAGCGTAAGCTGCGTAGACCTCGTCCAGACGCGCCTGGGCGTTCTTGATCACGCTGACCGCTTCCTCGACCACCTCACGTACGGTCTTGGTCGGGTCCAGGATCGGCTCCTGCGGCAGGTAACCGATGTTCAGTTCCGGCATCGGGCGGGCTTCGCCTTCGAACTCGGTGTCGACGCCGGCCATGATTTTCAGCAGCGTGGACTTACCCGAACCGTTGAGGCCGAGCACGCCGATCTTGGCGCCAGGGAAGAAGGACAGCGAAATGTTTTTCAGGATTTCCCGCTTCGGCGGAACAACTTTTCCCAGCCGATGCATGGTGAAGACGTATTGAGCCATGGTGAACCTAGCGTCAGTGACTGATGAATTAAGCGGGCGAAGCCCGTGCCAGGCCATGCGCCGCGCGGGCCGTTGACTATCATCAATGCCAGCGAGCGGAAAAAGCCTGAGTGTCTGGGGCTGGAACGCCCCCGCGTAACCGGCAAAGCTACCTGAATGCGCTTGGTCAGTCCAGCCAAGCGGGGCTGGCACTTTGCCACAACTCAAGGCATGCTAGCCGCCCTCCGGGCGTCCGGCTTATAGTGCACGTCGCGCGCCAGTCCAGCCAAACCGCAGGATCACAGCTTGTCCAAAGTCACGCCGCCAACTCCCCTGCGCGCCGCTCATATAGCGCCGGGAGCGCCCCTGCACGGCACCCTTAAAGGCGCATTGGCGACGCTTGTCCTCATGTTGCTCGCGTTATTGTTCTGGCAACTGCTGGATCAACTGCAGCAAAACCAGAAAAACCAACAGCAGTACACCATCGACTACAGTGCCGACCTGGCTGAACAGATCAGCCTGAACATGGCCTTGAGCGCAAAAATTGCCCTCAACCTGCTGCCGATGGTCGAGCCGCCGCGCGACAGCGAGCAACAACAAGCCTTGATGCGCACCTTGCAGCGCTCCCTGCCAGAGTTGCGCAGTATCGCCCTGCTCGCCCCCAGCGGCGCGATGATCAGCGACAGCGCCACTGACAGCCAGGACAGCGCCTGGCTGGAAGAGTTGGTGCAGCGCAGCCACGGCCAGTCCTATTACCTGAGCAACAACAACGACGGCACCATCATCTACCTGCTGCTGCACCAGCCCAGCGGCGGCTCAAGGATGTACTGGGCGCTGCGCCTGGCACCCAGTTACCTGACCGGCCTTACCCGCCAGGACAGCCAGGGCCCGCGGCCGATGTGGGCCATCGAGAACCGCGTGAACCACCGCGTGGTCAGCCGTGACAGCGGCATGCCGGCGCAATGGTCCAGCGCCCTGACCCCGGATGACTTGAACAAAAGCGTACTGGTCACCCCGTTGAGCAAAAGCGACTGGCAATTGCGCGGCATGTTCGATCGCGCAGCCGTGCTGGAACAACTGCTGCCGGCGTTTATCGGCAAATGCCTGTTGGGCCTGGCCTTCTCGTTGATCCCGGTGATCGTGCTGTTGAATATGCGCCGCCGCCAGCGCCAGGTGCATGAAGGCCGCCGACGCTACCAGGATATTTTCGAAGGCACTGGCGTCGCCCTGTGCGTGCTTGACCTCTCGGGCCTTAAACCAGTGTTTCACAAGGCGCACCTGCAAACTCGCGAGCAATTGCACGCCTGGCTGCAGGGCAACCCCGAAGAAAGCAGGCAGTTGCTCAAGGAACTGCGCATCACCGAGATCAACCAGGTGGCGGTGCGCCTGCTGAACGCAGGGTCATGCGATGAAGCCTGGGAGCGACTGATCGATGATTGCCCACGCAATTGCACGTCCATCGGCCATCAGGTACTCGAAGCCGTCCTGACTCAGCAGAACCAGCTTGAGCTGGAAATCCAACTCAAGGATATGGCCGGCAACGAGCAATACCTGTGGTTGGTCATGCGCCTGCCGGAGCAGCAGGACGATTTCAAGGCGGTGATCCTCAGCATCAGCGATATCACCAGCCGCAAGCTGATCGAACTGTCGCTGGTGGAGCGCGAGAGTTTCTGGTCCGACGTGGTGCGCACGGTGCCTGATCACCTGTATGTGCAGGACGTGATCAGCCAGCGCATGATTTTCAGCAACCACCACTTGGGCCATACCCTCGGCTATACCAAGGCCGAACTGCAGCAAATGGGCGAGTACTTCTGGGAAATCCTGCTGCACCCCGAAGACGCCGAGCATTACCACTCCTTGCGCCAGGCGCAGCGCGATGCCGGCTACACCACACAGTTGCAATGCCAACTGCGCTTTCGCCATCGCAACAACCAATGGCGGCGTTTCGAAATTCGCGAGCAGGCCCTGGCTAGGGACAAGACCACCCAAGTCACGCGCATCATCGGCGTGGCCAAGGACATCACCGACCAGATCGAAGCGAGCGAATCCCTGCGCGACAGCGAGCAGCGCTACCGCATGCTGGCCGAAAGCATCAGCGACGTGATCTGCTCCACCGACAGCCAACTGGCCCTCAACTACATCAGCCCGTCGGTCAACGCGGTGCTGGGGTATGACGTCGACTGGGTGTTCAAGAACGGCTGGCAGTCGATCATCGCCAACCCCGCGCAACTGGCCGGTATCTACAGCCTGGTGGAACAGGTCAGCCGTGCGCTGGGCGACGCCGAGGCGCTGTGCAAGCTGCGCGATGATGTGCAGACCCAGTTGTTCCTGTTCGACTGCCTGCGCGCCGATGGTCGTAAAGTGCCGATCGAACTGCGCCTGGTGCTGGTGTGGGACGAACACGGCGCCTTCGAAGGCATCCTCGGTGTGGGCCGCGATATCAGCCAGCAGCGCCGCGCCGAAAAAGACCTGCGCATGGCGGCCACGGTCTTCGAGCATTCCACCTCGGCGATCCTGATCACCGACCCGGCGGGTTATATCGTGCAGGCCAACGAGGCGTTCAGCCGGGTCAGCGGCTACGCGGTGGCCGATGTGCTCGACCAATTGCCGAACATGCTCACCGTCGACGAACAGCAAGAAGCACACCTGCGCTACGTGCTCAAGCAACTGCACCAGCACAGCACCTGGGAAGGCGAAGTGTGGCTCAAGCGCCGCAACGGCGAGCACTACCCCGCCTGGGTCGGCATTACGGCGGTGTTCGACGACGAAGGCGACCTGGCCAGCTACGTGTGTTTCTTCAGTGATATCAGCGAGCGCAAGGCCAGCGAGCAGCGCATCCACCGCCTGGCCTATTACGACGCCCTGACCCACCTGCCCAACCGCACGCTGTTCCAGGACCGCCTGCACACCGCGTTGCAGTCGGCCGAGCGGCAGAAGTCATGGGTGGTGCTGATGTTCCTCGACCTTGACCGCTTCAAGCCGATCAACGATTCCTTGGGCCACGCCGCCGGCGATCGCATGCTCAAGGAAATGGCCACCCGCCTGCTCGGCTGCGTGGCCGAAGACGACACCGTGGCGCGCATGGGCGGTGATGAGTTCACCTTGCTGCTGCAACCACGGCTCAGCCGTGAAATGGCGCTGAACCGTGCGATTCACGTGGCCGAGCAGATCCTCGCCAGCCTGGTGAAACCCTTCGTGCTGGAAGGTCGTGAGTTCTTTGTGACCGCCAGTATCGGCATTGCCCTCAGCCCGCAGGATGGCAACGAGCTGAGCCAACTGATGAAAAACGCCGATACGGCGATGTATCACGCCAAGGAACGCGGCAAGAACAACTTCCAGTTCTACCAGGCCGACATGAACGCCAGCGCCCTGGAACGCCTGGAACTGGAAAGCGACCTGCGCCACGCCCTGGAGCAGAACGAATTCGTGCTTTATTACCAACCGCAGTTCAGCGGCGACGGTAAACGCCTGACCGGCGCCGAAGCCCTGCTGCGCTGGCGCCATCCGCGTCGCGGGTTGGTGCCACCGGGGGACTTCATTCCGGTGCTGGAAGAGTTGGGCCTGGTGGTGGACGTGGGCGACTGGGTGATCAGCGAAGCCTGCCGCCAGCTCAAGACCTGGCACCAGAACAAGGTGCGCGTGCCGAAAGTCTCGGTGAACATCTCGGCAAGGCAGTTTTCCGACGGCCAACTGGGCACGCGCATCGCGACCATCCTCAAGGACACCGGCCTGCCGCCGGCGTGCCTGGAGCTGGAACTGACCGAGAGCATCCTGATGCGCGAAGTCAACGAAGCGCTGCACATCCTCGACAGTCTGAAAAACCTGGGCCTGAGCATTGCGGTGGACGACTTCGGCACGGGTTATTCGTCGCTCAACTACCTCAAGCAGTTCCCCATTGATGTGCTGAAGATCGACCGCACCTTCGTCGATGGCCTGCCGTCCGGCGAGCAGGACGCGCAGATCGCCCGTGCCATTATCGCCATGGCCCACAGCCTGAACCTGGCGGTGATCGCCGAAGGCGTGGAAACCCATGAGCAATTGGACTTCCTGCGTGAACATGGTTGCGACGAGGTGCAGGGTTATCTGTTCGGGCGACCGATGCCGGCGAATCGGTTTGAGGTGCAGTTCAGCAATGATGCCCTCTTCATGTTCGACTGAGATTGTGGGGTGAGGCTACTGGCCCCCGATGGGGCCTTCAAAGCCACCACTCATCCCCAAGTGAATCCCGCTTGTCCGCGACATGATGTCCTTTCATATGCCATCTAAAACCCATTGGGTTAGAATGCCCTCCTTTTCTGCCCCCGATCCTTGAGGACCGCCATGTTCAGCCGTGATTTGACCATTGCCAAGTACGACGCCGATCTCTTCGCCGCCATGGAGCAAGAAGCCGTGCGCCAGGAAGAGCACATTGAGCTGATCGCTTCGGAAAACTACACCAGCCCTGCGGTTATGGAGGCTCAAGGTTCGGTTCTGACCAACAAATACGCCGAAGGCTACCCAGGCAAGCGCTACTACGGCGGTTGCGAGTACGTCGACGTGGTTGAGCAACTGGCCATTGATCGCGCCAAGGAACTGTTCGGCGCCGACTACGCCAACGTCCAGCCACACGCCGGCTCCCAAGCCAACAGCGCCGTGTATCTGGCCCTGCTGCAAGGCGGCGACACCATCCTGGGCATGAGCCTGGCACACGGCGGTCACCTGACCCACGGCGCCAGCGTTTCCTCCTCCGGCAAGCTGTACAACGCCGTTCAATACGGTATCGATGCCAACGGCCTGATCGACTACGACGAAGTCGAGCGCCTGGCGGTTGAACACAAGCCAAAAATGATCGTGGCCGGTTTCTCTGCCTACTCGCAGATCCTGGACTTCCCACGTTTCCGTGCGATCGCTGACAAGGTTGGCGCCTACCTGTTCGTCGACATGGCCCACGTGGCCGGTCTGGTCGCCGCTGGCGTCTACCCGAACCCGGTGCCATTCGCTGACGTGGTCACCACCACCACCCACAAGACCCTGCGCGGTCCACGTGGCGGCCTGATCCTGGCTCGCGCCAACGCCGAGATCGAGAAGAAGCTGAACTCCGCTGTATTCCCAGGCGCCCAGGGTGGCCCGCTGGAGCACGTGATTGCCGCCAAGGCGATCTGCTTCAAGGAAGCGCTGCAGCCTGAGTTCAAGACCTACCAGCAACAAGTGGTCAAGAACGCCCAGACTATGGCCAGCGTGTTCATCGAGCGCGGTTTTGACGTGGTGTCCGGCGGTACTGAAAACCACCTGTTCCTGCTGTCGCTGATCAAGCAGGACATCTCCGGTAAAGATGCAGACGCTGCCCTGGGCAAAGCCTTCATCACCGTGAACAAAAACTCCGTACCGAACGACCCACGTTCGCCGTTCGTCACCTCGGGCCTGCGCTTCGGCACCCCGGCAGTGACCACTCGTGGCTTTAAAGAAGCAGAGTGCAAGGAACTGGCTGGCTGGATCTGCGACATCCTGGCTGACCTGAACAACGAAGCCGTGATCGACGCGGTCCGTGAGAAGGTCAAGGCCATCTGCAAGAAACTGCCGGTATACGGCGCGTAACAAAAAGAAGCCCACTGTAGGAGCGAGCTTGCTCGCACCTACAGTGGGCTTTTTTATGCCTGATAGATACGGGCAAAGCCTTCGCGGATCTTGTCTTGCGGCAGCTCATCAGCAATAAACACGATCACACTTTCCCGCGTCTCGCCCTCGGCCCATTCGGTGTCCCAATCGAAGCCGTAGAGTTTCAGCACGCCCTGAAACACCATGCGCCGGTCTTCGCCGGCAATGTTCAGCACGCCCTTGTAGCGCAGCAGTTGCTTGCCGTGGTCTTCCAGCAGTTCGTTCATAAACTCGCTGAGCCGGTCGATATCCAGCGGCTGGTCGGTGCGCAGCACCAGGCTGGAGATGCGGTCGATGGACGGCGCCTTGCTCACCGGGCGCAGGCTCATGCCAGCGTTGAGGTTAAAGCCGCGCACGTCGAGCAATTCGGCCAGGTCAATCTTGCCATGCTCAACCCCACGAATCGGCGCGCGGCGGTTGATGCGAGTGAGGCGTTCGCTGAGGGCATCAAAGGTGGCATCGTCCACCAGGTCACGCTTGCTCACCAACAGCCGGTCGGCAAACCCGATCTGGGCCTGGGCGATGGTCTGGGTCAGGTGGTGCTCGGCGTGGGCCGCGTCCACCAGCGTGATGATGCCGTCGAGGATGTAGCGCTCGCGCAGTTCCTCATCAATGAAAAAGGTCTGGGCTACGGGTGCCGGGTCGGCCAGGCCGGTGCACTCGATCACCAGGCGGTCGAAGGCGATCTCGCCGCTGTCCAGGCGTTCCAGCAACAGGTAGAGCGCTTTGGTCAGGTCGGTGTGGATGGTGCAGCACACGCAGCCGTTGGACAGGGTCATGACTTGCACCGGTTCGGTGCCCAGCAATTGGGTGTCGATACCGGCGTCGCTGAATTCGTTTTCGATCACGGCGATTTTCAAGCCGTGTTCGGCCTTGAGCAGATGGCGCAGCAAGGTGGTCTTGCCTGCGCCAAGGAAGCCGCTGAGGACGGTGACGGGGATGGGAGAGGGCAAAAATATTCTCCTTGAAGGAACACAAACAAGTGTGGGAGGGGGCTTGCCCCCGATAGCAGTGTGTCAGGCACTGATGTGTCACTGATACACCGTTATCGGGGGCAAGCCCCCTCCCACAGGGGTGTTACGTTAAATCAACAGCACTTGGGCCCACCCTTGCCACCGTAACGAGCTTCCTGGCGTTCCCGGAAGAACGCCTTGTAGTCCATCATCGGTTTGTCCGGGTGTTTGGTCTGCATATGCTCGACGTACGTGTCGTAGTCGGGCATGCCGACCATCAGGCGCGCGGCCTGACCGAGGTATTTACCGAGGCGACTGATGTCATTGAACATGCTTGCAATCCTCGATTACGCGTCCGGCTGAGCCTGGAACGGGGCTTCTTTATCCGTACGTTCTTTGTTGCCCCAGGCAGCAACGCCGACCTTGAGTGCATAGAACAGGATGCTGAAGACCACGAACAGGAACAGCGCCGTCAGCGTTGCGTTGGTGTAGGCGTTCCAGATCACGTGCTGCATCTGGTCGATGCTCTTGGCCGGGGCCAGGATCTGGCCGTTGGCCAGTGCATCACTGTATTTCTTGGCCAGCGACAGGAAGCCGATCGCAGGGTTCGCGTCGAACAGCTTGATGAAGCCCGCGGTGGTGGTGCAGATCAGCAGCCAGACAGCCGGCAGCATGGTCACCCAGATGTAGCGTTGGCGTTTCATTTTGATCAGCACAACCGTCGCCAGCATCAGCGCGATACCCGCCAGCATCTGGTTGGAGATACCGAACAGCGGCCACAAGGTGTTGATCCCGCCCAATGGGTCGATCACGCCTTGGTACAGCAGGTAACCCCACATCGCCACGCAACCGGCGGTCGCGATCAGGTTGGCGGTCCAGGACTCGGTGCGTTTGAGCGCCGGCACGAAGGAGCCCAGCAAGTCTTGCAGCATGAAGCGACCGGCACGGGTACCGGCATCGACAGCCGTCAGGATGAACAGCGCTTCGAACAGGATCGCAAAGTGGTACCAGAACGCCATGGTGTTTTCACCCGGCAGCACACTGTGCAGGATCTGCGCGATACCCACCGCGAGCGTCGGTGCACCGCCGGCACGGGCCAGGATGGTGGTTTCACCGATGTCATGGGCCACGGCCGACAGCGCCTCAGGGGTAATTGCAAAACCCCAGCTGCTGACGGTTTGTGCCACGGTGACCACGTCGCTGCCAACCACGGCGGCCGGGCTGTTCATGGCGAAGTACACACCAGGCTCGATCACCGAAGCGGCAACCATGGCCATGATCGCGACGAACGACTCCATCAGCATGCCGCCGTAACCGATGTAGCGGGCGTGGCTTTCGTTGGCGAGCAACTTGGGCGTAGTGCCCGAGGAGATCAGCGCGTGGAAACCCGAAACGGCGCCACAGGCGATGGTGATGAACAGGAACGGGAACAGGCCGCCCTTCCACACCGGGCCGGTGCCGTCGATGAACTGGGTCAGCGCTGGCATTTTCAGGTCTGGCATGGTGACCAGGATGCCGATGGCCAGGGCGATGATGGTGCCGATTTTCAGGAACGTAGACAGATAGTCACGCGGTGCCAGGATCAGCCATACCGGCAGGACTGCGGCGACGAAACCGTAGCCGATCAGCATCCAGGTGATCTGGATCCCGGTGAAGGTGAACGCCTTGGCCCAGACAGGGTCAGCGGCAATCTGCCCGCCCAGCCAGATCGAACCCAGCAGCAACAGCACGCCGATGATCGAGATTTCACCGATGCGGCCCGGGCGGATGTAGCGCATGTAGATGCCCATGAACATCGCGATCGGGATAGTCGCCATTACCGTGAAGATGCCCCACGGGCTCTCGGCCAGGGCCTTGACCACGATCAGCGCCAGCACCGCGAGGATGATGATCATGATCAGGAAGCAGCCAAACAGCGCGATGGTCCCCGGAATGCGGCCCATCTCTTCGCGAACCATGTCCCCCAGGGAGCGGCCGTTGCGACGAGTGGACAGGAACAGCACCATGAAGTCCTGCACCGCACCGGCCAGCACCACGCCGGCAATCAGCCAGAGCGTGCCGGGCAGGTAGCCCATTTGCGCCGCAAGTACCGGGCCCACCAACGGGCCTGCACCGGCAATTGCCGCAAAGTGGTGACCAAAAAGGATGTGTTTGTTGGTCGGCACATAGTCCAGACCGTCGTTATTGATCACTGCGGGGGTGGCCCGCCGTGGATCGAGTTGCATCACATTATTCGCGATGAACAGACTGTAGTAGCGATAAGCAACCAGGTAGATGGCCACCGCAGCAACCACAATCCACAAGGCGTTGATCGCCTCACCGCGGCGCAAGGCCACTACGCCAAGGGCGCACGCTCCTACGATTGCCAGCACCAGCCAGGGTAAGTGGCGTAGCAGGCTATTATTATTTTTCATTTTTATATTCCAGCCAGGGTGGACAGAAAGGACAGCCACCCGGAGTTTAGCGCTGTTGGCCTTAAAGGCCACCCCCCTACGTTGGTCTAGAGCCTTGCAACGGCGAAAAAAGCAGAAATAAAGGCCCCGTGATGGCGCAGGGCTACACTCCTTTTATCCACAGAGGGTTTGAACATGACCGAGCAAGCGTCCGATCGCCGCCGTTTTCGCCGGATAGCCTTTGATGCCAAGACCGAACTTCGGCAAAACGGGCAGGAATGGCCGGTGCAATTGGTGGATTTGTCGCTAAAGGGCTTGTTGGTACAGCGCCCGCAAGACTGGAAGGGGAATAAGGCGCTGCCGTTCGAGGTGGACATACGCCTGGACCCAAAGGCCCATATAAAGATGCAAGTACGCCTGACCCATGAAGATCATGGTCAGTTGGGGTTTGAGTGCAAGGACATCGACCTGGATTCGATCAGCCACTTGCGGCGGCTGATCGAATTGAATCTGGGTGACGAGCAAGAACTCCACCGGGAGTTGGCAGCGCTGCTAGAGATATAAAAGCAACACAACTCAAATGTGGGGTGTTGCTGGGTTATTCGAACAACGCATCCAACGCCTGCTCCAGCCGCGTCACCCCAATAATCTGGATCCCCGGCGGCGACTCCTTCGGCGCATTGCCCTTGGGCACGATCGCACGCTTGAAGCCATGTTTGGCTGCTTCCTTCAAACGCTCCTGGCCACTCGGCACCGGGCGCACTTCGCCCGACAGGCCCACTTCACCAAACACCAGCAGGTCGTGAGGCAACGGCCGGTTGCGCAGGCTGGACATCACCGCCGCCATCAAGGCCAGGTCGGACGCGGTCTCCAGCACCTTGACCCCGCCCACCACGTTGAGGAACACGTCCTGGTCGTGAGTTGGAATGCCACCGTGACGGTGCAGCACCGCCAGCAACATGGCCAACCGGTTCTGGTCCAGGCCCAACGTGACCCTACGTGGGTTGGCCAGATGGCTGTCATCCACCAGCGCCTGGACTTCGACCAACATCGGCCGGGTGCCTTCCCACGTCGCCATCACCACACTGCCGGGGACTTCTTCCTGGGCACGGGTCAGAAAAATCGCCGACGGGTTGGAGACTTCTTTCAGCCCCCGGTCAGTCATGGCGAACACGCCCAGCTCGTTGACGGCGCCGAAACGGTTCTTCACCGCCCGCAGCAAACGCAGGCGGCCATCGGACTCGCCTTCGAAATACAGCACGGTGTCGACCATATGCTCCAACACCCGTGGCCCGGCCAGTGCGCCCTCTTTGGTCACGTGGCCAACCAGGAAGATCGCCGTGCCGCTCTGCTTGGCATACCGCACCAGCAGCGCCGCACTCTCGCGCACCTGGGATACACCGCCCGGCGCCGATTGCAGTTGCTCGGTGAAAATCGTCTGGATCGAGTCGATCACCATGACCTTGGGCTTTTCGATGCGGGCCGTGGCGATGATGCTTTCGATACAGGTTTCGGTCATGACCCGCAGCTGATCCTGGGGCAAGCCCAGGCGGCGCGCACGCATGGCCACTTGCTGCTGGGACTCTTCCCCGGTGACGTATAGCGCCGGCATGCGGCTGGCGATGCTGCACAAAGTTTGCAGCAGGATGGTCGATTTGCCGATGCCAGGGTCGCCACCGATCAGCACGACAGAACCGTCCACCAGTCCGCCGCCCAGCACTCGGTCCAACTCACCGGAGGCGGTGGAAAAACGCGGGATTTCTTCGACGCTGACTTCGGCCAGGGTCTTGATCTGCGCCTGCTGGCCGGTCCAGCCGGCACGGCCGGTGGGCGCCGCAGCGCCGCCGCTCTCGATCATGGTTTCAGTCAGGGTGTTCCACGCACCGCATTCACCGCACTGGCCGGCCCACTTGGGAAAGGTCGCGCCGCACTCGGTGCAGCCGTACATGCGCTTGGCCTTTGCCATTTGAGAACCTCCAACCGAAAAACCGCGATGATAGCTCAGCGCGGCGCCGGGGTCCGGATTTCACCACTGGCCAATCGTGAAGCACTGTTGCCGATCGGGTCTTCGGCGTTGAGGTCGGCGCCCTTGGCTTTCAATTCATCCAGCAACTCGATGCGCTTGAACAGGCCCGCATACATCGCCGCCGTCTGCCCCGCGCCGTTGCGTTGGTCGGGGTTGCAATCGGTGGCCAGCAGACGCTGGGCGATGCTCAGTTCGCCCTTGAAGATCGCGCCCATCAGCGCAGTGTTGCCGCGTTTGTCCTGCACACAGGCGTCGGCACCGGCGCTGAGCAAACGCTCCACGAACGGGCCCTGGCCGTGGTAGGCGGCAAGGATAAGCGCGGTGTAGCCCTTGTCGTCCTGGGTGTTGAGGCTGTAGCCGGAGTCGATAAAGGTGTTGAGCATATCGAGGTCGCCACGACGGGCGGCGTCGAAGTAATAGTCCTGCAGCTGTGCCTTGAGCGCTGCCGGCTCGGGGGATTCGGCATGGGCGACAAAGGCCAGCATGGCCATCAGCAAACCGATAGAAATACGCATGGGATTCTCCTGCCAAGGGTCGACGCCTGCACCAGCGCGTCGACCGTCACCAACGTCAGTCAGTCAGTTTTTCAGCCAGCGCCTTCACGCGCGCCAGGTCACCCTTGGCGACCTTGGCCACGCCCGTGCCGTACGCCGGGTCTGCTTTGTAGAGGAACGACAGGATGATGTGCTTGCTCTCGTCATCGGTGGTGGCCAGGGAGCCGCCAAAGTTGTCGATCAAGTCCTGCTGCTCTTTTTTGCTGTAGGAGCGATACAGATCACCGGCCTGCTTGAAGTTCTGCTCGCGCTGGATCTTCGCCTGCTGGGTGCTGCCCACCAACGCCGACTGGCTGTAGCGCGCGGTTTGCGGCTCTTCCCGTGGCATCAGGCGGCTTGGCTGGTAGTTCACGCCGCTGGTGGTGGCGCCGAAGTTCATCGCGCCATCCTGGTTACCGTTGTTGACGGTACCCCGTGGCGCGTTGATCGGCAGTTGCAGCGCATTGGCGCCCAGACGGTACATCTGGGTGTCGGCGTAGGAGAACACCCGGCCTTGCAGCAGGCGGTCTTCCGATGGCTCGATGCCCGGCACCAGGTTGGCTGGGGCCATCGCCACTTGTTCGGTCTCCTGGAACACGTTCGCCGGGTTGCGGTTCAGCACCATCTGCCCGACTTTGCGCTCAGGCACGTTCGGCCAGATCTTGGTGGCGTCCAGTGGGTCGAACTCAAACGTGGCCAGGTCTTGCGGCTTGAGCACCTGCACGTACAGGTCCCACTTGGGGAAGTCGCCCTTGTTGATATGGGTGACGAGGTCGTTGGTCATATGGCTGTAATCACGACCCTGCACGTCGGTAACTTGCTTGGGATCAAGGTTCTTGATGCCTTGCAGGCTCTTCCAATGGAACTTGACGTAGTGCACTTCGCCCTTGGCGTTGATCAACTTGTAGGCATGTACGCCATTACCGTCCATTTCACGGTAACTGGCAGGCGTGCCGGAGTCCGAGTACAACTCGGTCAATGTGCGAGTGGCTTCGGGAACATGGGAGAAGAAGTCAAAGCGACGGGAGTCGTCATCCAGGTTAGTGCGCGGATCGGGTTTGAACGCATGCACCATGTCTGGAAACTTGATGGCATCGCGGATAAAGAATGTCGGGAAGTTATTACCGACCAAATCCCAATTACCCTCAGCCGTGTAGAACTTAGTGGCGAAACCGCGCGGGTCACGCAAGGTTTCTGGTGAGTGGTTGCCATGCACCACGGCCGAGAAGCGCACAAACACCGGAGTGGCTTCGCCGGCCGCAAAGACTTTCGCCTTGGTCAGGTCGCTGAGGTTGTCCGTGACCGTGAAGGTGCCGTGCGCGCCGGTGCCACGGGCATGCACGACGCGCTCTGGAATGCGCTCGCGATCGAAACGCTGCAACTTCTGGATAAGTTGCACGTCTTGCAGCAGTACGGGGCCATTTGCGCCAGCGGTCTGCGAGTTCTGGTTGTCACCGACGGCAGCACCGTTATCGCGAGTCAGGTTGGCCGCCTGCACCGACAGGGAAAGCAGGCTGGCAGTCGCCAATACCAGCGCATGTCGCGCCAGGACGTGCCTGGCGTTCATTGGGTTCTTCATCGAGGTTTCCTCTGGTTTTTTTAGTGCACATTCAGTTGTGCTTGCCAGAGGCTAGTGACCCGGGAGTCAGAAGATAAATAGAAAATCAACACAAGGACGATTAAGAAAATAACGTGGTAAAGCGCTGAAATAGCGAGTATTTCGCGCGCGATTGGTGGCACTTTGCAAACTATTTGCGTTTTAATGTGTCGATTAAAACCAACAGTGTTAACAGTTGTGTCGCGCAAGCGCTCTATGACTGACTTACACTGAGCTCCACCCTTCTCATCTGTAACAAGGAATAACCTATGGGCGTGATCAGTGAGTTCAAGGCCTTCGCGGTCAAAGGTAATGTGGTCGACATGGCCGTCGGTATCATCATCGGCGCCGCCTTCGGCAAAATTGTTTCCTCGTTTGTAGGCGACGTGGTGATGCCACCCATTGGTCTGTTGATCGGCGGCGTGGATTTTGGGGACCTGGCCATAACGCTCAAGGCTGCGCAAGGCGATGTGCCTGCCGTGGTGCTGGCCTACGGCAAGTTTATCCAGAGCGTGATTGACTTCGTGATCGTCGCCTTTGCAATCTTCATGGGCGTGAAGGCCATCAACCGCCTCAAGCGCGAAGAGGCCGTGGCACCTAGCCTGCCACCGACGCCGACCAAGGAAGAGCTGCTGTTGGGCGAGATCCGCGATCTGCTCAAGGCACAGAACGACAAGCCGCTCTAACCCGCATCGGCTTGGAAAAAAGGCGCCTGCTTGAGGCGCCTTTTTACTACCAGTAGTTTTCCACCGCCACCTGCCCTGGGCGTCGGCTCAGGCTCAGTTGCATGTCGCGTTGCTTGAGCAACTGGCGTGTGTCATCGACCATCTGCGGGTTGCCACAGATAAGCACGCGGGAATGTTCAGGGCTTAGCTCGACGCCCGCCGCGCGCTCCAGCTCGCCATTTTCGATCAGCGTGGTAATACGCCCATTCAGCGCGCCCGGCTGCTGTTCACGGGTAACAATGGGAATATAGGTGAGTTTATGTGCGTGTTCGGCAAGGTACTCACGCGCCCCCAGTTCGTTGATCAACGATTGATAGGCCAGCTCCTTGGCCTCGCGGGCGCTGTACACCAAGAGGATGCGCTCGAATTTTTCCCAGACCTCAAAGTCCTGCAAGATCGAGAGGAACGGCGCCACGCCCGTGCCAGTCCCCAACATCCACAGGTCACGACCATCGACGAAGCGGTTCAAGGTCAGATAGCCCGTGGCCTGGCGCTCCACCATCAGGGTGTCGCCCACCCGCAGGCGGCTCAGTTCGCTGGTGAACTCACCACCTGGGACGACAATCGAGAAGAAATCCAAGTGTTCATCAAAGGGCGAAGACACCACGGAATAAGCACGCCACACGGTGTTGCCATCCGGCTTGGTCACGCCAAGTCGCACAAATTGGCCGGCAGTAAACCGAAAGCCCGGATCGCGCGTCGTGCGCAGGGTAAAGAGGCTGGGGGTCAGCGATTGCACATCGAGCAATGTCTGGCGGGTGAATTTTTCAGCGCTGGCCGTCATGGGGAACTCCGTTTTGCACAGAGCCCTAGTGTCCCTCAAAGCAGCATCTGCTAACACCGGTGATTTGTACTGGCATTGCTGACGCTCGTCCTGCTTACACGCAACATCACTGCAAAAACCACTCGATAATTGCGGTTACTCAGCATGCAGCTCATCGAACTGCACCCACTAATTATTTCGCTATTACGCTGTTGGCTATGTAGAGCAGTGGGTGTAATACCAGTGAAAAAAGCCATCATTTGGATACTACTTAAAACGCCTTAAAACACACATGACGCCTATATCGCCCCGATTTTTCTATACACAACCAAACCCAATGTATAAGTCTTGCAGGGTTCAAATCTCCTACGGATATAACATTTTTTTCACGCCATAAAGTAGCCGTTGTCCTACACTCATTTCCGTGCCGCATTGGGATTCAGGACGTACCCAAGTCACACCAACACCCATGGAGATTTACCGATGGTCAACTGGCGCAACACACGGCTCCCTAAACTGGAAGACGAAGACCAGATCACCAATGTTTTTGAAATGGTTATCAACGAGACCTACGCACTCGGCTTCCAATTTTGTTCGTTCAAGATGAGTACGCACCAACCTATAAATCAAACAACGCTATTCGAGCAAAACAACTATCCAAATGAATGGAACCACTTATACAAACAAGCAAGTTTCTCTGATGTAGATCCCGTTGTTGCTCATTGCCAGCGCTCCGTCCTGCCTTTTGTCTGGAAGGAAGCTGCGTTCCAAAGCACCCCGCATCTGTGGGAGTTGGCAAAATCCTACGGTGTGCATTTGGGGTGGACTCAGCCACTGCATGGGCCAAAAGGCGTGTTCAGCATGCTGACACTGGGTCGAAGCACCGATGAAATCAGCCCTGAGGAGCTTTACGAAAAAGCCGGGAATGTATTGTGGCTCTGCCATGCGCTGCACACCGTGGTGGCGCACAAATACGCCAACGAGCCGGCCGACAAGCCCTGCAGTAACTTGACGCCGCGTGAGATCGAAGTCCTGCGGTGGTCCGCACTGGGTAAGACTGCCGGCGAAATCGCCAAGATTCTGTGCCTGTCCGAACGCACCGTCGGCTTTCACAACTGCAGTTCGATGCGAAAACTGGGCGTCAATAATAAGATTGCCGCCGTGATGGTGGCCGCCAAGGCCGGGTTTCTGTAAACAGCTCATGTAATCCTTGCGGAAAAAACGTAACATTCGCGACCAGTTCCGGGTGAGAGCGCAGCTTGCAGCCTCGCGCCGCCGTTCACCCAGATGGTTCGATTACCCAGAGTTTCTCCCGCCATGCCCCTGCTCGAAAGCCACTTCGCCCAGCTCGATCTGATCCGCCAGCCAGAGCAACACAACGATCCGCTGCAGGCCTTCGATGCCGCCGACGAGTACCTGCTCAGCCACCTGGCCGAACAGCAGCCGAGCGCCGCAACGCGTGTGCTGGTGCTCAATGACAGCTTCGGGGCACTGGCCGCCAGCCTGGAAGGCCAGGTGCAGGTCACCTCCAGCGGCGACTCGTTTCTCGCCGCCCAAGGCCTGGAGAAAAACCTGGTACGCAATGGCAAGGCGTTTGACGCGGTGACATTCATTCCTGCCAGCCAACATTCGAGCGGGCCGTTCGACCGCGTACTGATCCGCGTCCCCAAGACCCTGGCACTGCTGGAAGAGCAGTTGATTCGCCTGCAAGGCCAACTGGCCCCTGGCGCCGAAGTGTTTGCCGGGGCGATGGTCAAACATCTGCCACGAGCCGCCGGGGAGTTGCTGGAGCGTTACATCGGGCCGATGCACGCCTCGCTGGCGGTGAAAAAAGCGCGACTGCTGATCGCCACCCTGGCCGATCGGCCCGCCGCCGTATCGCCCTACCCAACACGCTACAACCTGCAAACCCCAGCCATTGAGCTGCTCAACCATGCCAACGTGTTCTGCCGTGAAGGCCTGGACATCGGCACCCGCGCCTTCCTGCCGCACTTGCCCAAAGGCCTGGGCAGTGCGCGTGTCGCGGACCTCGGTTGCGGCAACGGCGTGCTGGCGATTGCCAGCGCACTGCAAAACCCGGACGCGCAATACACCTTGGTCGATGAGTCGTACATGGCCGTGCAATCGGCCCTGGAGAACTGGCAAGCCGCCCTCGGCGAACGCGATGTGACCGTACGCGCCGCCGATGGCCTGGCCGGCCAGGCGCCGGATTCCCTGGATGTGGTGCTGTGCAACCCGCCATTCCACCAGCAACAAGTGGTCGGCGACTTCCTCGCCTGGCGCATGTTCCAGCAAGCGCGGGAAGCGCTGGTGGTGGGCGGCGCGCTGTATATCGTCGGCAACCGCCACCTGGGTTATCACAGCAAATTGGCGCGGCTGTTCCGAGGCGTCGAGCAAGTGGCCGCCACACCAAAATTCGTCATTCTCAAAGCGCGCAAATAAAAAAACCCTGTGCTTCGCAACGAAACACAGGGCTTGCCCCTCAAGTCAGCAGGCAGCGGGCCGCGAAGCCCGGGGCGGGATGTCAGTGAGTGGTCAGGCCAGCCGCATTCATGAACATGCGCATCAGGCTGGCCACGACGAACAGGGCCAGCACACTGCCGGTCCAGATCATCGCCAGCCACCCCAGGCGCCGCCACAACGGCTGTTTCTCGGCCTGTTCGATCTCGTGCAACGTAGGTTTGCCGGACATGAGACGCCCCTCCTAGTGATAACCGTCTTCGTGGGTGACCTTGCCGCGGAACACGTAGTAGCTCCAGAAGGTGTAGCCCAGGATGAACGGGATGATGAACAAGGTGCCCACCAGCATGAAGCCCTGGCTTTGCGGCGGTGCCGCGGCATCCCAGATCGATACCGACGGTGGAATGATGTTCGGCCACAGGCTGATCCCCAGGCCGCTGTAGCCGAGGAAGATCAACACCAGCGTCAGCAGGAACGGCGTGTAGTGCGCATTTCGCGCCACGGCGCGGATCAGCCCGTACATAGTCACCAACACCAGGATCGGCACCGGCAGGAACCAGAACAGGTTTGGCAGGGTGAACCAGCGCGAGGCGATTTCCGGGTGCGTCAGCGGCGTCCAGATGCTCACGATACCAATCACCGCCAGCACCACGAACGCCAGCGGCCGCGCCAGGTCGTGCATCTTCTGCTGCAACGGGCCTTCGGTCTTCATAATCAGCCAGGTGCAGCCGAGCAAGGCGTAAGCCACGATCAGCGCCACGCCGCAGAACATCGTGAACGGTGTGAGCCAGTCCAGCGAGCCCCCGGCAAACTGGCGGTCCACCACGGGAATACCGTCAATGAACGCGCCCAGCGCCACGCCCTGGAAGAACGTTGCCGCCAGCGAGCCGCCGATGAAGGCCTTGTCCCACAGGTGACGCTTGTGGTCCTTGGCCTTGAAGCGGAACTCGAAGGCCACGCCGCGAAAGATCAGCCCGATCAGCATCAAAATCAGCGGCAGATACAGCGCCGACAACACCACCGAATAGGCCAGCGGGAACGCGCCGAACAACGCCGCGCCGCCGAGTACCAGCCAGGTTTCGTTGCCGTCCCATACCGGCGCGACGGTGTTCATCATCACGTCGCGGTCGACTTTGCCTGGGATAAACGGAAAGAGGATGCCGATGCCCAGGTCGAAGCCGTCCATCACGACGTACATCATGATGCCGAAGATGATGATCACGGCCCAGATCAGCGGAAGATCAATACCCATCTCAATTCCCCTTGTGCTGGATGTGGGTGTGGTCGTCATCGCCACTGTCATCGGCGGCCGACAACGGACGCGCCGGTGTACGTTTCTGGCCAGGACCACCAGGGGTCGGTTCGCTTCCTTCGTGGGTCTGAGGCCCTTTGCGCACCAGGCGCATCATGTAACCCAGGCCTGCGCCGAACAGCGCGAAGTACACCACCACGAACAGCACCAGGGTGATGGTCATCTGCGCCAGGCTATGCCCGGACGAAGCATCCGCCGTGCGCATCAGCCCGTAGACCACCCACGGCTGGCGGCCGATTTCAGTGGTGAACCAACCGGCGAGAATCGCGATCAGCCCGGACGGGCCCATCCACAACGCCAGGTACAGGAACGGTTTGGACGTGTACATCTTGTCGCCGCGACGCAGCCACAGGCTGAACAGACCGGTGAAGATCATCAGGAAGCCGAGGCCGACCATGACCCGGAACGACCAGAACACAATGGTCGAATTGGGACGATCCTCAGGCGGGAACTCCTTGAGGGCCGGCACCTGTTTGTCCAGGGAGTGGGTCAGGATCAAGCTGCCCAGGTACGGGATTTCCACCGCGTACTTGGTTTTTTCGGCCTTCATGTCGGGCCAGCCGAACAGGATCAGCGGGGTCGGTTCGTTGCCCTTGTTTTCCCAGTGGCCTTCAATCGCAGCGATTTTCGCGGGCTGGTGCTTCAACGTATTGAGGCCGTGGAAGTCACCGATCACCGCCTGGATAGGCGCCACGATCAACGCCATCCACATCGCCATCGAGAGCATCTTGCGGATCGCCGGGTTGTCCTTGCCGCGCAGCAAATGCCAGGCCGCCGAGGACCCGACGAAAAATGCCGTCGCCACGAAAGCGGCCGTGGCCATGTGCATCAGGCGGTAGGGGAACGAGGGGTTGAAGATCACCGCCAGCCAGTCGGTCGGAATCACCCGGCCGTCGATGATTTCAAAGCCTTGGGGCGTCTGCATCCAGCTGTTGGACGCGAGGATCCAAAACGTCGAGATCAACGTACCGACGGCCACCATCACGGTGGAGAAAAAGTGCAGCTTGCGCCCTACTTTGTTCCAACCGAACAGCATCACGCCGAGGAAACCGGCTTCAAGGAAGAAGGCCGTGAGCACTTCGTACGTCAGAAGCGGCCCGGTAACGGCGCCCGCAAAGTCCGAGAAGCGACTCCAGTTGGTGCCGAACTGATAGGCCATGACCAGGCCCGAGACCACGCCCATGCCGAAGTTGACGGCAAAGATCTTCGACCAGAAATGGTAGAGGTCACGGTAGGTGTCGTTGTGGGTCTTGAGCCACAAGCCCTCCAGTACCGCGAGGTAACTGGCCAGGCCGATGGTGATCGCCGGGAACAGGATGTGGAACGAGATGGTGAATGCAAATTGAATTCGGGCGAGATCTAGCGCCTCCAAACCGAACATAAGTCTTCCTCTGTCAGGTAATACCGGCTGCTGGCGGGAGCCTGCACCCACTGCCCCCACGGATATGGAGTGTGGCGAATTTCAATTCGTTTCTTTTTTTAACCAGCCACGTAGGGATTCTGGCCTTGCGGCCGCCAGGTCAATCCCCCACGGAGGTTTTGATCTGGGTCAAGCATTGCTGAAAGAGTAGTCCCATTTTCTGTGTCCAGTTGTGTGGTCTTTTGCCGCGTGACAGCTTGCCTCAGGCATGATCTTGCAACTATTTGTTACAGCTTGATGATAATCTCGACGCTCCCTTCCGCCTCGACCCGAACTCCCGATGCCTAGTGAACCCGTGTTGCTGTTGCGTCATCACCGCCCTTTCATCGCGTTCTGGCTGGCCCGGATTTTCACCGCCAGCGGCTTCCAGATGCTCACCGTGGCCATCGGCTGGAACCTCTACCAACTGACTGGCAATGTGCTGGACCTAGGGTTGGTCGGTTTGGTGGAGTTCGTACCACGGGTGCTGTTCATGCTGCACACCGGGCACGTGGCCGACCGCTATGAGCGGCGCAAGGTCGCGGCCATCTGCCAGACCGTGCAGGCGTTGATCGCACTGTCCCTGGCCATTGGCGGCCTGACCGGCAACGTGACCCGCGAGATGATCTTTATCCTCGCCTTCCTGCTCGGCGCCGCGCGGTCCTTTGAAATGCCCACCACCCAGGCGCTGCTGCCGAGCATCGTGCCCAGCGCACTGTTCCCGCGTGCGGTGGCGTCTTCACAGTCGGCGCAGCAACTGGCTACCATCGTCGCCCCGGCACTCGGCGGGTTGCTTTACGCGTTCGGCAGCGTGTGGGTATATGGCCCGACCGTGGTGCTGTACATCATCGCCTGCGTGCTGACCCTCAACCTGCCCGCCCGCCAGACCCCGCTGAACAAAGGCAAGGCCACCCTCGATTCACTGCTGGCCGGCATCCGCTTTATCCGCAGCCGCCCGGACATCCTCGGCGCCATCTCCCTGGACCTGTTTGCCGTGCTGCTGGGCGGCGCCACCGCGCTGTTGCCGGTGTTCGCCAAGGACATCCTGCTGACCGGCGCCTGGGGCCTGGGCCTGCTGCGCTCGGCACCGGCGGTGGGGGCGTTGTTGATGTCGCTGTGGCTGGCGCGCTTTTCGGTGGACCGTAAGGTCGGCCGGGTGATGTTCACCGCCGTCGGCGTGTTCGGCGTGGCGACCATCGCCTTCGGCCTGTCCACCTCGTTCTGGTTTTCCCTGGCGGTGCTGGTGGTGCTGGGCGCGGCGGACATGATCAGCATGGTCATCCGTGCGTCCTTCGTGCAGTTGGAGACGCCGGATGAAATGCGCGGGCGGGTCAGTGCGGTCAACGGCTTGTTTATCGGTGCGTCCAATCAATTGGGCGAGTTTGAGTCGGGGATTACAGCGCACTGGTTCGGCACCGTACCCGCCGTGGTCATGGGCGGGATCGGCACGCTGGTGGTGACCGGGGTGTGGATCAAGCTGTTCCCGACATTGGCCAATCGGGATCGAATGCATGTGCCGGTGGAAGAAAGCATCAAGCCCGCTGCATGATCCGATGTGGCAATAAGGTCAATGTGGGAGGGTCGGTGCGACGATTCGACTTGCCCCCCTCCCACATTTGGATCTCCAGGTGCTTGAAAGAATGGCGTCAGAGCACCTTGTCCAGGGTGACCGGAAACTCCCTCACCCGCTTGCCGGTGGCGTGGTAAATCGCATTCGCCACCGCCGCCGCGACCCCGACAATCCCGATTTCCCCCACGCCCTTGGAACCGAGGGCATTGACGATCTCGTCGTGCTCTTGGACAAACACCACATCAATCTCGCCGATATCGGCATTCACCGGGATGTGGTATTCGGCCAGGCTGTGGTTCATGTAGCGCCCCAGTTGATGGTCGATCTGGGTTTCCTCGTGCAATGCCATGCCGATCCCCCACACCACCCCGCCGAGAATCTGGCTGCGGGCCATCTTCGGGTTGACCACGCGCCCGGCCGCAATCGCGCTGACCACCCGCCGCACCTTGATCGTGCCCAGGTCTTCGTCCACCTGAACCTCGACAAACACCGCCGAATGGGTGGCAGTGGCGTAACCCTCGCGTTTTTTGTCGGGTTCGCTGTCGACCTGTACTTGCAGCGCCTCTTCGCCACTGTCCTTGACCAACTGCGCCAGCGACACACTCACGTCACCTGTGTACAGGTGGCCGTCTTCAAAACGCACGGCCTCGGCGTCCTTGAATACCGGGTAGGTCTGGCGGGCGATGCTCAGCAGTTTGGCGGTCAACGCCTCACAGGCCTGCTGCACGGCGGTGCCCACCGATGACACGGTAAACGAGCCACCCTGCAACGGCGCGGTGGGTAATGAAGAGTCGCCGAGCAGAAAAACCACATCCTCGACCGCCACGCCACTGGCCTGCGCCGCGATCTGGGTCATCACCGTATAAGTACCGGTGCCGATATCGGTGGTGGCGCTGCTGACCGTCAACTTGCCCTGGGCGTCGATACGCGCCTTGGCACTGGCCTTCATTTGCATGGCCTCCCACACGCCGCCGGCCATGCCCCAGCCGATCAACTGGCGGCCGTCACGCATGCTGCGCGGCTCCGGGTTGCGCTGCTTCCAGCCGAAACGTTCGGCGCCTTCGCGGTAGCACTCGCGCAGGGCTTTGCTCGACCAGGGTTTGTCTTCGTTCTGGTTGCGTTCGGCGTAGTTGATCAGGCGCAGTTGCACCGGGTCCATGCCCAGGGCGCAGGCCAGTTCGTCCATGGCGCATTCCAGGCCGATCACGCCCAGCGCGGCACCCGGCGCGCGCATGTCCAGGGGCGTGAAGACATCCAGCGGCACCAACTTGTAGGTCAGTTGCACGTTGTCGCAGTGATAGAGCATGCCGCTCCATTCCACCACGTGTTCGCTGAAATCCTCGAAACGTGACGTCTGCCCAATCGCGGTATGCCCCAGCGCCAGCAAGCGGCCGTTGGCGGCGGCGCCCATCTGCAACCGCTGCAGGGTGCGCGGACGGTAGCCGAAGGTGAACATCTGCTGGCGCGTGAGGGTGACTCGCACCGAACGCTTGAGCGCCAGGGACGCCATCACCGCCAAGGGCAGTTGGTATTGCGGGCGCAGGCCGGAGCCGAAGGCACCGCCGACGAACGCCGCGAAGATGCGTACCTGGCTTTTATCCAGGCCGAACACTTTTTGCACATAGGCCTGGCAGTTCTGCGGGCCTTGGGTCTTGTCGTGGATATGCAGGGTGCCGTCCGGCTGATACAGCACGGTGCTGGCGTGGGGCTCCATCGGATTGTGGTGTTCGATGGGCGTGCTGTAGTGCAGATCCAGGCTGATGGCCGCGCCGGACCATTCGGCCTGGAAGTTGCCGCGTGGCGTGGGCGGGGTTTGCGGTGAGGGATGGGCCAGCGCCTGCTGGGCGAGCAGGTCGGTCTCGAAGTCCTCGCGCTCATAGTCGATGTGCACCAGCGAGCCGGCGTGTCGCGCCAACTCCAGGTTATCGGCAATGACCAATGCCAGGGGCTGACCGCTGTAGAGCACGCGGTCGTTATACAGCGGGCGAAACGGTGAACCGTCCGCGGCATCGGCATCCGCGAAGGCGTCATCGTAGCTGGCGATTTTCGGACGGTTGAGGTGATGGATCACGTCCACCACGCCCGGCAGCGCCAACGCCTTGGAGGCATCGATATGGATGACCCGGCCTTTGGCGATGCTGCTGGACACCACACTGCCATGCAGCAGGCCAGCTTCGGGAAACTCACCGGCGTACCGCGCCTGGCCTGTGACCTTGAGCAGACCGTCGACACGGTCCAAGGGTTTACCGATAGCGGTCATGGTTGTACTCCTGCGACGGCGGCGTCGCTCAGCGCGCGGATGATTGCGCGGCGCGCCAGCTTGATCTTGAAGCCGTTGTGCTCCAGCGGTTCGGCGTCTTGCAGCAGCGCGTCGGCGGCGTTGCTGAAGGTTTCGCGGCTCACTGCCTGGCCGATCAGCGTGGCTTCTACCGCGCGGTCACGCCAGGGTTTGTGGGCTACGCCACCGAGGGCCAGGCGAGCGTCGACGATGATATCGCCGTCCAGTTCGAGGGCGGCGGCCACAGACACCAACGCAAAGGCATAGGACGCACGATCGCGAATCTTCAAATAGTGACTGTGACGCGCCAAGTGGTCGGCAGGCAGTTCAATCGCAGTGATCAGCTCATCGTCGGCCAGCAGGTTGTCGCGCTGCGGGGTCTCGCCGGGCAGGCGATGGAAGTCAGCGAACTCGATGACCCGTGCGCCGCCGCGACCTTCGACATGCACCCGCGCTTGCAGCGCTGCCAAGGCGACGCACATGTCCGACGGATGAGTGGCCACGCACTGCGCGCTGGCGCCGAGAATGGCGTGGATACGGTTCAGGCCGGTACGCGCCGGGCAGCCACTGCCGGGTTCGCGTTTATTGCAGGGCACCGTGGCGTCGTAGAAGTAATAGCAACGGGTGCGTTGCAGCAGGTTGCCGCCAGTGCTGGCCATATTGCGCAGTTGCGGCGAAGCCCCGGCGAGGATGGCCTGGGACAACAGCGGGTAGCGCGCTTCGATCAGCGGGTGCCAGGCCAGGTCGGCGTTGCTCACCAGCGCGCCGATCCGCAGGCCACCGTCGGCGGTTTCTTCGATCTCATGCAAGGGCAGTCCGGTGATATCGATCAGGTGCTCGGGACGGCTGATGTTTTCTTTCATCAGGTCCAGCAGGTTGGTGCCGCCGGCGATAAACCGCGAGGCGCCGCTGCTCAGGTGCACGGCCTCCTGCACGTCGGCGGGTTTGCTGTAGTGGAAGGGGTTCATTGCTCACCTCCCAGGCCGTCCTTGATGGCATCGCGGATGTTGGTATAGGCGCCGCAGCGGCACAGGTTGCCGCTCATCAACTCCTGGATTTGTGCGCTGTCGTGGGCACGGCCTTCATTGGCCAGGCCGACGGCGGAGCAGATCTGGCCGGGGGTGCAGTAACCGCACTGGAAGGCGTCGTGCTTGATAAACGCCTGCTGCATCGGGTGCAGTTGGTCGCCGCTGGCCAGGCCTTCGATGGTGGTCAACTCGGCGCCGTCGCACATCACCGCCAGGGTCAGGCAGGCGTTGATGCGTTTGCCACCGCGCAATACGGTGCAGGCGCCACATTGGCCGTGGTCGCAGCCTTTTTTGCTGCCGACCAGGTCGAGTTGTTCGCGCAGCAGGTCCAGCAAGGTGGTCCAGGGCAACACGTCCAGCTGGCGGTCCTGACCATTCAAGGTCAAGCGTATGGAGTGGGCGACGAACGGTTGGGCCGCCGCGCCATTGGGGGTCGCGCTCATAAACACCTCACGGGTTGGTGTACATCCGCGGCGTTCAGGAAAGTCGCCGTCTCAGGGTTACGACTTCCCGGGGTTTTGAGCGTTCAAGCAAATTGATCAGCGGATATTGAGCAGGGTTTTCAGGGTGTTGCGCGGGGGATTGATCGAGGAGTTGCTGTATTCGAACCAGCCCTGGGCGTCCACGTTCAAGTCGAACACATAGATGTAGCCCATCAAGGTGCCCGCCCCATTGCACGCCTCACTGACGTTGCCGACCTGGCATACCGGCGTGCGCTGGCCGTTGAGCACCGCGCCGTTGAACAGGCCGACCGGGTTGTTGCCCAAGCCCACTTCCATCACCGACACCTTGGTCGGCCCACGGTGCGTGCACATTTGCGTGGCGCTGGAGCGCTGCGCAATGGTTTCGGTGCACTTGGCCGACTCGACCTTGAACACGCGCACCTCGCTCAAGGCCGGTGCAGTCGCGCCCCAAGCCGGTGCCGCGCCCAGCCACAGGCCGAGACAAGGGATCAGAGCTAGACTCCACGCGTTGGCTTTTTTCATGCTGTCGATGACCCGCTATTGAACGTCGGCGCAGTATGCCTCAAGGCCACGCGCCATACAGCCTCGGCTGCTGGTATGATGCGCCGCTTTTTCCGATCCTCTCTGAAACCAAAGGCGCTTGGCGCAGTTTGTGCTTTGACTTAGAGGTCAACAAATAACGACGCAAGATAGCGTCACAGGGAGCAGGCATGCTGGAAAAGCTGTTTCAACTCAAGGCACACAACACCAACGTGCGCACCGAGATTCTCGCGGGCATCACGACATTCCTGGCCATGGCCTACATCCTGTTCGTGAACCCGAGCATCCTCGGCGAAACCGGCATGGACAAGGGCGCGGTGTTCGTCGCGACCTGCCTGGCGGCCGCCATCGGTTCGACCGTGATGGGCCTGATCGCCAACTACCCGATTGCGCTTGCGCCGGGCATGGGCCTCAACGCCTTCTTCACCTACACCGTGGTCCTGCACATGGGCCACACCTGGCAAGTGGCGCTGGGTGCGGTCTTTATTTCGGCGGTGCTGTTCTTCCTGCTGTCGATCTTCCGCATCCGTGAGTGGATCATCAACGCCATCCCCCTGCCCCTGCGCTCGGCGATTGCCGCCGGTATCGGCCTGTTCCTGGCGCTCATCGCGCTGCACAACGCCGGTATCGTGGTGAGCAACCCGGCCACCATGGTGGGCCTGGGCGACCTGAAACAACCGGCGCCGATCCTCGCCACCCTGGGTTTCGTGCTGATCGTTGCGCTGGAAGCCCTGGCCGTACGCGGCGCGGTGCTGATCGGCATCCTGGCGGTGACCATCGCCTCCATCGTGCTGGGCTTCACCCCGTTCATTGGCGTGACCTCGATGCCACCGTCCCTGGCCCCGACGTTCCTGCAACTGGATATCAAAGGCGCGCTGGATATCGGCCTGGTCAGCGTGATCTTCGCTTTCCTGTTCGTCGACCTGTTCGATAACTCCGGCACCCTGATCGGCGTTGCCAAGCGCGCCGGCCTGATGGGCAAGGACGGCCACATGCCGAAAATGGGCCGCGCCCTGATCGCCGACAGCACCGCCGCCATGGCCGGTTCGCTGCTGGGCACCTCGACCACCACCAGCTACATCGAATCGGCTGCTGGCGTGAGCGCGGGTGGCCGTACAGGCTTGACCGCCATCGTGGTGGCGATCCTGTTCCTGCTGGCCTTGTTCTTCTCGCCACTGGCCGCCAGCGTTCCTGCCTACGCCACCGCGCCGGCGCTGCTGTTCGTGGCCGTGCTGATGACCTCGGGCCTGGCGGAAATCGACTGGGATGACATTACCGTTGCAGCGCCGGTGGTGATCACCGCCCTGGCGATGCCCTTCACTTACTCCATCGCCAACGGCATCGCCTTCGGTTTCATCGCCTGGACCGCCATCAAGCTGCTTTCGGGCCGCTACCGTGAGCTGAACCCGGCGCTGGTGATCCTGTCGATTCTGTTCGTGATCAAGCTGGGCTGGTTCAACGCATGACTTTTGACGCCGCAAGCTACACCGTTCAACTGCAAGACAAGGTCACGCGCTTGCGTGACCTGCTGGCGCCGTTCGACGCGCCCGAGCCACAGGTCTTCGATTCGCCGTTGCAGAACTTCCGCCTGCGGGCGGAGTTCCGCCTGTGGCGCGAAGGCGGGGATCGCCACTACGCCATGTTCGCTCAGGACGACAAGCGCACGCCGATCCTGATCGAAGAGTTCCCCATCGCCAGCCTGCGCATCAACCAGTTGATGCCGCAGCTCAAGGCCGCCTGGCAAGCCAGCGCCGCCCTGAGCCACAAGCTGTTCCAGGTGGAGTTCCTGACCACCCTGGCCGGCGATGCGATGATCACGCTGTGCTATCACCGCCCGCTGGACGAGCATTGGCACGCCGCCGCGAACCAGCTGGCTGCCGACCTGAACGTGAGCATCATCGGCCGCTCCAAGGGCAAGCGCGATGTGATCGGCCACGACTACGTGGTGGAAAAACTCGACGTCGGCGGGCGCACCTTCAGCTACCGCCAACCCGAAGGCGCCTTCACCCAGCCCAACGGCACGGTGAACCAGAAGATGCTCAACTGGGCATACGACGCGTTGGGCGATCGCCCGGATGACCTGCTGGAACTGTATTGCGGCAACGGCAACTTCACCCTGCCGCTGGCCACTCGCGTGCGCAAAGTGCTGGCCACCGAGATCAGCAAGACCTCGGTGAATGCGGCCCTGAGCAACCTCGATGAAAACGCGGTGGATAACGTCACCCTGGTGCGCCTCTCCGCCGAAGAACTCACCGAAGCGTTGAATGAAGTGCGTCCATTCCGTCGCCTGCACGGCATCGACCTGAAAAGCTACGAATTCGGCAGCGTCTTCGTCGACCCGCCCCGCGCCGGCATGGACCCGGACACCTGCGAACTGACCCGGCGCTTCGACAACATCCTGTACATCTCCTGCAACCCGCAGACGCTGGCGGCGAACATTGCGCAACTGCATGACACGCACCGGATTACCCAGTGTGCGATGTTTGACCAGTTCCCATGGACGCACCACATGGAATCCGGGGTGTTGCTGACTCGTCGGTAATTCCAAGGCTGGTAGCAGTTCAACATGTGGGAGGGGGCTTGCTCCCGATGGCGGTCGGTCAGTTGAAGGTTTGCTGATTGACGCACTGCTATCGGGGGCAAGCCCCCTCCCACATTGGGTTGGTGTATTGGCAAATAGCTTTGTCAGGCCGACGGCTGGAAATACCCCGCCAACGCCCGCAAGTCCTGCTCGCTGAGCAACCCCGCGTAATACTTCAGCTGAATCCTGGCCAGCAAATACGCGTGCCGCGCATTCGCCAGGTCGCGGCGGGCGGTGAACAGTTGTTGTTCGGCGTCGAGCACGTCGAGGTTGACGCGCTCGCCGCCGCTGACGCTTTTTTTCGTCGCGGTGACCAGCGCCGTGGCGGAGCTGACGGCCATTTCATAAGCACGCACTTTCGCCGCGCCGCTGGTGTTGAGGTTAAATTGCTTGCGCAGCTCCACCAGCGTGGCCGAGGTTTGCGCGTCCAGTTCGTACTGGGCCTGGCTCAACTGATTGCCCGCCTGACGGGTAGACGCCGACACCGAGCCGCCGGCGAACAGCGGCAAGCTGACCTGGATGCCGACGCTGTTGGTGTCGTACTTCTGGTTGTAACTGCTTTCCGAATCGGAGCTGGTCTGGCGGCTGCTGGCGTACAGGCTGACCTTGGGCAGGTGCCCCGCGCGCTTGCGCTCCACTTCGTAGGACGCCACATCCAGCGCGTGGTGTTGGGACTTGAGCTCGGGGTTGTTGGCCAGGGCCATTTCCCGCCAGGTCTCGAAACGGTTCGGCTCCAGGGGCGGGATGTCGAATTGACGGCTCAGCGGCGCCAGCTCTTCGATCTGCAGCGGTTGGCCGACGATGGCTTCCAACTCTCGCAGGGCGCTGTCCTGGGCATCCAGGGATTCGATTTCTTCGGCCTGGGCCAGGCTCAGGCGCGCTTGGGTTTCCAGCACATCGGTGCGCGTGCCCTCCCCCCCTTTAAGCAGGCGATCATTGAGTTGCAGGCGTTCGGCAAATGCACGCTTCTGCGCACGGCTCAACTCAATGCGTTCCTGGGCCAGTAACGCCTGGCTGTAGGCACTGAGTACACGCACCGCCAGTTCCTGGCTTTTGCCGCGAAAGCGCTCATCGGCCATCAGCGCCTGGGCCGTGCCCTGGCGAAAGCGTGCGTAGGCTTCGTAATCCAGCAGCGGTTGCTGCAAGGTCAAGGTCGAGGCGTAGCTGCGGTAGTCACGGTCGCTGGTGACATCACCTGCCGTCACTTCGGACGCGTTGCGCGAATTGTTGTAGCTCCACGACAGGTTCGGCAGCAACGCCGCCCGGCCGATCACGCGGTTCTCGTCACCGGCCTCACGCGCCTGGATCGCCGCCTGGAAGGTCGGGTCATTGCGCAACGCCAGATCGTAAGCGTCCAACAAACCCAGCGCCTGCACCGCCGGTGTACAGCTCAAGCACAGGGTAAACAGCAGCGCCTTCATTCTTCCACCAGGGCCATATGGGTGCGGTCCAGCAAAGGTTTGAACAGGTAGTTGAGCATCGAGCGCTCCCCCGTCTTGACGAAGGTTTCCACCGGCATGCCAGGGCGGATCTGTACACCGTCGAGTTGTTGCATGCCCGCCGCGCTGACCTGGGCACGCAACGTGTAATAAGGCTCGTCGGTGCGTTCATCGACCTGGCGGTCGGCCGACACCAAGGTCACTTCGCCCGCCACCCGTGGCGTGGTGGCTTGGTTGAAGGCCGAGAACAACAGCTCCACCGGCAAGCCTGGGTGCACCTTGTCGACCATCTGCACCGGCACTCGCGCTTCCACCAGCAGTGGCTCGCCCTGGGGCACGATGTCCATCAGCGCCTGGCCGGGCTTGATCACGCCACCTTCGGTGTACACATCCAACCCCACCACGACGCCGGACGCGGGTGCGCGGACCAGGCTGTTGGCCAGTTCGAACTCGGCCGAAGCCAGGCGATTGCGCAGGTCGTCGCTGCGGGTGCGGGTTTCGGCCAACTGGCCGCGCAGGTCTTTCTGGAAGTCTTCGCCGAGCTGGCGGATGCGCAGGCGCAACTCCAGCACCTGGCGTTGCAACTGGCCAATGCGGCCGTAGTCTTCGGCGATGGTGCCGTCGACCTGCGAGTAAAGGCGCTCGCTGTCGAGCAGGCGATTGCGCGGGATGTAGCCGTCACGCGCCAGTTCACGCAACCCCTGCAATTGCTCATTGAGCGCCGCCCGCTGCTGCACTTTGCTCGCTTGGGAATCGCGTGTGCCACGCAACTGCGCCTCGGCGCCGGCGATGGTTTCACGCAAGCCTTGTTGCTCGGTGGCCAGCGACTGGGCGCGGCTGTTGAACAGTTGCCGTTGCAGGTTCAGGGTGTTGGCCGCGTCGGGCTCGTTGAGCAGTTCAGGGCCGAAGCTGATCGCAGGCAAGCCTTCGCTTTCCGCACTCAAGCGCGCTTCGCTGGCCAGGGACGCCAGGTACTGGCTGCGCAGCGACTGCATCTGCCCGCGCAACGGGGTTTCCTTCAAACGCAGCAACACTTGGCCGGCGTTGACCACCTCACCGTCGCGCACCTCGATACGCTCGACGATGCCGCCGGTGGGGTGCTGCACGGTTTTGCGATGGCCCGAAACCATCACCTTGCCTGACACCGCCACCCCCTTGTCCAGCGGCGCCAACGCGGCCCAGCCGACAAACCCGACAAATCCGCCGAGCACCAGCAACCAACCCAGGCGCGAATATTTTTTGTCATCCAGCGCCAGCACGTTATTGGGTGCGTCGCTGACCAGCACTGGTTTACTCATGCTCATGCCTGTTTTCCTTCACCGAGGCGGTAACTCATGCTCATGGTCGACACCGGTTTGCTGGCGGCCGGTTTCTGCCGCGCTTCCAGCACCCGCGCCGTGGGGCCGAAGGCCTGCAACTGGCCGTCCTTGAGGATCAGCAATTGGTCGGTGAGGCTCAGCACATTGGCTTTGTGAGTGATCAAGATCACCGTACGACGCTGCTGCTTGAGCTGGGCGATGGCCTGGAGCAGCGCCTGCTCGCCCACTTCGTCGAGGTTGGCGTTGGGTTCATCCAGCACGATCAACGCGGGCAGGCCATACAGCGCGCGGGCCAGGGCCACCCGTTGTTTCTGGCCACCGGACAAGCCCGCGCCGCCCTCCCCCAACTGTGTGTCATAGCCTTGGGGCAGTTGCAGGATGAGTTCATGCACGCCGGCCATTTGCGCGGCGGCGAGGACTTTGTCGGTATCCAACGCGGTAAACCGCGCGATGTTGTCGGCGATGCTGCCGGCAAACAGTTGGATGTCCTGGGGCAGGTAGCCGATGTGCGGGCCGAGTTGCTGCTTGTCCCACTGGGTCAGGTCGCCACCGTCCAGGCGCACCTTGCCGGCCAGCGGTGCCCAGGCACCCACCAACACGCGGGCCAGGGTGGACTTGCCGCAGCCCGACGGCCCGATCACCCCCAGCACCTCACCCGCCGGCAGGTTGAACCCCAGGTTAGCCAGCGCCGGCCGACGGCTGCCGGGGGCGCAGGCGCTGACCTGCTCGACACTCAACTGGCCCTTGGGCACCGGCAGGTTCATGCGCGCCGGCCGCGCCGGGTTGTCCGCCAACATTTTCGATAGCCGATCAAAGGCCAGGCGTGCCGAGCCCCATTGCTTCCACACGCCGATCAATTGGTCGATGGGCGTGAGCACCCGGCCCATCAGGATCGAACCGGCAATCATCATCCCCGGCGTGATGTCTCCCTGCACCGCCAGCAACGCGCCCAGGCCCAGCACCAGCGATTGCAGCGCCAGCCGCACGCCCTTGGACCAGGCACTGACGGCAGCGGTCTTTTCACTGGCCAGGTTCTGCTGTGCCAGAAACGCCTGGTGCTGCGCGAACCAACGCCCGCGCAAGGTGGCAAGCATGCCCATCGCTTCGATGGTGTCGGCATTGCGCAGGTTGGCGGTGGCCTGCTGACTGGCGCTGATGGACAGTTGGCTGGCCTGGGCCATCGGCGCCTGGCTCACACGGTGGTTGATCCACGCCAAGGCGATCAATATCAGCGCGCCGCCCAAGGCCAGCATCCCCAGCCAGGGGTGGAACAGGAAGATCACCAACAGGTACACCGGAAACCACGGCGCATCGAAGAACGCGAACAACGCCTGGCCGGTGGCGAACTGGCGCAGCGTGGTCAGGTCATTCAGCGCCTGCCCCGCCGCCTGGGTGCCACCCTTGAGTTGCGCTTCGAACGCGGCGTCGTATACGCGCTGGTTCAAGCGCATGTCCATCTGCGTGCCGAGGCGGATCACCACCTGGCTGCGCACCCACTCCAAGGCACCCATCAGGCCGAACAGGCCGAGGATCATCAGCGTCAGCATCAACAGGGTCATCTGATTGCCCGAGGCCAGCACCCGGTCATACACCTGCAACATGTACAGCGCCGGGGCCAGCATCAGCAGGTTGATCACCGCCGAGAACAGGCCGATGTTGAAGAAGCCACTTTTATAGGCCGTAAGGGCGGCCAGGGTTTCGTTGCCGGCGTGGCGCATCTGGAGGTTCTCGTGGGGTTGAGCGTGCAGCGTCGCCGCGTTGACAGGCGATACGACGCTGCGCAGAATTCGGCACCGCCATCGCCGCAGAGTTAGAAGGCTTGGGCGACGGCGGTGTGTGATGCGGCGAATGGGAGAGCGATCTTCCATTCGCTTTTTTCATGCAGCGACGGTTTTAGGCGGCGAGCGCCCAGTCCTGCGCCACGTCTTGCACGCCCACCAGCGCAACGTCGGTGGTAGCAGTGGACGCCGCATGGGCCGCGAGGCCAGCGGAGATTTCGTCAAAGGTGCTGGCGGTGGAGAGGCTGGAGTCGATAGCGCCCAGCAGTTCGTTGAGCACCGACTCCAACGCCGTGGTGTTGCCCTGGATAAGGCCGTAGATCACGCTTTGCACTTCGTTGCCAGTGCGGCCGGCACCTTCCGCAGCGAACAGGTCGAGGCCGTTGAAGGCCACTTTGTAGGCGCTCAGATCGAAATCGCTGCCACTGCCGCCGGTCAGGCCGGTGCCCAGCTCAACGTTGTCCAGTTCGCCCCACAGGTAGTGGTTCAGGTTGCTGGTAGACGGCAGCGTTGGGTTGAACACGTAGTGCAAGCCGTTGCTGGTGTCGCTATCGGCAATAAACGCGTAGTCGGAGTTGTTGCCGCCGTGAGCCGAATATTGGTCACCGCTGAAGGTGCCGTTGCTGAAGCCACCGTTGTTACCACCGGTGCCGTGGCCTGCGGTGGCAAAACCAAGCGCCCAGTCCGACAAGTAGTTCGACAGCGAAGTAGTGCCCAAGTACGACTCGTAGCTAACAGAAATAGTCATCACTAAACCTCGTTATATACAGCGCTATTGATCAGTACGCAGGTGCGCACTTTTTGCCCAACCCTGGGCAAAACCGTGGTTGATCCCGTGCTCAGGCATCGGTATCAGAATTTATATTCGAGCATCCCGCTCAGCGTCCGCCCGCGCGCCAGGCTGAGGTTGTTGGCGTCGCCCATCGCGACGAAATACGCCTCGTCGGTGGCGTTTTCCAACGCCAGTGCGATGTTCAGTTGGTCGGTCATCCAGTAACTGGCGTAGAGGTCATACACCGTGTACTTGGGCCACATGGCCTGGTCGATCAGGTCGTAACCCTGGCTGTTCAGGTTTTCGCCATTGCCGGAGCTGTAGCGAACCCGCACACCGGTATCCAGGCGTTTGTCCAAAAAGCGCGCGCCCACCGTCAACGAACCGCGATCGGCCGGGGTGTAGGTGGCATTGCCCATGATCTTGCCGCAGCTTTCCAGGTTGTTGGCCACGTCATCATCGAGCACGGGGTAGGTGGTCACAGGACGGAAGCCAATGGTCCCGTTTGGCCGGGTGAACTGCTCGACGCCTCGAGTGACGGTGCCCGCCATCTTGGCGCCGCCCATGTAGTAATTCTTCGAGCAAAACTCATTGCTGCCGATCATGTGGGTGTAGCTGAGGTTGGTATACGCCCGGCCCATGTCGTAGTTGAGTTGGTACTCCAGGCCACGGAAGCGGGTGTCATTGAGGTTGTTGGTGTACGCCATGATCCCGTTGAAGCCGCCGACGGTGGTCTCCGGCAAACTCACGCTGGTGTTGAGGAAGCTGAAGTTTTTAATCTTGGTATCGAAGTACGCGACCTTGATGCCCAGGCGGTCGTCATTGAAGAACAACGATTCCTTGAACACATTCATCCCCACTTCCCAATCGCGGGACTCCTCAGGTTTGAGGTAAGGGTTGGGAAACACCCGCTCGTTCGAACCACCGCCGTGGGGGCGACCGCTCATGAACGTTTCGGTGACGGCCGGCGGACGCCAGCCTTTGCCCCAGCGGGTGTACAGTTGCAGCCAGTCGAGCCCGGGCTTGATGCCGATCCCAAACGTGGGCGAGAACTGCCCCTCTTGACGATCAATATCGTAAATCTGTTCGACGCGCTTGGAGCCCACTGTGCTTGAGTAAACCTGGCCACGCGTCCAGAGCGTCATCCCCGTGACACCTTCGAGCCGATAACGGTCGTAACGCAGGCCGGCATCCACCGTCAGCCAGTCGTCATATTCGTATTGCAGGCTGTTGAACAGGCTGGCGATGGTGCGCTTGCCCTCCGGGTCGGCACTGGCGGCGTAAGGCAACGAGCCGCTGGTGGTGGTGTTGGTCGACTCGACCTTGTTGGTGCTGGGTTTGAAGGTGTCCTGGTACATCTCCAGGCCATAGTTCCAGCTCAAATGCCCCACGCGGCCAAGGTCGAAGCGCGCCGTGTTTTCACCCTGCAAACCCCAGGTGTCGGTCTGGAAATGGTCGGTGTAGGCCGCGAAAGCATTCCCCGAACTGAGGGACGCAATATTGGGGGCATTCTTGCGATCCAGCTGGGTGGTGACGTAATAGAGCTTGGCCTTGAAATCGATCAGCGGGTTATCCGGGCTGTAGCTGTAGTCCAGCGCGACGTTTTTGGCGTTGAGATTGTTCTTGCTGGTACGTACGTAATAGGTGCTCTGAAGGTCATCGGTGATGTAGCCCCAGGAATCGTTACTGTCGGTGTCGCTTTCCAGGTAGCTCAGTTGCACGCGTTGATCGTTGGGCAGGTTCAGGCCGAACTTGACGATCTGCGAGCGGGTCACGCTGCCGGTGTCGCCGACTTCGCTGTTCAACCAGTCATCGAAGGCGACCGGGGCGTACTTGCGGGCCCGGATGTTGGTGCCCAGGTTCTGGTCGTTGTGCTTGCCGCCACGGTAGTTGCCAAAATGGCGCTCGCTGTAGCCCAGCAACACATCGCCGCGCTCATCACCAAAGGCGAACACGCCGCTGCCATTGAAGTCGGTGCCATTGCCCATCTCGCCGATACCGCTGCCGGCACGCAGGCGGCCGCCGTACTCCTTGCCGTCCTTCAAGAACTCACTGGCGTCCAGGGTCTTGAACGAGGCAATCCCGCCCAACACCGCGGCGCCGCCCTGCCCCGACTGGCTGCCTTTGTCGATCTCGATGCTGGAGATGAACTCCGGGTCGATCAGCATGGTGCCGTTGCGCTGCTGGTGGCCGTTGACGTTGAAGTTCTGGCGCATGCCGTCGATGTTCATGTTCACGCGGCCGTAGTCCTGCACCCCGCGAATGTTCACCGACAAGCCTGGGTCGCGCTGGTTGACGGCGGTGTAGACGCCGGCGGTTTCTTCAAGCATGTCGGCGGCGTGACGGGGCGGGCGTTTATCGATCATGTCACGGCTGATCACGGCCACGGACTTTGGGGTCTGGTACACCCAATCACTGGCCTGGCCGTTGGTGTTGCCGGTGATGGTGGTGGTGCCTACGGTCATGGCGCCGTCGTGATCATCGCTGACGCGGCTGAGGGTCACCTGGCGTTCACTGGTAAAGCGATATTCCACCGGCGCGGCGCCGAGCAAACGGCCCAGGCCTTCCTGCACGCTGAAACTGCCTTTGAGCGCAGTGCTGCTCAGGCCTTGCAGGCGCTGGCTGTCGAACAGCACCTGCAAACCGGCCTGGTCGGCGAAGGCCAAGACAGCACTGCCCAAGGATTGCGCAGGGATATCGAACGTCAGCACGGCGGGCTGGGCCGCACCCGCTTGAGGCTGCGCCGCGTATACGGGTGCCACAGCGGCGAACAGGCCCAAGTGGATGGCCAGGGCTAACCGGCTACCGGTGATACGCCCCTTGGTGAGTGCTGACATTTCTGGTTTTCCCTGCGCTGATCGTATTTTTGTTTATGCGAATGCTTCTCACCTAGCAAGACGTACGAGGCGCAGGAAGTCAGTAAGACTTTTTTAAAAGTTTTTTGTGCAGGGGGTTTTAAGCAGGTGGGAGCGGGCCTCCCACCGGGTGATCAATAGATCAGGCTCAGGCCTGCCAGGTCCAGGCGTTGCACCTGGAGTTCCTGGGTCAGGGTGCTGAGTGCCGTGTCGAGCATGTCGAGACGGAACACGCCGCTGACTTCCCGCTCGCCCAGGTCGGCATGGGTCAACACCACTTGGCCAGGACGGTAGCGGTTGAGTTGTTCAACGACTTTGGCCAGGGGCTGGCGATCAAAGATCAACACGCCGCGCCGCCAACTGGTGGCACGGTCCAGGTCGAATTGATTCAGGGGCACGATGCCCCGCTCGGAACTGTAGCGCGCGGCCTGGCCCTCCTTGAGCACGCGGTCGCTCGGGCCTTTTTGCGGCGTGGCGTGCAGGGACACTTCGACACTGTGCTGCAACACGCCGACCCAGCCCTGGCGGTCGTCCTCACGCTGCACCACGAACCGCGTGCCCAGCGCCCGCGTCTGGCCGCCGGCGCTCTGCACCACGAATGGCCGGGTTTCTGCACCCACCATCGGCGCCACGTCAAAAATTGCCGAGCCCTGGATCAGGCTGATGCGCCGCTGCACGCCGTCGTAGTCCAGGCGGATGGCGCTGGCGGAGTCCAGCTCCACCGTGCTGCCATCGGCCAGGTGCACGGTGCGCACTTCGCCCTTTTGCGTGACGTAATCGGCCTGCATATGCAGCCAAGCGTGCGGCCCGCGCACCCAGCCCACGCCCGCGACCACCACGACCAGCGCCACCGCCGCCGCACGTTGCCACGGCCGGCGTCGCGGGGTTCGGCGCACCGGCAGCGGCGCCGCCGACGGACGCTGGCGGTGCACCGGCTCGTCCTTATGCGCCTCGCCCAACGCCGCCCAGGTCTGCTCGGCAAAGCGCAGCGCCGCTTCATGACGGCTGTCGCAGGCGATCCATTGGCGCAGCTCGGCCTGCTCCTGGTCGGTCAGGGCACCGGCGTGCAGGCGCACCGCCCAATCGGCGGCCGCCTCGGTAATGCTGTGCTGTTGCGGACCCTGGCTATTCACGTGTGAATCTCGAATTTTTCGTTATATAACGCTGTGACGTCTGACGTGGCAATTTTCCGTAACTCATTCGTCGGATGGCGCCACCTCCTCGTCCTGCAAGCGCTGCATCACATACGCCAACGCCTTGGCCAGGTGCTTTTGCACGGAGCTGTCGGATATGTCCAGGTGCCGGGCAACCTGGGCGTGGGTCATGCCCTCTATGCGGTTCAGACGGAAGATCTGCTGGGTTCGTTCCGGCAACTGCGCCAATGCCTGCTTCAATGCCTGCCGCTGTTGCTGCGCCATTGCCTGCGCCTCCAAGCCGGCCACGTCATCTTCAATCTCGGCCAGCGCCTCATGGGGCACGGAATCAGTCTTGCGCCGTGCTTCCTGGCGAATATGGTCGATCAGCAGATTGCTCGCCGTTCGATAGAGATAGCCCTGGGAATTGTCGATGCGCTCGCCGGGCGGTTTTTCCGCCAGGCGCAGGAAGCTCTCCTGCACCAGGTCAGCCGCCAACTGCGGGTCCCGTACCTTGCGGGCCAGATACCCGCGCAGGGTATCGGCGTGCTTGAGAAACAGGCCCTTGAGATCCACGTCCGACAAACCGACTCCCTGGAATGAATAGGAAACAGGCAGGCATCTTAAGCGTTGTCGAGAATGATTTTCAATTGATATCTAATCTGATTCGGTCGTGGGACGTGTCTGATTAAGAGTTCGGTAATCGAACACATCCGCCGCCATCAATTGACCAAATTAACCAACCAGTACATTTTATCCACACAACGAACAAGAACTGTGGAGAGACCCCAATGCCGCCTATCGTGCTGGTGCTCAACGGCCCCAACCTCAACCTGCTCGGCACCCGCGAGCCCGCCACCTACGGCCATGAAACCCTGGCCGACGTCGCCGCCCTGTGCGGGCGCAGTGCCGACAAGCTCGGGCTGAAAATCGAATTCCGCCAGACCAACCACGAAGGCGAACTGCTGGACTGGATCCACGCCGCCCGTGGCCGTTGCGCCGGCATCGTGATCAACCCGGCGGCCTGGACCCACACCTCGGTGGCGATTCGCGACGCGCTGGTGGCCAGTGAAGTGCCGGTGATCGAAGTGCATTTGTCCAACGTGCATGCCCGTGAAGCGTTTCGTCATCACTCGTTTGTATCGCCCATCGCCAAAGCGGTGCTCGCCGGGTTTGGCAGCCACGGCTACCACTTGGCGCTGGAACACTTCAGCCAATTGCTGAAGGGATCGGCTCAATGAAACCGCGCATCCTCGCCGGCCTGATCGGCGCCGGCATCCAGGCTTCCCGCACCCCAGCCCTGCACGAACAGGAAGGCGACGCCCAAGGCTTGCGTTACCTGTATCGCCTGATTGACCTTGAACCCCTGCACCTGGACATCAACGCCCTGCCCGACCTGCTGGACGCTGCCGAGTTGATGCACTTCACCGGGCTGAACATTACCTACCCGTGCAAGCAGGCGATCCTGCCGCTGCTCGATGATTTATCCGACGAGGCCCGTGGCATCGGAGCGGTCAACACCGTGGTGTTCAAGGACGGCAAGCGTATCGGCCACAACACCGACTGCCTGGGGTTTGCCGAGGGCTTTCGCCGCAACCTCAACGATGTACCGCGCCAACGCGTGGTGCAGATGGGCGCGGGTGGCGCGGGCGCGGCGGTAGCGCATGCGCTATTGGCCGAAGGTGTGGAGCACTTGAGTATTTTCGACGTGGACGTCAGCCGCGCCCGCGACCTGGTGGATAACCTTGCCCAGCGTTTCGGCAATGGCCGTGCGCAAGTAGGCCATGATTTAGAAAACGCGATGGCCGAGGCCGATGGCCTGGTCAACACCACGCCGATGGGCATGGCCAAACTGCCCGGCACTCCCGTACCTGCGGCGCTGCTGAGAGCCGAACTCTGGGTGGCAGAAATCGTGTACTTCCCGCTGCAAACCGAACTGCTGCGCGATGCCCGCGCCTTGGGTTGCCGCACGTTGGATGGCGGCAACATGGCGGTGTTCCAGGCGGTAAAGGCGTTTGAGCTGTTCAGTGGCGAGGTGGCGGATGCGCAGCGAATGCTCGCGCACTTCAAGGCCATGAACACCTGAATGTGGGAGCGGGCTTGCCCCCGATGACCATTGGTATCCATACAACTCTCAAAGGCTCACCACAGAGTTATGTATGAGTTTTTGAAAGTTGTGTAGACACCGATGCTCATCGGGGCATGGCGGCCTACACAACTTCCTGTGGATGCTGAGTCGATGGCAAATGGGCTGTTGTGGTGAGCGGGCTTGCCCCGCGCTGGGCTGCGCAGCAGCCCCAACAAGGTCACCGCTGAGTGCCAGAATCAATCGAGGTGAGCGTTTTGGGGCCGCTGCGCAGCCCAGCGCGGGGCAAGCCCGCTCACTACAGAGTTATGTATGAGCTTTTGAGAGTTGTGTAGACACCGATGCTCATCGGGGCATGGGGGCCTACACAACTTCCTGTGGATGCTGAATCGATGGCAAATGAGCTGTTGTGGTGAGCGGGCTTGCCCCGCGCTGGGCTGCGCAGCAGCCCCAACAAGGTCACCGCTGAGTACCAGAATCAATCGAGGTGAACGTTTGGGGGCCGCTTCGCAGCCCAGCGCGGGGCAAGCCCGCTCACTACAGAGTTGTGTAGATACCGATGCTCATCGGGGCTTGGAGGCCTACACAACTTCCCGTGGATGCTGAATCGATGGCAAATGGGCTGTTGTGGTGAGCGGGCTTGCCCCGCGCTGGGCTGCGCAGCAGCCCCAACAAGGTCACCGCTGAGTGCCAGAACCAATCGAGGTGAACGTTTGGGGGCCGCTTCGCAGCCCAGCGCGGGGCAAGCCCGCTCACCACAGAGTTATGTGTCAGCTTTTGAGAGTTGTGTAGGGGCCTACACAACTTCCCGTGGATGCTGAGCCCATTTGCCCTCCCACATTGGAATGCATTCCAATCGGGTCACTCAAGCCTGCAGATACCGCAACACCGACTCACAGATCATCTCGCGATGCCGCTGCTTAACCACGTCGTCCGACAGTTCGATCTGAAAAATCTCACTGAACGTATGGCGGTTGGACACCCGGTAAAAGCTGAATGAGTTGATCAGCAGGTGCACGTCCAACGGCTCCAGGCCTTCACGGAATACGCCCATTTCGGCGCCCCGGCGCAGGGTCGCGCCCAGCCCCTCAAGGATCTTACTGTTCATCGCCTTGATCGTGTCGGTGCGTTTGACGTACTCGGCATTGTGGATATTTTCGATGCTGACGATGCGCACGAAATCCACGTTCTGATCGTGGTGATCAAAGGTGAATTCCACCAGCCGCCGAATCGCCTCACGCGGCTCCAGCTCGGTAAGGTTCATACGGGTTTCGGTGTTGCGGATATCACCGTAGAGCTTCTCCAATACCTCGACGTAGAGCTGCTCCTTACTGCCGAAGTAGTAATAGATCATGCGTTTGGAGGTGTGGATGCGCTCGGCGATGGCATCCACACGCGCGCCGGACAGGCCCTGCTGCACGAACTCCACAATGGCTTCCTGGAGGATGTTTTCGCGGGTCTTTTCCGGATTGTTCTTACGACTCTTGCGCGGTGCGTCTGGCACCACGGGGAGTTCGGGACTTGAGGTCATGGTGCGCTCACGGCCATTTTTATTGTGCAGGCCGCGATTATGGGCCCCGGTGCTCCCCGAAGGAAGCACCCGAGCGCCCCTTATAAACGTGCCTGGCGCACCGCACCGCTGCGGGACTTGGCCATCGCTGCCAGGCGCACCGCCACGTTGGCCGCGCCGTAGCCGGCGTAGCCGTTCTTGCGCTGGATGATCTCGAAGAAGAACCGCCCCTCGAAGGGTTCGGTGTACACGTGAAACAGCTCACCGCCCTGGGCGTCACGGTCGTACAACACGTTGTAGTACGCCAGCTCGCTGAGGAACTCATCGTCAAAATCGAAGCGTGCGGCCAAGTCGTCGTAGTAGTTGAGCGGGATGTCCAACAGCGGCACGCCCGCCTCTTTCGCCCGGCGCACTTCGGCGAAAATATCCGCACAGTCGAAGGCAATATGGTGCACGCCCGAGCCGCGATAGCTCGACAGCGCGTGGGAAATCGCGGTGTTGCGGTTCTCGGAAATATTCAGCGGCAAGCGGATCGAGCTGCACCGGCTGCGCAGTGCGCGGCTTTTCACCAGCCCGTACGGGTCGGGCAGCACCACTTCGTCATCGGCTTCAAAGTCCAGCAGGCTCTTGTAGAACAGCACCCAACTGTCGAGGCTGTCGGCCGGCAGGGCCATCGCCATATGATCGATACGCAGCAAGCCGCCGCCGTCGGTCGAGGCGGTTTGCAGGTTGAAGTCGGTGTCGTACAGCCCGCCCTCGCTTTGGTCCACCAGGTAGATCAGGCTGCCGTCCGGCGCGCGCACGGCCGCCAGCTCCAGCTCATTGGGCCCGACCAGGCCGCGATAGGGTTGGCCCTTGTAGGCCACCGCCCGTTCCAGGGCCTTGGCGCTGTCCTTGACCCGGATCGCCGTGGCGCACAACGACGGCCCATGGGCTTCGAAAAAGTTATGGGCGAAGGAATAAGGCTCGCAGTTGAGGATCAGGTTGATATCGCCCTGACGCAGCAGGCTCACGCTCTTGGAGCGGTGCTGCCCGGCCTTGACGAAGCCCAGGCGTTCCAGCCAGTTCGTCAGCTTGGCGCCGAGGTTTTCATCCACGGCAAACTCGAGAAACTCGATGCCGTCGTACTCACTGGCCGCCGGGGTTTCGAAGAGGATCTCCACCGGTGTGGCGGGCGTTTCTTCGGCCAGGCGCTGACGGGTTTTTTCTTCCAGGTACAGCAGCGAGCGCAGGCCATCGGCGGCATTGGCCCGGGTCGGCGCGGCGCGGAAACCATCGTTGAAAATTTCCAGGGACAGTGGCCCGGTGTAGCCACTTTTGATGATCGGCGCCAGAAAGCCTGCCAGATCAAACTCGCCCTGGCCGGGGAAGCAGCGGAAATGCCGGCTCCACTCCAGCACATCCATGGCCAGGATCGGCGCGTCGGCCATCTGTACAAAAAAGATCTTGTCACCGGGGATCTGGGCGATGGCACTCGGGTCGCCCTTGAGCGATAGGGTGTGGAAGCTGTCGAGCAACACGCCCAGGCTTGGGTGATCGACCTGGCGCACCAGGTTCCACACCTGTTGCCAGGTGTTCACATGCTTGCCCCAGGCCAACGCTTCATAGCCGATGCGCAAACCACGGCGGCCCGCGTGTTCGGCCAGCAGGCTCAAGTCATCGAGCAGGATACGTTCATCACCGACGCAATCGGCCGAGGCATTGCTGCACACCAGCACCAGGTCGGTGCCCAGCTCCTGCATCAGGTCAAACTTGCGTTCGGCCCGCTCCAGGTTGCGCGCCAGGCGGTCGCGGCGGCAGCCTTCAAAGTCGCGAAACGGCTGGAACAAGGTGATGGCAATGCCAAGGTCGGCGCACATCTGCCTAACTTCACGGGGGCTGCCGTCGTAATACAACAGGTCGTTCTCGAAGATCTCGACCCCGTCGAACCCGGCAGCGGCAATGGCTTCAAGTTTTTCCGGCAGGGTGCCGCTCAATGAAACGGTGGCAATGGAACGTTGCATGGACGACTCCCGGCAATTGTTGTTTGTGGCAAATTATTCGCCCCCAGCCTACACGCAGCAATTAAAATGTACGAACCGGTTAGTTTTTGGTGCGATTATCGAACACTAAGCCTCTTTGGCGAATTGACGATTTTTTAGCCACTGCGCACCATCGATCCCGCAACCAACGTTTAGAAAAGACCCAGAACACACCATAAAAATTTCAAAAAACGGGTACAACCACATGCCTTCGCAAAATTCCGCCCTGGCCTCGCGCCCCGGCACCCCGCACGCCGGCATCGGCGACAAGATCCGCGGCGCCATGGCCGTCGGTAAAACTCGCTGGGGCATGTTGGCCCTGGTGTTCTTCGCCACCACCCTCAACTACATCGACCGCGCCGCCTTGGGCGTGATGCAACCGATCCTGGCCAAAGAGATGAGCTGGACGGCGATGGACTACGCCAACATCAACTTCTGGTTCCAGGTGGGCTACGCGATTGGCTTTGTGCTGCAAGGCCGCTTGATCGACAAGGTCGGCGTGAAACGCGTGTTCTTCTGCGCGGTGCTGCTGTGGAGCCTGGCGACCGGCGCCCACGGCCTGGCCACTTCGGCCGTCGGCTTTATGGTGTGTCGTTTCATCCTCGGGCTGACCGAGGCCGCCAACTACCCGGCCTGCGTCAAGACCACTCGCCTGTGGTTCCCCGCCGGGGAGCGCGCGGTGGCTACCGGGATCTTCAACGCCGGTACCAACGTCGGCGCGATGATGACGCCGATGCTGCTGCCGTTGATCCTGCATGTGTGGGGCTGGCAAGCCGCGTTCCTGTGCATGGCCTCGCTGGGCGCGATCTGGTTGGTGTTCTGGGGGTTGAAGTACTACAACCCGGAAGATCATCCGAGCGTTAAACAATCGGAACTGGACTACGTGCAACGGGAAGTCGAGCCGGAACAGCCGGGCGTACCGTTCAGCCGCATCCTGCGCATGCGTGGCACCTGGGCTTTTGCGATTGCCTACGCGCTGACCGCGCCGGTGTTCTGGTTCTACCTGTATTGGCTGCCGCCGTTTTTGAACCAGCAATACAACCTGGGCATCAACGTGACCCAGATGGGCATCCCGCTGATCATCATCTACCTGACCGCCGACTTCGGCAGCGTGGGCGGTGGCATCCTGTCGTCGTTCCTGATCGGTCGCGGGATGAACTCGATCAAGGCGCGGCTGCTGTCGATGCTGCTGTTTGCCTGCTGCATCGTCGGCGTGATCATGGCGGCCGGTTCCAGCCAACTGTGGGTCGCGGTGTTTGCCATCTCCCTGGCCATCGGCGCGCACCAGGCCTGGACTGCCAACATCTGGAGCCTGGTGATGGACTACACGCCCAAGCACATGATGAGCACCGTGTTTGGCTTCGGCGGCATGTGCGCGGCCATCGGCGGCATGTTCATGACCCAGATCGTCGGCCACATCCTCACCGTGACCAACAACAACTACACCGTGTTGTTCACCCTGATCCCGGCGATGTATTTCATTGCGCTGACCTGGATGTACTTCATGGCGCCGCGCAAGATTCCGACCGTAGACGTCTGAGCCATCCCCTGAGCTATCGACGCCGCTGCTGCCAGGCAGCGGCCAACCCGCTCATGCAGATCACCCCGATACCGACCACCGTGGTCATGTCGGGGGTATGGCTGAACACCAGCCAACCCAACAACCCCGCAAACACGATCTGGCAATAGCCGAACGGCGCCAGCAAGGCCGGCGCCGCAAAGCGGAACGCCTGGGTCAGCATCAAGTGCGCGGTCATCCCGCATGTGCCCAGCGCCAGCATCATCACCCCATGCCACAGCGTAGGGATCTGCCAGAAGAACGGCACCAGCGCGCTCATCACCAAGGTATTGCACAGCCCGGCGAAGAAGTTGCTGGTGGTCGGCGTGTCGTACTGGCTGAGGATGCGAGTGAGCAACTGGTAGAAACAGAAGAACAGCGCCGAACACAACGGCAACAACACTGCCGGGGTGAAGAGTTCACCGCCGGGATGGATGATCACCAGCACGCCGACAAAGCCACAGATCACTGCCAGCCATTGGCCACGCGTGACGTGTTCACCCAGCAGCGGCACCGACAGCGCCGTCACCAGGATCGGCGCGAGGAAGTTCACCGCTGTGGCTTCCGCCAACGGGATGTAATGCAGGGCCGAGGTAAAAAACAGGCTGGTACCCAACAGGCACAACGCCCGCACCACCTGCATGCCGGGCCGCTTGCTGCGCAGCACGCGCAGGCCCGATTGCGGCAGGAAGATGCCGGCCATCAGCAACGTATGCACCAGGTAGCGCGCCCACACCACCATCACAATCGGGTAGAAACCGGCCAGGTATTTGGACAACGCGTCGTGGCTGGAAAACAGGAACGTCGCCACCACAATCAGCACAATGCCTTTGAAGGGATGGTTGACGCCGGACAGCGGGGTACTGACAGTCATGGAATTCTCTTGCGTGGCGGGCGGAACGCTGAACGCGGTGGCGCTCAACCCGGTAATCTAGCAGCCGGGCCGCAGTCTGCCCCAAGAGCATAACCAAACACCGGGCGAACAGCGCACTAAATCACGGGAATCGAGTCCAACCCTGCACGTTCGCCACCGCGCTGCACACTTTTTAACCAAGGCCTGCTGCTATGAAAAAAATCCTCTTTATTCTATCTGCCCTCACCCTGCTCACCGCCTGCAACCAGGAAGCCAAGGACGCGCCCAAACCCGCGCCGGCCTCCGTGCAGGCGACCCTGGTGCCAGAGACGCCGCCCACCGATAAATGGGTCGGCAAATGGATCGGCGTCGAAGGCCTGAACCTGACCCTCGCCAAGGACGACGCCATCGGCCGTGGCCACTATGTCATTACCATGCAATACGGCCTCGACGCTGAAGATTCCGGCAGCTTCAAGGGCGCCGCCTTTGAAGACGGCATCGCCTTCACCCGCCCGGACGGCCCGCAATTGCTGCGCGCCGGCGACGGCGAAGCCACTGGGTTGAAATGGCTGGCGGATAAAAAAGACTGCCTGATCGTGAATACCGGCGAAGGGTACTGCCGCTAATACCGGCCATACTCAACCCACATCTTTGTAGGACCGTTCATCAAGAGGATTGCCCCCATGCTATGGAAAAAAGGCCGACGCAGCGACAACGTGGTGGATGCCCGCGATGACAGTGGCGGCGGCGGTGGCGGCATGCGCTTTGGCGGTGGCAAGGGTTTGAGCCTGACGGCGATTGTGCTGATCGTCGGCATTGGCTGGCTGACTGGCCAGGACCCGCTGCAGATCCTCGGCCAATTGACCGGCCAGATGGAACAGGCGCCTTCCGTCAGCACGCAATCGCGCCAGGCGCCGCCGGCCAATGATGAACAGGCCGATTTCGTCCGCGCCGTGCTCGGCGATACCGAAGACACCTGGGGCCAGGTGTTCCAGGAAAACGGCCTGGCCTACAAGAACCCGAAACTGATCCTGTTCCGTGGCCGGGTCAATTCCGCCTGTGGCGGCGCCACCTCCGCCAGCGGTCCGTTCTATTGCCCGGCTGACCAGCAGGTGTACCTGGACCTGGATTTCTTCCGGGAAATGTCCCAACGCTTCCAGGCCGCCGGCGATTTTGCCCAGGCCTACGTGATCGCCCATGAAGTCGGGCACCACGTGCAGACGCTGCTCGGCATTTCCTCGAAGATCCAGGCCGCCCGCCAGCAAGGCCGGCAGATGCAAGGCGATGGCGGCCTGCTGGTACGCCAGGAGTTGCAAGCCGACTGTTTTGCCGGGGTATGGGCCAACCGTGCGCAAAAACGCCTGAACTGGCTGGAACCCGGCGACATCGAAGAAGCCCTGAACGCCGCCAACGCGATTGGCGATGACCGCTTGCAACAACAGGGTCAAGGGCGCGTGGTACCGGACTCGTTTACCCACGGCACCTCGGCGCAGCGGGTTCGCTGGTTCAAGACCGGTTTCGCCCAAGGCCAGATCACGCAATGCGACACCTTCACGGCCAAGAGTCTTTAAATGAATAAACGATTGGGTTTGCTGCTGGGTCTAGTCGTGTCGTGTTCCACCCTGGCAGCGGAACACGGCGTCAAAATCGTCAGCCCCGATCGTTTCCACCTGGAGGCCGGCGACCTCAGCCTCGGTGTGAGCCAGGACTGGCGCCAGCCGCTGCCCAACGTCACCCGTGCCTTGATCATCGTGCATGGCCGCCTGCGCAATGCGCAGACCTACCTGCACAGTGGTATCGACGCCGCCGAGCACGCAGGCGCTGGCGCGAATACCCTGGTCATCGCGCCACAGTTTCTGAATGCGTCCGACATCAAGCGCAACCACTTGGACGGCCAGGTACTGCGCTGGAACGGCAACGACTGGATGGCCGGCGAGCCTTCCACCGGCCCCGGTCAGGTCAGTTCCTACAGCGCCCTTGACCAGATCATCAAGCACTTGGGTAACCGCACACTGTTTCCGGCCTTGAAGGAAATCGTCGTCGCCGGCCATTCCGGCGGTGGCCAAGTGGTGCAACGCTTCGCCCTCATCGGCCATGACCACCCCACCCTGCAAAACGAAGGCATCCGCCTGCGCTATGTGGTGGCCAATCCTTCGTCGTACGCGTACTTCGGCCCGCAACGCCCGGTGCCGTTCGACGCCGCCCGCTGCCCCGGCTTCAACGACTGGAAATACGGCCTGCAACACCTGCCGGCCTACGCCAAGGGCCGGAGCGCCGCGCAGTTGGAACAGGCTTACGTGTCACGGGACATCACCTACCTGCTGGGCCAGCAAGACACTGACCCGAACCATCCTGCGTTGGATAAAAGCTGTGAGGCCGAGGCACAGGGCGCTTATCGGCTGATGCGGGGGCATAACTATTTTGACGACCTCAAGCATCGGCATCCGCAGTTGCGCCAGACGCTGGTTGAGGTGCCAGGGGTGGGGCATAACGGGGATGAGATGTTTACTTCGCCCGAAGGGCAGAAGGTGCTGTTCACTCAGTAATACCTGAAGAAACAGTCTCAACGTGTGGGAGGGGGCAAGCCCCCTCCCACATTTGATCTCTATTGCTTGGGTTAAATCATCCGGCGCAATGCAGCGCAATCTTCAGCATGCCAATCCGCCAGCTCCGGCCACGGATTCTCCGGCAGGTTGACCAACACCGTCCCGGCCCCCGCCGCACGGCCGCAGTCCAGGTCGAAGCGATAATCGCCGACCATCACCATCGCGCTCGGCGACACATCCCAGGCCTCCGCCAGTTTCAGCAGGCCGCCTGGATCAGGTTTAGGCGGCGCGTCGTCACGGCCCAGCACATCCTCGATGGCAAAGCAGTCCGCCAGACCGATCGCCTCCAGGGTGATATGCGCCAACTCACGCGCATTACGGGTCAGGATACCCAGGCGGTAACCGCGCCCTGCCAGCTCACGAACCAGCTCTACCGCACCGTCAGCCGCGACAGAACCCAGCGCCAGCTCGCGCTCGTGCTCCAGCAACCAGGCATGTTTGGCCGCCGCACTGTCCGCCGGCAATGCCGCCAGGTGCGTGAGGATGTCGTCCTCAGCCGGGATCTCCAGCGCCACGCGAATGGCCGCGAAGTCATGCACGGCCACCGTGAGGGTGCCGTCCATGTCGAACACCCAGTGTTTAAAGTCCCTCAGGCTCATGCCCAATCCTTGCGATGGCGAATCAAGCCTTCCTGGGTCACAGAGGCCACGAGCTGCCCGGCGCGGTTGTACACGCTGCCACGGGAGAACCCACGGGAATTGCCGGCCCACGGGCTGTCCATAGCGTAGAGCAACCAGTCATCGGCACGCAGGTCGGCGTGGAACCACAGCGCGTGGTCGAGGCTGGCGACCTGCATGTCTTTGTGCCACACGGTCTTGCCGTGGGGCAGCAACGAGGTGGTCAGCAGGCCGAAATCCGAGGCGTAGGCCAGCAGGTATTTATGCAGCGCCGGCGTGTCGGCCAACGCACCGTCGGCGCGAAACCACACGTACTTGACCGGGTCGGACGGCTGCGGGTTGAACGGGTCTTTTTCGGTCACCGGGCGCACTTCGATCGGCTTGGGGCACAGCAGCTTGTCACGCATGTGTTCGGGGATCAGGTGCGCGCGCTGCTGGGTCAGCTCCAGCTCCGACGGCAGGTTTTCCGGGCCGACCACCACGGGCATGGTGGTCTGGTGCTCGAAGCCTTCTTCGTCGTACTGGAACGAGGTGGTGCAGGTAAAAATCGGCTGGCCCTTCTGGATCGCGGTCACGCGGCGCGTGCTGAAACTGCCGCCATCACGCACACGGTCGACCGAGTACACCACTGGCAATGCGGCATCGCCGGGGCGCAGGAAATAACCGTGCAGGGAATGCACGTGGCGCGCTTCGTCAACGGTCTGGCTGGCTGCCGACAGTGACTGGCCGAGCACTTGGCCGCCGAACAGTTGACGAAAACCCAGGTCCTGGCTGCGGCCACGAAAGAGGTTTTCCTCGATCGGCTCCAGGGTCAGCAGGTCCACCAGATCTTCCAAAACTTGGCTCATAGAGCAACTCCTACAATCTATGGGGCATTCCGGGCTGCTATCCGTGCAGCGTGTCCAACCATTGGGCGCGGGTGATGCGGTACAAAACATGTGGGCGCAGCGGGTCATCGGCTGCGACCTTGGGGTGTTCAAAATCTGCCTGGGGATCGTAATGCATGCCGATGGCCTGCATGACTTTTTGTGATGGCAGATTGGCTTCAGTGGTAAAGGCGACGATTTCATCCAACTGCACGCGGTCAAAACCACAGCGCAACGCAGTCCACGCCGCCTCACTGGCATAACCCAGGCCCCAATGCTCGCGGGCCAGGCGCCAACCGATTTCCACCGCGGGGGCAAACCCTGCGTCAAAGCTGACATGCTGCAGCCCGGTCAGGCCGATGAAGTCGCCGGTGTCCTTGCGTTGCAAGGCCCAGAAACCAAAGCCGTATTCGGCAAAATGGCCGCGAATCCGCCCGATCAGCGCGGCGCTTTCCAGGTGGCTCAGCTTGGCCGGGAAATAGCGCATCACCTGCGGGTCGGCGCACATGCTGGCGAAAGCCGTCAGGTCGCTGTCGCGCCATTGGCGCAGCACCAGGCGTGCACTTTCCAATTCGAGTATCGGCTCCATGGGTCCCCTCCCCTTGCCATGTGCGTGAGTGTACAGCGCTGGTAAGATCCTTCGCAGGTTCCCGTCAGAAAATCCCATGCCTTTGCCATTGATCTACCACGATGACTACAGCCCCGCGTTCCCGGAAGACCACCGGTTCCCCATGGACAAGTTCCGCCTGTTGCGCGACCACCTGGTGGACAGCGGCCTGACCGAGGACAGCCAACTGCTGCGCCCGCAGTTGTGCCCTGCCGAGATCCTGGCCCTGGCCCATGAACCTGGGTATATCGAACGCTACATGAGCGGCGAACTGTCCCGCGAAGACCAGCGCCGCCTCGGCCTGCCCTGGAGCGAAGACCTGGCCCGGCGCACGGTGCGCGCAGTGGGCGGCTCGATCCTGGCGGCAGAGCAAGCGCTGGAGCACGGCCTGGCCTGTCACCTGGCGGGCGGCACGCACCACGCGCATTACGATTACCCAGCGGGCTTTTGCATCTTCAATGACCTGGCGGTGATCAGCCATTACCTGCTGGCCAGCGGTCGGGTCAACCGCGTGCTGATCTTTGACTGCGACGTGCACCAGGGCGACGGCACCGCACGTATCCTCCATGACACGCCGGATGCCATCACCGTGTCACTGCACTGCGAAAAGAACTTCCCGGCGCGCAAGGCCCAGAGCGACTGGGACATCCCCCTGCCCATGGGCATGGGCGATGCCGATTACCTGCGCGTGGTCGACGACGCCCTCAACTACCTGCTGCCGCTCTACCAGCCCGACCTGGTGCTGTACGACGCCGGCGTCGATGTGCACAAGGATGACGCCCTCGGTTATCTCAAGCTGACAGACGAAGGCGTCGCCGCCCGCGATGAAAGCGTGATGCGCCATTGCCTGGGCCGCGACATTGCGGTGATGGGCGTGATCGGCGGCGGCTACAGCAAAGACCGCCCGGCCCTGGCCAGGCGCCACGGCATCCTGCACCACAGTGCGCAACGGGTGTGGACGTCATCAGGTTGTCATTGAGTTATGAGCGTTACCCACAATGGCTGTGGAACGGCCTGTGGATAACTTGAGTGTAAGCGTCTGAGAGCCAGCGCCTATAAGGCCTGTAGATAAGTGTACGTTTTTTGATCAGGCAGCCAGGCTGGCGTCGGGTAGAATGCTCGGCCTATTCACGTCACCGTAGCCCTGCCCATGTCTCAGACCGCACCTCACCACGTCACCATCATCGGCGGCGGCCCCGCCGGGCTGATGGCCGCCGAAGTCTTGAGCCAGGCCGGGGTGCGCGTAGAGCTGTATGACGGCATGCCGTCGGTGGGGCGCAAATTCCTGCTGGCGGGTGTGGGCGGCATGAACATCACCCACTCCGAGGCTTACCCGGCCTTTCTCTCACGCTATGCCGAACGCGCGCCGCAGTTGGCGCCGTTGCTGCGTGGGTTTGGTGCCGAGGCATTGTGCGAATGGATCCACGGCCTGGGCATCGAGACGTTTGTCGGCACCTCCGGGCGGGTATTTCCCACGGACATGAAAGCCGCCCCGCTGCTGCGCGCCTGGCTCAAGCGTTTGCGCGACCAAGGGGTGGTTATCCACACCCGGCATCGCTGGATCGGATGGGATGCCGAGGGCGGCTTAGTTATCCACAGCCCGGAAGGCGAAAAAACTATCCACAGTGATGCCGTGCTGCTGGCCTTGGGTGGCGGCAGTTGGTCGCGCCTGGGCTCCGACGGTGCCTGGCTGCAATTGCTGGAAGCCAAAGGCGTGCCTTACGTGGCGCTGCAGCCGAGCAATTGCGGCTTCGAGGTGTCGGCCTGGAGCGAATTGCTGGTGAGCAAATTCGCCGGCGCCCCGTTGAAAAACGTCGCCATTGGGCTGGGCGATGACAAACCTCGGCTCGGCGAATGTGTAATCACCGCCACCGGCATCGAGGGCAGCCTGATCTATGCGCTGTCGGCGCCGATCCGCGAGGCGATCAACCGCGACGGCTCAGCCACGGTGCATATCGATTTGCTGCCGAGCCGGCCCCTGGACAAGGTCCAGGCGGCGCTGGCCAAGCCACGCGGTTCACGTTCGATGAGCAAGCATTTGCACAGTCAGCTGGGGCTGGACGGGGTCAAGGCGGCTTTGTTGCGGGAGTTGGCGCCAGCCGATCACTTCCATGACCCGGAGCAACTGGCGGTGGATATCAAAGCCTTGCCGTTGACGCTGGTGAAGACGCGGCCGATGGACGAGGCGATCAGTACCGCAGGCGGTGTGCCGTTTGAGGCGCTGGATGAGCGACTGATGCTCAAGCAACTGCCGGGGGTGTTTTGTGCGGGGGAGATGCTGGATTGGGAAGCGCCGACCGGCGGGTACTTGCTGACGGGGTGTTTTGCCAGCGGGCGGGCGGCTGGACGGGGGATGTTGGAGTGGCTTGAGCGCTGAGATTTTTGGTGAGTTCAAAGCCGCCATCGGGGGCAAGCCCGCTCCCACATTTGACCGAGTTCCAACGTTGGAATGCTGTCGAAGTGGGAGCGGGCTTGCTCGCGAAGAGGCCATCAGCTACAGCGCAAATTACTTCTTCTTGCGCGGCCCAGTATTGAACACCGGCACCTTGCGCACCGGCTTGATCGACGGCTCCACCGGCGCCGACTCCCCACTGTCCACCCACTTACCCAGGTTGCGCTTACCGCCGCCACCGCCGGACGCCTTAGGCTTCTTCGGCTTTTTCGGCTTCTTCACCACTTGCCCGCTGGCATCGGTGTCCGGCACGCGGTGTTCCGGTTCGAAGTCCTGCTCCATCTTGCGGGTCAGCGTCTGACGGGTCAGCATCTCGATGGCCGACAGCATGTTCACTTCATCGGCGCACACCAGGGAAATCGCTTCGCCGGTGTTGCCCGCACGCCCGGTACGGCCGATACGGTGGATGTAGTCCTCGGCCACGATCGGCAGGTCGAAGTTGACCACCATCGGCAGGTCTTCGATATCCAGGCCACGGGCCGCCACGTCGGTGGCCACCAGGATCTGCACTTCGCTGCTCTTGAAGCGATCCAGCGCACGCTGGCGAGTGGCTTGGGGCTTGTCGCCGTGGATGCCGTCGGCATTGATGCCCAGGCCTTGCAACTTATCCACCAGCGCATCCACACCGTTACGGGTCTTGGCGAACACCAGCACCTGCTTCCAGCGGCCTTTGCGCATCAGGTGCACAAACAGCTCCGCCTTGCGCTTCTTGTCCACCGGCACCACCCACTGCTTCACGGTGTTGGCGGCGACGTTGCGCGGGCTGACTTCGATGCTCAGCGGGTCGTTGAGCATCTGCCCGGCCAGCGTACGGATCTCGTCGGAGAAGGTCGCAGAGAACAGAAGGGTCTGGCGCTTTTTCGGCAGCATGCGGTAGATGTTCGCCAGCTCTTCGGAGAAGCCCAGGTCGAGCATGCGGTCAGCTTCATCCAGCACCAGGGTTTGCAGTTGATTGAGCTTCAGCGCGTTCTGGCGGAACAGGTCGATCAGGCGGCCAGGGGTGGCGACCAGGATGTCGACCCCCTTGCGCAGCTTCATCATCTGCGGGTTGATGCTCACGCCGCCGTACACCGCATAAGTGGTCAACGGCAGGTTTTGCGCATATTCGGCAACGCTGGCGTGCACCTGCTCGGCCAGCTCGCGAGTCGGGCACAGGATCAGCGCACGCGCCGAGTTGGCGGCGACTTTCGGCCCTTCCATAGTCAGCAGCTGCAGCAGCGGCAAAGCGAAACCGGCGGTCTTGCCGGTGCCGGTCTGGGCCGCAGCCATCAGGTCGCGACCGGCCAGCACCGCCGGAATGGCTTGCGCCTGCACCGGCGTCGGGGTCTGGTAGCCAAGCGTCTCAAGGGCGCGCAGCAAGGGTTCGATCAGGCCAAGGGTGGCGAAAGTCATGTAGTTACCGTAGGAAAATTCAGCGCAAGGTCGCAATTGCGCCGCAGTTTACCTTATTTCCGGCTTCGGCTTGCGCCACTGGGGCAGGCTGATCAACAGCACCGCGCTGATGATCACCAGCATCGCCAAGGCTTCTTCCAGGCCGATGGTCTCGCCAATGAACACAATCCCCAGCAACACGGCCACCGCCGGGTTGACGTAGGCATAGCTGGTGGCCGCCGCCGGGCGTACGTGCTTGAGCAGGTACATATAGGCATTGAAGGCGATGATCGAGCCGAACACGGCCAGGTACGCCAGGGCCAGCCAGCCTTCCAGCGGCGGCATGGCTTGCAGGCGCTCGCCAGTGAGCGCACTGGCGATCAACAGCGTCACGCCGGCGACCAGCATTTCTGCGGCACTGGCCATTGCACCCGGCGGCAATGGCAGGCGCCGGCTCCACACCGAACCAAACGCCCACGACGCCGCCGCGAACAGCAGCAACGCGGCGCCCATCGGGCTCGATTGCAAGGTGCTGCCCATATTCAGCATGGCGATGCCGACCATCCCCAGGATCACGCCCGCCCATTCCAAGCGGGTATTGCGCGCGCCCCAAAAGTAGCCGCACAGCAAGGTAAACAGCGGCACCGTCGCTACCGCCAGCGCGGCCACGCCGGACGACACCCCGGTGTGCTCGGCCACACTCACCGCGCCGTTACCGAAGGTCAGCAGCAAAATGCCGATCTTGGCCGCCGCCTTCCACTGCTCCCAGGTCGGTGCCGGCGCCCCACGCCAGCGCAAAAAGCCATACATCGCAGCCCCCGCCAGCAAAAAGCGAATCCCGCCCAGCATCAGCGGCGGCCAATATTCAACGCCGATGCGGATCACCAGGTAGGTAGACCCCCAAATCACATATAACGCAAAAAAAGCGGCGATCAACGGTAAGGGAAAGCGACGTGTGCCAGGCATTGGGCGGCTCGAAGGCAGAAATAAGAGAGGCTTATTCTAAAAAGGCAGGCGCTTAAACATAAGTTACAAAACCTGTTTAAACCGCCCATACACTTTTCAAAGCATGGTTATGAGGGCTATAAACCATGCTTTCAAAAGCCACGCGCAACTGGAGCCTTATTATGGATAAATACGACCGCATGCTCCTCAGCGCCCTGCTCGAAGACGGCCGCGCGTCCTACGCGCAACTGGCCCGCACGGTAAACCTCTCCGCCCCCGCCGTGGCCGAGCGCGTGGCCAAGCTGGAAGCCTGCGGGGTGATCACCGGGTATCAGGCCAAGGTGGATATGTCGAAAGTGGGGTTGCCGATCCAGTGCGTGATCGAACTGCGCCTGACCAACCACGGCAGCCAGAAGGTTTACGACGCCCTGGCCGAAATCCCCGAACTGACTGAATGCCACCGGGTGACCGGCGATCCGTGCGTGATCATGCAGGCAGCAGTGGGCTCGATGCCGGAGTTGGAGAATTTGATTAACCGAATCGCGAAGTTCGGGTTCAGCAAGACCTCGATCATTTTGTCGAGCGCGATAGAGCGGCGGGTGCCGTTGGGACAGTTGGAAACCAATGGCAAAAATGGTGGCTGATCTACCGCCATCGGGGGCCGCACTGCAGATCCGAGCGTTCAACGATCAAGTCAACTATCTGCTTGATGGTAGTGATGTGATCCCAATCTTCCTGGGTCGCTTGCAAGTTGAATTGCCACTTGATCTGCATGACAAAGCAGGTCAAATCATCATCAATAATCTTGAAGTCATGGATGAAGTCTGTTTGCTCCGTGACCTGGCTTCGGTCGATGAAACCGATGATATCGACGAATAGCTGAATCACCTTTTCGCTGATCTCGGCTCTAGTCAGGCTACCTTCCATTTCTTGCCTCATAGGCGCACTTACCAATACTGATTAGATCAAAGACAGCCAACCCCGCAGCTACGAAAGGAATGCCCCGTCCAATAATGCCAAATACCCGGACGGTGCCAAACGTTGCTTTCGCCATTCTGGCCACCGTGGGTTGCCTGATCAATGTACGAGGGAAAAAGCGCATTCCAATGAGACTCGCCAAGTTCGTCGTTTTGCTAGACCCAACATGAACCCAAGTGCCCACGGCAATTTTGCTTATAGGTATGCCCGCGGCGCCAGTGAGAACCGTTGCGGCCGTCAAGCCATAGTGTTGCTGTGTACATTTCCAGAGTTCGTCAAACGTGGTGCTCGGCACCGAGTAGTCAGCATGAACGGGCTTGAGTAACTGGTAACTGGCGCCATGGGTCCAGTCTGGCGAATTAGGTAAAACCATGACTGCCGGGCAACTTATCATCGAGTTTCCCAAATGAAACGCCATGCTTGAAGTTGAGCCGAAATCGATGCCGTTGCGTTGGAGTTCAAACTGGCTTCGCATGATTGCTGTGTGAAGATCGCTTTCCTGCATGACGTAGTCCCTGTACGTAAATGACAGTCGGGATCTTAGGTCGCAGCGAAGGGCTATAGACGGGAGAAGGTAAAATCCAGAAAGGTCCGACAGGACAGCAAGGCTAAGCCTACCGACTATTCAGAAAGCAGGTAAACGCCCCCAAAAACAGCTGTTGTTTCAAGGACAGCAAGACCGATCCCTTTCATTTGCGGGACGTTTCCGAGAGAATCCCACGGCCTTGTTTCCGCTGGATCAGGTAGCTAGTCTCGCCCCGTCATCGAATGTTCGGTGGCCGGACGTGCAAGTCCGACCAAACATAGGCTTTATAGATGCCCGCAAAATCAGCGCCCATTTATTGCGAGATGGCGCTGGTCTGTTATGGCAGCTGTACGCGGGAGATCTTCGGATCTACTGGGTTTGCCTTTTGTCCCGGTCTTGCACACCCGCGTGCCGCTGCCACCCTAATCGCGTGCAAGCGAATAGACGCAGCTCCTGCTTAACAAGAGGAGTTTCACCATGGTCAAAGTCACCCCCGATCCACCCAGTTTCCTCAGCGAAGACGCCCTGCTCAATCGCCGAGCCATCGACTACTACCTCAAAGCCTGCGCCCCAGATGCCCCGCCCTTCATCCTGAACGACAACCTGAGCCTCGAAGACGCCCTCGCCCATGCGGCAGATTTGCTGCATTGCGCGGTGGGCACTGCCCACTCGTCGGGCGAGGCGATGGCTGTGCAGCAGCGGGCAGTGATGCATTTGGTGGAGATGGCGAAGGGCGTAGTGGATCGGGCGTTGGAGTGTGTGCAGCCTCGATAGCCTGACGAGCGCGGACTTCTGTGGTGAGCGGGCTTGCCCCGCGCTGGGCTGCGAAGCAGCCCTAAAACCTGCACCGCCGTTAATCCAGACATTCGGAGGTGACTTCATTGGGGGCTGCTGCGCAGCCCAGCGCGGGGCAAGCCCGCTCACTACAGCAAGCACCCTCCCACATTTTGAGCGGCGTTGTTCTATCAGAACCCGCGATGTTTTTTCAGATGCTCATTGATCTTCGCGGCTGGGACTTTCTGCAGGGTGCACAGAAAATCGTGGGACAGCTCGCGCAAGCCGTGGGTACGCCGCAGTTCCTGGGCCAGGTGCGCCGTGAGGTTGGCCGCCATTTCCGCATCCGCCAGCGCTCGGTGGGCCTGGCCGGTGTGGGGCAGTTTTGCGAATGAATTCAACGTGCCGAGCTTGTGGTTCGGCGCGGCCGGCATCAATCGGCGGGCCAGCAGCAGGGAGCAGGCGAATTTTTGCAGGCGGGTGCGGCGGATCAGGCCCAGTTCGAAGTCCCAGAACTTCTGGTCGAACGCGGCGTTGTGCGCCATCAGCGGCGTGGTGCCGACGAATTCGTTGACTTCGTTCATCACCCGTTCGGCCGGCGGGGCGCTGCGCAGCATGGCGTTGCTGATGCCGGTGAGTTGTTCGATAAAGCCCGGCACGCGCACGCCTGCATTCATCAGGCTCTGGTAGCGGTCCACGATCTGGCCACGCTCAAGGATGACCACGGCAATTTCCGTGGCCCGGCAGTGGCTGCTCGGGGTGATGCCGGTGGTTTCAAAGTCGATGACCGCTATACGTTCCAAACCTGTTCCAACTCCGTCTAAGCATTTATTTGAGCAGCAACGCGCCTTCGATCGGCACGTAGCGGCTGGCAGCACGTATCAATGAATTGGCGGTCAGCCCCGGCACGCCGTAGGCCACGGCTTGAACCCCATGCTTTTGGATGATGCGCTCGAGCAGCATGTCGAAGTCGCCGTCACCGGAGGCCAGCACCACTTCGTCGACGTGGTCGGCGGCGTCCATGATGTCGAGGGTAATGCCCACGTCCCAGTCGCCCTTGGCCGAGCCGTCGCTGCGTTGGATGTACGGCTTGAGTTTCACCGTAAAGCCCAGGTTGCGCAGGATCTGCTGGAATTGCTGCTGCTTGCTGTCGCCACGGTCGATGGCATAGGCGTACGCCTCGACGATCTGCCCGCGGGAGCTGATGTCGGCCCACAGGGCGGCGTAGTTAAAGTGGCAGCCATACGCCTGGCGGACGGTGTAATAGAGGTTTTGTACATCGGCGAACACTGCAATTTTCTTCACCGCACTTCCTCATGACAGCCAGGCGCCTGGGCCCGGAAAGGGTGCCAGTATGCCAGCCGCGAGAACGTTTCCGTGAAAAATCAGACAGGGGCGCCGCAGCGCCCCGGACCGGGTGTGTCAGACGAAGGAGTCGTCGTCGCCAAAGGAAGAGGAATCGTCGGAATAATCGCTGTCGGCGAAACTGTCCGAGGTGTTAGCGCCCCAACTGTCATTGCCGGCGAACTTCTGGTCGTCGTTGCCCCAGCCGCCTTGACCGCTGGCGGGTGCCGGTTGTTCGATGATTTCTTCGACCACCTGCGGCTGTTGGTTGTGATGGAACAGGCTGCTGATGCCTTCGGCCAGCAACACACCACCGGCCACGCCGGCGGCGGTTTTCATCGCGCCGCCGAGAAAGCCGCTGCCCATTGGCGCGGCAGCGGCCGGCTGTTGGGGCTGTTGATAGTTTTGCTGCGGCGCGGGCTGGCCGCCGAACGAAGGCCGCGTCGGTTCACGCCAGCCGCCGCCCGCATTGCCCGGAGCGCTCGGCGCCGGTTGCGCATCACGGGAACCGCCGCCGCCAAAGATGCTCGACAAGAAACCACCGCCGCTCGGCGCCGCCGGTTGCGCGGATTTGGCCCGTTGCAGTTCGTCCTGCAATTGCTGGATCTGCTGCGCCTGCTGTTTGTTCTGCGCGTCGAGACTCTTGAGTGCGTGTTCCTGCACCAGGATCGACTGGGTCATGTAGTACCCGGCTGCCGGTTGGCGAGTCATGTGCTCCTTGATCCGCGCTTCGGCCTGGGCGTCGCGGGGGGCTGAGTCCGTTTCGGCTTGTTGCAACCGTGAAAACAGTCCATCGATCAGGGTTTGCTCTTCGCTGTTCATGGCGACCTCGTTAGATTGCCGGTAGAAATTCTGGTCCCGCCTGTGGTCAGGTCAGGTGCCTTCCAGTTATGGGGGTGTTACGAGTTGTTTCAATAGTCTTTACTCAAGGTTTACGTTTGTGCCCCTCTGACCGTGATCGGTTAAAGTGTCGCCCTTGTTTCCAGGCCTGCGATGAACCTGATGAATCCGTTAGACGTATTGCGCGACTCCCTCCGTTTTACCCGCAGCAACCTGGGCGCCATCGTCCAGTTGTGCCTGCCGTTGGTGATTCTTGAAGCCTTGCTGCAACAGATACTGGACCACACGTTGGGCGCGGATGCGTTTCCCGGCTACAGCGTGGTGGTGGGGTTATTGGTGTACCCGCTGTACACCGGCGCGCTGATTCTGTTCCTCGACGCGCGCACCCGTGGCGAGTCGCCGCGCACCAAGGATGTGTGGGCGATGGCGCTGACGCTGTGGCCGCGTTTTGCGCTGCTCACGGCCATGAGCACGCTGCTGATCCTGCTGGGCCTGTCGCTGTATTTCCTGCCGGGCCTGTGGCTGATGGTGGTGCTGGCCTTCGCCGAGTACCTGCTGGTACTGCGCGGCATGCCGGCACTGGAGGCGATGAAGGAAAGTTTTCGCCTGACCCGTGGGCATTTCTGGCGGATCCTGGTGTGCCTGCTGTGCGTCATGACCCCGCTGTGGCTGCTCAAAGGCGCCAGCGTGGCGGCGTATCCCAACCCGGCGCCGCTGCTGGGGTTGGTGATGGACAGTGCCCACAGCTTCCTGCAACTGTTCACCAGCGTGGTGCTGTTCCGTTTATTCATGCTGATCGGTGGCGATGCCGACGCGCGGTGATATGCTCCGTGCCATTCCTGAAACGCTATAAGCCGAGCCGATGACCCGTTTATTGCGCATCACCTTGCTGGGCCTGCTTGTCATCGCAGGCCTGCTCACTGCCCTGATCTACAGCCTGACCTGGCGCCCTGCCGCCAAGGAAACCCTGCCGGTGAGCTGCGTCGCGCCCCGTGCGCCGACCCTGTTGCCTGGGCAGGCACTCAAGGTGATGACCTGGAACGTGCAATACCTGGCCGGCAAGAACTATGTGTTCTGGTACGACACGCCCGACGGCAGTGGCCCGGACGAACGCCCCACCGTACAAGACATGGCCGTGAGCCTGGACGAAGTGGCGCGGGTGATCCGCGATGAACAGCCCGACATCCTGCTGTTGCAGGAACTCGACGAAAACGCCAAGCCCTCCCACTACCAGGACCAATTCGCCCTGCTGCAGGAGCGCCTGGTGGACCTCTACCCCTGCAGCGCCCAGGCATTCGACTGGAAAGCCGACTTCGTGCCCGACCTGCATATCTTCGGCAGCGTCGGCCGCAAACTCGCGACCCTCAGCCGCTACCAGATCGAACACGCCGAACGCCTGCAATTGCCGGCACCGGACGCCAACATCATCCGCCGCCAATTCCAGCCCAAGCCGGCGTTGCTGCTGACCTACCTGCCGTTGAGCGATGGCGGCCAACTGGCCGTGCTCAACACCCGCCTGGACGACGACGCCCCCGGACGCAGTGCCGTGCAGGAGCAAGTGCAAGCCACCGTGAAGTTGCTGGACAAGTTCGAAGGCCGTGGCACCCCGTGGCTGATCGGCGGGGATTTCAACTTGCTACCGCTGGGGCAATTCCTGCGTTTGGATGCCGGTAAGCGTGGGCAGTATTCGCCGGACAGCGAACTGCATTTGTTGTGGGACAAATACCCGATGATCCCGAGCAACAGCCAATCCAGCGGGATAAACCGTGAGAAGTGGCTGACGTACTTCCCCAATGATCCAAGCCTGGACGGGCCGGATCGCACGGTGGATTACCTGTTCTATAGCCCGCGGATCAAGCGGGTGGAGGCAAAGGTGCGGCAGGAGGATACATTGCGTATCTCCAACCATTTGCCGGTGATTGCACGCTTCCTATTGCCTGCCGCGCAATAACCCACACCACCGCTCCCACATTTAACCTCTGTCGCGGCTACTTGCGCGGTTTTATCCGGGCAGTCGGCTCTGCGATCAACGGATCGTCCGGCCAATAATGCTTCGGATACCGCCCCTTCAAATCCTTCTTCACCTCGGCATACGTACTGCGCCAGAAGTTCGCCAGGTCCTGCGTCACCTGCACCGGCCGCCGCGCCGGGGACAAGAGATGCAACTTCACCACTTGGCGCCCACCGGCGATGCGTGGCGTATCCGCCAGCCCGAACAGTTCCTGCAAGCGCACCGCCAGAATCGGCGGCTGTTCGCTGTAGTCCAAACGCACCGACGAGCCCGATGGCACCTTCACATGCTGCGGCGCCAATTCGTCCAGGCGCTGGGGCAGCGGCCAGGGCAGCAGGTTGTGCAGGAAGCTGGAAATATCCAGGTGGGCAAAATGGCTCAGGCGCGAGACTTTGCCCAGGTAAGGCATCAGCCAGTGCTCCAGGCCGGCGAGCAAGGCCTTGTCGCTGATGTCGGGCCATTCGCTGGTTTTGCCGGTGTCCAACTGGCGCAGTAGCATCACACGGGCCTGCCATTGGCGCAGCTCGGGCGTCCACGGCAGCAGCTCCAGGCCTTTGCGCCGCACCAGGTTGACCAGCGCCTGGCTACGTGCATTTTCGTCAAGACCGGTGAGGGGCTCGCGGCTGAGCACCAGTTCGCCGACTTTGCGCTGGCGTTCGGCGCGCAACACGCCTTCGCGCTCGTCCCAGTCCAGTTGGTCGACGTTGCGCACTTGCTCGGCGAGCACCGTGTCGAACAACCCCGGATCAAAATCCGCCGCCAGGTAGATGCGCTCTTCGCGCTGGCCCTGGCGGCTGCCCAGGTCGGCGATGACCAGCCAGGCTTGTTTCATCAAGCTGTCGGCTTCGGCGAACAGCGCCGCGCGGCCATTGGCCAGGCGGTATTCGGCGCCACCGGGGCGCCGTTGCTGGGCGACGCGGTCCGGGTATGCCAGGGCCAGCAAGGCGCCGAGCCAACGTGGATGCTCGGGATCGGCCACCGGTTGCGTGGCCTTGCCTCGCAAATACCCGCGATATTGCCGCGCCAATTGCCTGGCCCGCTGCACGCCGCCTTGGGTGCCCCGCGCCCGTTCTTCGCCGGACAGCAACGCCAGACGACTGTGCAAATCCGCGCCGCCGCCGCGCAAGATATCGCGCTCACCCAACAGGGCGGCGACATCACACGCGGTGGCCGCCAGCCCCAGGTCCTGCCCACGCAGCAGCAAGTGGGCGATGCGCGGGTGGGCCGGCAGTTCGGCCATTTGCTGACCATGGGCGGTCAGTGTGTCTTCATTCAATGCGCCGAGGCGTTGCAACAAATCCTGGGCTTGGGCATAGGCGGCGGTCGGCGGCACATCCAGCCATACCAGTTGCGTCGGCGTGACGCCCCAGCGCGCCAGTTGCAAGGCCAAACCGGCCAGGTCCGCCGCGAGGATTTCCGCACTGCCATACGCGGCCAGGCCTTCATGCTGGTCCTCGGACCACAACCGATAACATACCCCCGGCTCCAGGCGCCCTGCCCGGCCAGCGCGCTGGGTGGCGCTGGCGCGGGAGATACGCTGGGTGTCGAGGCGGGTCATGCCGCTGCCGGGGTCGAAACGCGGCACCCGCGCCAACCCGGCGTCGATCACCACGCGCACGCCGTTGATGGTCAGGCTAGTCTCGGCAATGTTGGTGGCCAGTACGATTTTGCGTTTACCTGCGGGTGCCGGGTCGATGGCGGCGCGCTGGGCGTTCAAGTCCAACTCGCCATGCAGCGGGCACAACAGCACATCCGGGCGATCACCCAGCGCGTCGGCCAGTTGCTGGTGGACCCGGCGAATCTCGGCCTGCCCCGGCAGAAACACCAGCACGCTGCCGGTCTCGTCATGCACCGCTTCGAGGACGGTCTGCACCACCCGCGGCTCGATAAATTCGCCAGCCTGGTACGGCCGGCCCCAGCGCATCTGCACCGGGAACATGCGCCCCTCACTGCGCAGGATCGGCGCGTCATCCAGCAGGCTGGCCAGGCGCTCACCTTCCAGGGTCGCGGACATCAGCAGGATCTTCAGCGGTTGCTCGTCGCGAAACAGCTCGCGGCCGTTGAGGCTCAAGGCCAGCGCCAGGTCGGCGTCGAGGCTGCGTTCGTGGAACTCGTCAAAGATCAGCAGGCCTACGCCGTCCAGCGCCGGGTCGTCCTGCAGGCGGCGGGTGAGGATGCCTTCGGTGACCACTTCGATGCGCGTGTTGGGGCCGACTTTGCTGTCGAGGCGGATGCGGTAACCGACGGTTTCGCCGACCTTTTCACCCAGCTCGCTGGCCAGGCGTTCGGCGGCGGCACGAGCGGCCAGCCGCCGGGGTTCGAGCATCAGGATGGTCTGCCCGGCCAGCCAGGACTCATTGAGCAGTGCAAGGGGGACACGTGTGGTTTTACCCGCCCCTGGTGGCGCTTCAAGCACGGCGTTATCACGGGTATTCAGAGCATCGCGCAGAGCTGGCAAAACGGAATCTATGGGCAACGAGTTCATGACGACTCCAAGGCTGGTCGCGGATTGTAACGGCGAACCAGCCTTGTTCCACAACCTTAACCCGATGCGATCAAGGCCTCGGGTGCCCCTGTAATGCCAGTCACCGGCTGGTGGATGTGCATGAACAGCGCCACAACGTCCCTGACATGCTGGCGGGCCTCTTCACCGGCCATCGGTGCGCAAAAACCAATCAGAACACGAAAATACTCCCCGCCTTTCAGCAGACAAAAAAAGCACTCGGCGGCCTTCTGCGGGTCGTCAACGCGTAATCGTCCAGTGAGTGCGGCAAGTGCCAGTAGACGGCTCATTTCATTGAGCATGTGCTGCGCGCCCGCTTCATAAAACATTCGGGCAAGCCTGGGCTCCTGGGTCGCCATGGACACCACGATGCGTTGCAACTGCACCGCTTCGCGGCTGCTGATCAGTTCGTGATAATGCCCGCCGATTTTCAGCAAGACGCTTTCAATGCTCGCTTGCGGGGAAAACTCGAATAATCGCTCAGGCAACTGATCTTCGCACTTGGCGGTGATTGCCGCAGAGAACAGCGTCGCCTTGTCACAGTAGTGGCTGTAGACCGTCAATTTGGACACACCTGCCTCGGCAGCAATGGCGTCCATGCTGCTGCCTTCAAAACTCATGCGTCTCGGACAGGGCCGCGCGAATGCTCGTTGCGGCCGATTCGATGGCATGATCGTCCTTGCCCAAAATGGGCACGGCAAAACGGATCACCGCTTCGCCCGTCTCTGGCGAGGCGCCCGGGTTGAGCGCGCCTCTGATGCCATATTTCACGTACAGATGATTCAAGAAGGCGCGGTGTGGGTGGTGGTGGTGCGCGATGTGGCTGGAGACTGCCGATGCCTTCAGGAACACCGCATGAGCACAGCCCGGCGTGGATACCTCGCAATGCGGCTCCAACATGGCCTGAAACCGCTCTACCCGCTGCGCCCGCTCGACAATCCGCTCAACCAACGCTGGCGCATTCGCCATCGCTGCGGCCAACCGGTGCTTGGCAGCGGCATCGAGGCCGGTACCGAAAAGCAGGGCCTGGTCCCTGCATTGCTCGAATACCTGGCGATTGCGCAGGGCCAGAACACCACCAATGGTTACCGGGAATTCTTTGCTCGCGCTCAGCCAGATCCCGTCCACCAACGCACACAGTTCAAGCACAATGGCCGCAATGCTGTTGGCGCCCTCTGCGCGATTACGCTGCTGAATCAGGTAGGCGTTGCTGAAGATCCGAGTGGCATCAAGATAGATCGCAATGCCATGGCGCTCAGCCACTGACCGCACCGCGCGCAGGTTTTCAATAGACAGCGGGTGCCCGCCAATCGCGTTGGTACAGGCCTCCAACATCAGGTAGGGAACCCTGGCACGGCCGCTGCTTTCCAGGAATCGCGCCAAGGCTGCGGTATCGATGCCCCCAAGGAACAGATGTTCTGAGGCTTCCGATCGCGCAGATAGCATGGGCATGGAGACGGCTCCGTTTCGCGCCAGGTGCACGGCCGCGGTCGGAAACGGCAGGCTGCCCGGCACACAATCACCTGGCGCAACCAGCACATTGCTGAGTATCGCTTCCGCCAGCCGCCCCTGTGCAACGGGAATCGCCAGGGGCATCTCAAACAACTGCGCAATGCACTTCGACAACCAAAGGTCGGTGTGCTCATCGGCATCACCGCCCGGGGCAAACGCGAGGCCCACGGCATTCATCAGGCTGTCGGTTTGATAATCGTCAACCACGCAGCCAGCCGGTACCAGATCCAGGTTGAAGCCGGCCTGCGCGAGGGCGTCGCGGCGTGCTGTGACAGAACCTGCACCGACGGCACTCATGCGCTGGCGTCCAGGGCAGAAATATCAACGACCTTGTAATTCATCCGGTTCAGGTCGAAAAACATCACGTTCGGCAGCACGATGGGGGCCCGGAAACCTGGGGCGGTTCCGTGCAGCAGGTGGTTCACACATTCAGTGGCCAGCAACGACGTCGCAATCAGCGGCCCTACGGCAACGGTGGGCACCTTGCCGATATCCAGGCTTTTCACGATAGCCCGCATATGCTCCGGCACGAAGATCTCATCAAACATCGGCGGCAATGTGCCCTGTTCCTTGGCCGCCTTGAGTGTCTGGAGCCAGTAATCCATAGCCAGGCCCTGTGGCGAGGAGCACAGCGCAAAACAACCGAACCCCATGATGGGACCGACGACGCTGAAAATACCCAACTGCCGAGCTTTACGGTGCAGCGACTCGCGCAACGAGTGGGGAACATTGGCGTCCAGGCAGTCAACCATGATGTCGGCGCCGGACAGGAATTCAGCCTGGTTATGGTCGGTAACGCCTTCGACGTAAATTTCGACTTTGGCAAGCGGGTTCAGATCGAGGATGAGCTCTCGGTAGACCAAGGCTTTGTTACGCCCCATCGAACTTCCGGTCGCGGCCCACTGACGGTTCATGTCCGGTGGGTCGAAAATACCGGGGTCGGCGAGCCTGAAGGTCTCCACGCCCATGCGGCAGAGCGTCAATGCCATGGCTCCCCCCACCCCGCCGCAGCCGGCGATCACCACACTGCAGCCCGCGAGCTTTTCAATGCCTGCTTCGGTCAGCAACGGCATCGACCTGTTCAACATCTCGTCTTTGCTCACGCTCATGCTCCCTGTTGTTAATTGCCATAGAACTCAGAAACATCTGTGCATTGCGCCACCGCCCTAAACAGGCAGCCGCTGCTAATACTTAATAAACATACGACCAACACTGCACGCCTGCGCTGCGTGAGCACAGCCCATAGTTGAAACACTCCGACGTCCCATGAACAACTGAAACAAACTTGGCAACACCACTAACTAAACTGGCGATACTACAAATACAAACAATACTCACGGGTACAACAACAGCACAGAACCGCTCAACACCCGATCAAAAGAATAAACTTAGGAGTTCAGTAACATTAACTAAACCCAGCAGTCCATTTAAAAATGCCAAATAGAATGCGACACTTGACAAAACAATAATAACCTTTGAAAACATATAGTTACGTATCTTTATGTGCATTTATTCCGGACTGAAAACGGCAGAAACGCCCTCGCAGCAGCCTAAGCCTTACGACCCATTCGTCAAAAAAACACCCAGCGCTATACGTGCTCGCACGAGAACTCAATCTCTCGGAGACTTCATCAAAACAGAACTTTTCAGTATAGAAACAGCTCAACCCATCCTTGGAGAACCCCTGGCTTGCCCAGGAATATCGTTATTCCATTAATTGCGGAGTGGATATTAAACATAGTTTTAAACCTATTCAACCCACGAAATAAACATTCTTGCCGCACCTGGAAAAATAGAGAACGAGCAAGCATATAAAAAGGTTTGCCACCTCCAGAAACCACGCCATTCATGGCCTACTAACTCATTGCTCTAAGCCAAAGCAAATATTACAAAATGTAAAAATCACTTGATACTCTATGGGCAGGGCGAAGAAGGCATGGCCTTGGACATTTCTCGCCACCTCCGGCCTTGGAGAGATTTGTTGATAGCTGTTCCTATATAGTCGCGTTTTCAACCCTTCAGGAGAGCCTCTATGCGTATCGCTTCCCGTGTCATCGGCGGTGTCCTCGCCGTCACCCTGCTGAGCCAACTGACGGCCTGCGGTTCGATTTTCTACCCGGACCGCCGTGGCCAGATCGACGGCAAGATCGACCCGACCATCGCCGTGCTCGACGCCGTGGGCCTGCTGTTTTATGTGATCCCCGGCCTGATCGCGTTTGGCGTCGACTTCGCCACGGGCGCGATTTATTTCGAGCCGGGCAAGACGGCCCAAGTCGCCCCGGAAAAACTCCAGGAAGCCATCGGCGCCGACGGCAAGGTCGACAATGCCAAGCTGCAAACCATCATCCAGAAAGAAACCGGTCGCACCCTGCCGCTGGACGACCCGCGCATGATCCAGTTCAAGGGCAGCGTGCAGCAACTCGCGGCCCTGGGCCTGCAGCCCGCCGCCTAAGGACCGTTTATGACCAGCAGTGCCGAACACGCCAGGCTTTTGCGCCTGGCCACCCGCGCGTCGGTGTGCGTGGCCTGTGTACTGATTGTTACCAAGGCGATTGCCTGGTGGTTCAGCGGTTCGGTGAGCATGCTCGCCGGGCTGACCGACTCACTGCTGGACGGCGTGACTTCGCTGTTGAACCTGCTGGCGGTGCACTACGCCCTGCGCCCGGCCGATGACGATCACCGTTACGGCCATGGCAAGGCGGAGTCGCTGTCGGGCATGGCTCAGGCGCTGTTTATCGGCGCCAGTGCGGTGCTGATCGCGCTGCAGGCGTATGCGCGCTTGCAGCATCCGGAGCCCGTGGGCGCGCCGTGGTTGAGCATTGGGGTGATCGTGTTTTCGCTCGTGCTGACCGTGGCACTGCTGATGCTGCAACACCGGGTGATCCGCGAAACCGGCTCCAACGCGGTGCGTGCGGATTCGCTGCACTATCGCTCGGACCTGCTGCTGAACGGCAGCATCTTGGTAGCGTTGGTGTTGGCCGCGATGGGGTTGCATCAGGTGGATGCCTGGTTCGGCATGGGGATCGCCGCGTACATTTTGTGGAGCGCGATCCAGATCGCCCGGGAAAGCTTTGCCGTGTTGATGGATGAAGAGCTGCCGCCGGAAGTGAGCCAGCACATGCTCGAACTCGCCCGTGGAGTGCCCGGGGTATTGGGGGCACATGACCTGCGCACGCGGGTGTCGGGCAACCACTGGTTTGTGCAGTTGCACCTGGAGTTGCCGGGGGAGTTGACCCTGTCAGTCGCCCACGGCATCAGCGACCAGGCCGCCGATGCCATTCACACGGCCTACCCGCGCGCCGAAGTGCTGGTGCATGCCGACCCGCGGGAAGTGGTCACGGGCGCGAAGGCCTAATACTGGACCTGGTAACCGCGACTGCTCAAGCAGTTGCCCTGGGCCTGACGGTAGGCTTGCACCACCGCCGGGTCAGGGGCGTAGGTGACGGCCTGCGGGTCGAAGCCGCTTTGCTGCACCGCCCAGCGGTAACAGTCGTAACCGTCCTGCTGCACTTGCGCCGGTGACTGGCCGTTGGCGGGATAGGCGACCACGTCATAGCCATTGCCCTGCGGCGCCGGTTGCGGCGAAGGCACTTGCGCCGGGGGTTGGACCACCACGTATTGCTGGGTGCTTTGCTCGTAGGCGTAGTAGGCGCCGGCAGCAAGGAACAACAGTGAGCTGCCCACCCACACTTCCCGCGCGTAATCCGGCAGGTAATGCACGCGAATGCCATAAGGCGGCCTCACCACGACATAACGCGGGCCTTGCGGGCGATACCAGTAGCCACCGGAGAAGAAATAATCCTGGCCACGGTAAGGCACGCGGTAGTTGCGGTCGGGGAAACGGTCGACGGTATACCCTGGACGATATTGCGGCCCTGGGCCCCAACCGTTGCCATGCCCATCCGGGCGACCTGGCCAGCGGTTATCACCGGGATGGCCGTTGTTGTAGCCACCGCCGTTGTTACCCGGACGCGAACCTGGGCCACCGGCCTCCCACTGCCTGTTGTCGTCGTTGCGCCGGGGTATGTCGCGGTAATAGCCCTGGCGCGGCTCCTGGGTCTGGCGCACGGTATCAGGCCGGCCCTGGATCGGCAGGTTGTTTGCCGGTTGGGGTTGCGGTGCCGGCCGAGCCTGCTCATTGCTTTGCGGACGACTTTGCCACTGACCGGCACCGTTAGGACCGCCACGTTCAAAATGCTGATTCTGCGGACGTGGCTGATTGTTCTCGGGTCGTGGCGGATTGTTTTCTGGCCGCCCGCCTTCAGGACCCCGCTCATGCTGTCCACCACCGCCCTGCGGCCGCTGCCCCTGATTCGGTGAGTTATCGCGCTCGTCAGCCACGACTTGCGTGCCGACACTGACCACCAGCAAACCAACACCTGCCATACGCCAGATGCGCTTCATGCTATTCCTCACTGCGGATTAGGGCCTGTCCATGAGACTGGAAAAGAGGGGCCCGGTTCTGGCACAGGTTATCAGCAGGCAAAAGAAAAGGGGTGACCCGTCGGCCACCCCTTGAGAACTTCGTCCTGGCTCAACGCTTTTGGCGTTGGCTCACCTCACGCCGTCTTGTGGACAGTGTGCAGCCTGGAGGCCGGCTCAACCCTGCTGGGGTGGCGGCCGCAGCGGGCCTGATTGGGCTCGCTGTAAGTGGACTGTTGTCCAGGCGGTGATTCTGTTGATAAAGATACAGGCCCGCGCCTGACAGATGATTGCGAAGATTGCGTCAATAAACAGTGCTTGCGCAATTTTTAACCCTTCATGGATAATTAACCGCAATAGTTACGACAAAGGCCAACCCAATGAGCAAGCTTGACCGATACGACCTGAGTATTTTGGCGGAATTGCAGCGCGACGCGAGGATCTCCAACCAGGAGTTGGCCGAGCGCATCGGCCTGTCGCCGTCGCCCTGCTCGCGCCGGGTCAAGCAATTGGAAGACGACGGCTACATCTCCCGCCAGGTCGCCCTGCTCGACCGCAAGATGCTCGGCCTGAGCCTCACGGCCTACGTGTTGATCGGCATGGACCGCCACACGCCGGAGCGTTTCGAGAACTTCGAAGCGGCCATCCGCACCTTGCCGCAAGTGCTGGAATGCAGCCTGGTGACTGGTATGGATGCGGACTACCAGTTGAAAGTAGTGGTGCCGGATATGGATCACTATCAGAAATTGCTGCTGGGGCACCTGACTCGGATCGAAGGCGTGACCAGCGTGCGCTCGAGTTTTGTGCTGAACCAGGTGCTTAACAGCACCGAGCTGCCGCTGACTCACCTGCGCACCTGAGATCAATAAAGGTCAAATGTGGGAGGGGGCTTGCCCGCTCCCACATTTGGACCCAGATCAATCTTGAGCCCGCAACCCTGCCGTATACTGCTCGCCTGCCCCGATGGAAGAGCCCATGAACAACATCGACCCCGCCCTCTTCGAAGAATGGATGATGACCGGCCTGGTCAGCATTCTGATCATTTTCATGGGCTTTATCGTCTGGGACCTGGCCAAGAAGTCCAAAGCCGGGCGCTTTGGCTCGTTCATCCTGTTTTTCGTGCTGGGCCTGGGCGTGGCCGCGTTCATCATCAAGAGCGTGGTGATCGGCCTGATCGAGTCCGGCGCTTTATAAACGCGCTGGCACAGCCTTCCACTGGCCTTGGTCGAGGCCTTCGATCGTCCAATCGCCAATGCGCACGCGCACCAGGCGCAAGGTCGGCAAGCCCACCGCAGCAGTCATGCGCCGAACCTGGCGGTTACGCCCCTCACGAATCACCAACTCCAGCCAGTGGGTCGGCACGCTTTTGCGAAACCGCACTGGCGGGTTGCGTGGCCATAACTGCGGTTCCTCCAGTTGTCGCGCTTCGGCGGGCAAGGTCTTGCCGTCGTTAAGCTCGACGCCGTCGCGCAGGCGCTGCAGTTGTTCTTCCGTCGGCTCGCCTTCCACCTGCACCCAGTAGGTTTTCGCCAACTTGTGCTTGGGGTCGGCTATACGCGCCTGCAACTGGCCGTCGTTGGTCAACAGCAACAGGCCTTCGCTGTCACGGTCCAGGCGGCCGGCCGGGTAGATGCCGGGGATGTCGATGAAATCCTTGAGGGTCGCCCGCCCGCCTTCGTCGCTGAATTGGGTCAGCACGTCGAAAGGCTTGTTGAACAGGATCAGCTTCGGCTCGGCCGGCGGCGCCTTGGCGACACGACGAGCAGCGGAGTGCGGAGGTTTCACGCCAGGGCGGCGCGAATCGGGGCGAGTAGGACGGGACATGGCAAAAGGGACATCTAACGGTCAGGACCGACAATGCTAGTGGCCTGACCGCTAAATGACCATCCCAACCGCTTAGCGGAACGGCGGTTCGTCGAAGCTGCGCAGTTTGCGCGAGTGCAGCGAGTTGAGCTCAGTGCGCAACAGGTCGACGGCCTCGATGCCGATCTTCAAGTGCTGGCTGACCGCGCGCTCATAGAACGCGTTGGCCGAACCCGGCAGTTTGATCTCACTGTGCAGCGGCTTGTCCGAGACACACAGCAACGTGCCGTACGGCACTCGCAAACGGTAGCCTTGGGCGGCGATGGTGCCGCTTTCCATGTCCACCGCCACGGCGCGGGACAGGTTGATCAACGGCCGCTCCTGGGCCCAGCGCAGTTCCCAGTTGCGGTCGTCGTAGGTCAGCACAGTGCCGGTGCGCAGGCGTTTTTTCAGCTCTTCGCCTTTTTCGCCGGTGACATTGGCGGCGGCTTGCTGCAACGCCATCTGCACTTCGGCCAGGGCCGGGATCGGGATGTTCGGCGGCACCACACGGTCGAGGATCCCGTCGCGGCGCATATAGGCGTGGGCCAGTACGTAGTCGCCGATGGTCTGGGATTGGCGCAGGCCGCCACAGTGGCCGATCATCAGCCAGCAATGTGGACGCAGCACGGCCAGGTGGTCGGTGATGTTCTTGGCGTTGGACGGGCCGACGCCGATATTCACCAGGGTCACGCCGTGGCCATCAGTGGCCTGCAGGTGGTAGGCCGGCATCTGGTAGCGGTGCCAGACCACGCCCGCCGCGATGGCAGACGCTTCGCCGTGGTCCATGCTCTTGTCGATCACAACGTTGCCCGGCAGCACCATGCGGATAAAGCGCGGGTCGCTGCGCAATTGCTCCAGGCCATGCAGGATGAACTGGTCGACATAGCGGTGGTAGTTGGTCAGCAGGATCCACGGCTGCACATGGCGCCAGTCGCTGCCGGTGTAGTGCACCAGGCGGCGCAGGGAAAAGTCCACGCGGGCCGCATCGAACAGTGCCAGGGGCAGCGGGTCGGTGTTTTCCCAGTCGTAGAGGCCGTCGGCGATGCCATCGGTGGCGGCCGACAGGTCGGTGCTGGGGAACACGCGGGCCAGGGTCGCAGCGGTCACGCCGGAGCCGGCCAGTTCGTCGCCCTGTTCCACCACGTACGGGTAAGGAATGTTCTGCTGGCTGACGCCCACTTCTACCGTCACGGTGAAGTCGTGCATCAACGGCACCAGTTGCTCCAGCAGGTATTTACGGAATGCCGACGGATGGGTGACGGTGACGCTGTAGGTCCCCGGCAATTGAACCTTGGCATACGCCCGGGTGGTTTGTGGGACTTCGCCGTGGCAGTGGTAGGTAAGGCGCAGTTCCGGGTAGCGAAACAGTGCGCGTTGTGCGGCGTCGGGCTCGACGCGGTCCTTGAGGTATTGCTTGAGGGCCTGGTTGAGCGCGCCGGTAGCACGCTCATGCAGAGCCGCCAGCCGGTCCACGGCCTCTTCGGCGGTTTGAACGACAACAAAAGCTTCGGTCACGGTAAGCATCCTGTGTTCTAACGTGCAGGCCTTTATCTTGCCTGTATCCCTGTCAGACGCAAACCTTGAATTGGAGTGCCCTCTCAAGATGGCTGCAAGCCCCCTCGCACATTTGGGCCGTGTTTATTCACATACATTGGGGCTTGAGCGCGCGACGATGGCCCCGACATCGACGCCACGCGGCAAGGTGCCGTAGACGCGGCCAGACGACTGGCCCAAACGGCTGGCGATAAAACCATCGCTGACCGCCGCATGACCGGCCTCCAGCAGCAACTTGGCCTGCAGCGTCACAGCAATATCCTCGGTCAATTGCCGCGCGCGATACTGGATGTCCTGGGTGTCCATGAACGCCGACTTCAGGTGTTCAATATGCCGCGCCAGTCGTTTGTCGCCATGCCCGTCACCGAGTTCGACAAACAGCGCTTCCAGCACGCCGGGCTCTTTGGACAGTGCGCGAAGCACGTCCAGGCACTGCACATTGCCGGAACCTTCCCACGTCGAATTCACCGGTGCCTCACGGTACAGGCGCGGCAGGATGCTGTCCTCGACATACCCGGCACCGCCCATGCACTCGGCGGCTTCGTTGATCATCGCCGGTGCGCGCTTGCAGATCCAATACTTGCCCACCGCGGTGGCCAGCCGGGCGAATTTGGCTTCCTGCTCATCATCCAAGTGGTCCAGGGCGCGCCCCATGCGCAGGCTCAAGGCCAACGCAGCTTCGCTTTCCAGGGCCAGGTCGGCCAGTACGTTTTGCATCAGCGGTTGTTCACTGAGCACGCGCCCACCTACCGAACGGTGGGCGCAATGATGGCTGGCCTGGGTCAGCGCCTGGCGCATCAAGGCACTGGAGCCGACCATGCAATCAAAGCGGGTCATGGCGACCATTTCGATGATGGTCGGCACGCCACGGCCTTCTTCGCCGATCATCCAGGCCAGGGCGCCGCGAAACTCCACTTCGCTGGAGGCGTTGGAGCAATTGCCGAGCTTGTTTTTCAGGCGCTGGATATAGAACTCGTTGCGCGTGTCATCCGGGCGCTGCCGGGGCAGTAGGAAGCAGGTAAGCCCCTTATCAGTCTGTGCCAGGGTCAGGAACGCATCGCACATCGGCGCCGAGCAGAACCACTTGTGGCCGACCAACTCATAAGGCTGCCCTGGGCCGCCGGCGCCCACGGGATAGGCACGGGTCGTGTTGGCCCGCACATCGGTGCCGCCCTGTTTTTCAGTCATGGCCATGCCGATGGTGGCGCCGGCCTTGTGGGCGATGCCGACATTGCGTGGGTCATAGTGGCTGCTGAGGATTTTTGGCAACCAGGTCTGCGCCAGGTCCGGTTGCAGGCGCAGGGCCGGCACGCAGGCAAAGGTCATGGTCAGCGGGCAGCCGGTGCCAGCTTCGGCCTGGCTATGTAGGTAGGTCATCGCGGCCCGCGCCACATGGGCACCGGATTGCGGATGGGCCCACGGCAACGACGGCAGGCCGTGTTCGACCGCAGTGCGCATCAATTCGTGGTAAGCGGGGTGAAACTCGACCAGGTCGATGCGATGGCCATACCGGTCATGGCTGTTGAACACCGGTTTGTTCTGGTTCGCCAGGAACCCGGCCGCCATCAGCGGGCCACCGGCCAGCGCGCCGTAGGCATCGATGCGCGCCTCTGCCCAGCCTGCGCCAAAGCGGCGCGACCACTCCTGCAGGGGCAGGTCGATGCGGTACAGGTTGGTGCCGTCCAGGGACGGGGGCTGGTTGGTGACGTCGTGGGTTTCAGCGAACGGGTGCAGGTTCATGACGGGCCTCCTGGAAACAGCCCCGTTTGGTTGAGGCCTGAATTTCAGTTAAGCACCGTAATACCGCTTAAAAAAGTGGCATACCCGCCGAATTCCCGGCGCTTTCGCCTTGCAATACACCCAATACACGGCGTTCCAGCACCGCCTGCAACGCCTCGAAGCGCACCGGCTTGGCCAGGCGATCGCTGACCCCAATGCCATGACAATGCTCGCGCTCAGGGGCATTGAGCGACGAACTCACGGCGATCACCGGCAACTCACCGCAGCCAGGCAGCGCACGAATCTGACAGCACACCGAGAAGCCGCCTTCGGGGATATCCAGCAGTGCCGCGTCGAAGTGTTCCGCCTGCAAGGCCGCCAGGGCGCTCGGGCCGCCGTCCACGGTTTTTACCCGGTAGCCGAGCTTGAGCAACATGCCGCGCACCACCAATTGGCTGACGCTGTTGTCATCCACCAGCAGTACGACGCATTCGTGCGGTGTGCGCTGGCGATCCGGCGCCAACTCGGGCTCCGGCAGCATCGGGCTGACTTGCATTTCGAGCTGAAAGCGACTGCCCTTGCGCGGCTCGGAATGATGGGTGAGACGCCCGCCCAGTAGCTCGATCAGTTGCCGGCAGATTGCCAGGCCGATACCAAGGCCGCCGTACTCGCGAGTGGTGGAACCATCGAGCTGGAAAAAACGCTGGTACAGGGTGGCCTCATCCAGGAAAGCAAAGCCGATGCCGGTGTCAGTCACAATAAAGCTCAGACGCAAGCTGCCGTCGCTTTGCGGCACGCCCACTACCCGCAGGCGTACGGCGCCTTCGTGAGTGAACTTGAATGCGTTGTCCAGCAGGCAATCCAGGCACTGGAGGAGTTTGTCGGCGTCGCCCACTACGCGGTCCGGTAATTCATCGGCCACGTCGATGGAAAACGCCAAACCTTTGGCCTGCGCGCTGGTGTTGAATTGCTGGCGCAAGGTCGCGAGCACGCCGCGCAGGCTGAACGCCTGGGGCTGGGCACTCATGCGGCCAGCCTGCAATTGGGTGAGGGTGAGAATGCCGTTGACCATGCGCATCATGTCCCGCGCCGAACCGGCGGCGGTTTGCTGGTACTGCGCCAGGTCCTCGCCCAAAGGCACGGTTTGCATCAACTCCAGGGAGCCGATCACTCCGTTCATGGGGGTGCGCAGTTCATGAGTCAGGGTGGCAAGAAACTCATCCTTGAGCCGATTGCTGCGGGCCAGTTGCTGGTTAAGCACTTCAAGCTTCTGGCTGGCGTCGAACAGGATCTGCGCTTGTTGCTCGCGCATAGCGTTGATGCGGTCGGCCAGGGCCAGCGATAACAACGCCACCTCAATCGCCGAGCCGATCTGGCTGGCATACATGGTGAGGAACACATTAGGCAGGTAGCCCAGCACCATCAGCGTATTCACCACCCCGCCCAGCAGGAACGCCGACCAGGCGATGATGAAATAGCGCGCCACCCGCTGGCCGCAGTACCAGGCCTTGATGGCAGCGACAAAGATCGTCCCGGTGAACACCAGCGCCAAGCCCGTGGCCAGGCGCAGTGCCAGCGCATAACTGGTCATCAACGACAGCAACATCACCACCGCGCCGCAGGCCACCAGCGCCAGCAACAGGCGATTGATCCAACGGCTGTGCTGGGCGGTGTGCAGGAAACTGCGCGCAAACAGGCTGCCAAACAACGCCGCCGCGCCAATCAGGAACGGCGTCGCGGCATTCGCCCACCAGGGATTGTTCGGCCAGAAATACTCCACCGCCGCGCCGTTGACCGACAGTTGGTACATGCCGAACGAGGCGATATAGAAGATGTAATAGAGGTAGCTGGTGTCGCGCACGCTGAGGTAGATGAACAGGTTGTACACCAGCATCCCCAGCAATACGCCGTAGATCAGACCCAGAACGTACAGGCGCAGCGGTTGTTGCTCCAGGTAAGCGGTGCTGGACCAGAGGGTCAACGGGGCCTGGATCGAGCCTTCGCTTTGCAGGCGCAGGTAGACGGTTTTCGCCTCGCCGGGGTTGAAGTCAACCTTGAACAGGTAGTTGTTCTGGCGGATCTCACGGGCAGAAAACGGCAACGCGTCGCCGGTGCGCCCGGCCAGGCGATAGGTGCCCGTGCTGTCGGGCAAGTACAGGTCAAGGTGGTCCAGCGGCGGGTAGGCCAGTTCCAGCAACCAGGTGCGCTGGGCCTCGGGGCTGTGGGGTAGGTAATGCAGGTTGACCTTGAGCCAGAACACCGAACGCGAGTAGCCGGCGTTGAGGGTATCTTTATCGTGGGGCTTGAATTGCGGGGCGGCGGAAGGCGCGCTGACCTCGGCAATGGTGAGGGCGTCCGTCGGGTCTTCGAGCACTTGCATGGCGCGGCCCAGCGGCAGGCTGCGGGTGTCTTGGTTGAACTCGATGGCGTTGGCGAGCAGCGGCAGCCCACACAACAATAAAATCAGCAAATAGCGCATAGAGCCCCAGCGTGGCCTGTCCGGTTATGTCAAATGCCCCCCATTCCTTTTGAGAAGACGTACACCGGCGGTACAGTTAAGTTATTTGGATCCACTTTAGCATAGCCGCTAAAGGCCATTGGACACCATTGAAATAATTTTTAAAAGCGCTCTAGAACGGGCCTTTCAGGGGATTGTGTCGCGAGAGAAAACGCCAAAAAAGCGGCATTCACTGAACAAAATTCAACCACCGCCCGACAACCCCGCAAAAAGCGTTTGGTGGTAAGCTCGCGCACCATGAATATCTACAGCTCTCGCCCTGTTGTCCTCTGTCTCTCCGGCCATGATCCCAGTGGTGGTGCCGGCTTGCAGGCAGATATCGAAGCCCTGCTCGCCCAGGGGTGCCATGCGGCTCCGGCCGTTACCGCCCTGACCGTGCAGAACACCGTCAATGTCAGCGATTTCCGTGTGCTTGACCGCGAGTGGGTACTGGCCCAGGCCAATGCCGTGCTCGGCGACTCCGAAGTGGCGGCGGTCAAGCTGGGCATGCTCGGCTCCACCGCGATGATCGACACCGTGGTCGAACTGCTGCAGGCGCACCCGCACCTGCCGGTGGTGTGCGACCCGGTGCTGCGGGCCGGCGGCGGTGGCAGCCTGGGCAAGGACGAAGTCGGCTACGCCATGCGCGAACGGTTGTTGCCGTTATCGCTGATCGCCACGCCCAACCTGCCTGAAGCGCGCATCCTCGCCGAACTGCCCGAAGGCACGGCGGACGAATGCGCCGAGAAGTTGCTGCCATTCATCAAGCACCTGTTGATCACCGGCGGCCACGGCGACGAGCATCAAGTGCACAACCGCCTTTATAGCCGCGACGGCACGCGCCAGACCTTTACTTGCCAGCGCCTGCCCGGCAGTTATCACGGTTCGGGTTGCACATTGGCCAGCGCACTGGCCGGGCGGATCGCCCAGGGCGAAGGGCTGGTGAGCGCGGTGCAATCGGCGCTCAACTACACCTGGCGTACGTTGCGTGACGCCGAACAACTCGGCCAGGGCCAGTTTGTACCGCGCCGTTTGCCGCTGGATTTCTGTTCGTAACTTTCTGCTTCTAGAAGCAAGAGGCCTGCCCGATGAAACTACGTGGCCTTTACGCCATTACCGACAGCCAACTGCTGGCCGGCAAATTCCTCGCCTACGTTGAAGCGGCGTTGGACGGTGGCGTGACCCTGTTGCAGTACCGCGACAAAAGCAGCGACGAAGCCCGGCGCCTGCGCGAAGCCGAAAAGCTGCGGGAGCTGTGCTCGCGCTATAACACCCAACTGATCATCAACGATGACGCAGAATTGGCCGCGCGCCTGGGCGTCGGCGTGCACTTGGGCCAGACCGACGGCCCCCTGACGCCGGCCCGTGCACTGCTCGGTTCCAAGGCCATCATCGGCGCCACCTGCCACAGCCAGATCGAACTGGCCGAGCAGGCCGCGAAGGAAGGCGCCAGTTACGTCGCCTTCGGTCGCTTCTTCAATTCCACGACCAAGCCCGGCGCACCTGCTGCCACCGCTCAAATGCTGGCCGAGGCCCGCCAGCGCCTGCACCTGCCGATCTGCGTGATCGGTGGCATCACCCTGGAAAACGCCGAGCCCTTGGTGGCCCACGGCGCCGACTTGCTCGCCGTGGTGCACGGCCTGTTCGGCGCCGACAGCACCCAGGAAGTCACGCGCCGAGCCCGCGCTTTCAACGCTTTAATCAAATCCTGAATTCAGAGAGCCCTCACCATGTCTCGTTCCGAAACCCTGTTTGCCAATGCCCAGAAACACATCCCCGGCGGTGTGAACTCCCCCGTGCGTGCGTTCAAGAGCGTCGGCGGCACGCCATTGTTTTTCAAGCATGCCGAAGGCGCCTACGTTACCGACGAAGATGACAAGCGTTATGTCGACTACGTGGGCTCCTGGGGCCCGATGATCCTCGGTCACAGCCACCCGGACGTGCTGGACGCGGTGCGCAAGCAACTGGAACACGGCCTGTCCTACGGCGCTCCGACCGCCATGGAAACCGAGATGGCTGACCTTGTGTGCGCCATTGTGCCGTCGATGGAGATGGTGCGCATGGTCAGCTCCGGCACCGAAGCCACCATGAGCGCGATTCGCCTGGCCCGTGGTTTCACCGGCCGCGACAGCATCATCAAGTTCGAAGGCTGCTACCACGGCCACTCCGACAGCCTGCTGGTAAAAGCCGGCTCCGGCCTCTTGACCCAAGGCGTGCCAAGCTCGGCCGGTGTGCCGGCCGCATTTGCCAAACACACGTTGACGTTGCCGTTCAACGATATCGCCGCCGTCGAGCAGATGCTCAGCGAAGTCGGCCAGGAAGTGGCGTGCATCATCGTCGAGCCGGTGGCCGGCAACATGAACTGCGTGCCGCCGGCACCGGGTTTCCTCGAAGGCCTGCGTGAACAGTGCGATAAACATGGCGTGGTACTGATTTTCGACGAAGTGATGACCGGTTTTCGCGTCGCCCTCGGCGGTGCCCAGGCCTACTACGGCGTCACGCCGGACCTCAGCACCTTCGGCAAGATCATCGGCGGCGGCATGCCGGTAGGCTGTTTCGGCGGCAAGCGCGAAATCATGCAGCACATCGCGCCGCTGGGCCCGGTGTATCAAGCCGGCACCCTGTCCGGTAACCCGCTGGCCATGGCGGCCGGCCTGACCACCCTGCGCTTGATCAGCCGCCCGGGCTTCCACGCCGAACTGAGCGACTACACCACGCGCCTGCTGGACGGTCTGCAACAACGCGCCGATGCGGCCGGTATCCCGTTTGTCACCACGCAGGCAGGCGGCATGTTCGGTCTGTATTTCAGCGGTGCCGACAATATCGTCACCTTCGATGACGTGATGGGCAGCGATGCCGACCTGTTCAAGCGTTTCTTTCACCTGATGCTGGAAGGCGGTGTGTACCTGGCGCCGAGCGCATTCGAAGCAGGCTTCACGTCTATTGCCCATGGCGAAACCGAGCTGCAACTGACTCTCGATGCCGCCGAGCGCGCCTTCGCCGCCCTGAAATAAACGCCCACAAAAATCAGACATCACCCAGGTGATGTCTGATTTGCTACTTTGCTTACAGATATTTCCTTATTTTTTCGAGAATTCACCTGCAATCCGGCAGATAACTTGCCCAAGCAGCAGAAAAACGAGTAAAGACTTTGTAAGCAGAGGCCTGCTTATTTCATAATGCGCGCTTATTGGATCCCGTGAGGGTCCGCGCGCCCCGTCAGAGGTAAGTCGATTCCCATGAAACGCACCGGCCGCACCCTGGTACTGGGCTGCCTGTTGCTCCTTCAGCCGCTGCTGGCACATGCCCAAGCAGGCGGTAACTCGTTGTTAATTCCAGCGATGGGTCGTTGCACCCTCAATACCCAGCCAGACAGCCAGGCCGAATCCCTGAGCGCGTGCCAGAAACAGGCCGACAGTGGGGATGCGCAGGCGCAATACGAGTTGGGCGAGTACTACCACGACAGCAAGAACCCGGCGCTCGACCTCAACAAAGCCTTGAGCTATTTCGAAAAAGCCTCGTTGCAGGGCCACGCCCAGGCACAGTTCCAGCTCGGCACGATGTTCTTCAAAGGCGAAGGTGTGCCGGCCAATAACGTCCAGGCGTATATCGTGCTGAAAATGGCGGCCGTCAACGGCGCTGAAGACGCGCTGGACACGGCCGACGAAGTGGCCGAACACATGCAGCGCGATGAACTGGAAGTGGCCACCCAGGTGCTGGGCCAGATTTTCCGCAACTATTTGCAGGAATTGCAGAGCGCTGATGGGCGTTCGCCCTTCTCACCGCTGCCCTGACAGCCGCCTTACTTCTCAGGCATCGGCATCGGAAACGGCATGACATTGCTCACGCCCCGCGCTTCGCTGATCTTCGGCGTGCCCAGGCGCTCGACTTCATCAATGCGCACAATCGAATGCATCGGCACAAAACTGCGCACCACGCCTTCGAATTGAGCCTTGAGCTTTTCTTCGCCCGGGTCGACGACCAACTGGGTGCGCTCGCCAAAGACGAACTCTTCCACTTCCAAAAAGCCCCACAGATCACTTTGATAGATCTGCTTGGCGTACATTTCGAACACCTGGCCCTGGTTGAGGAAAATCACCTTGTAGATTGGAGCTTCACGTTTGGTCATGGGGGGCGGATAACACATCGGGGATATAAATGAGGGCGCGAACTATAGCATGGCACCCGATGCACAACGCTAGGAACCAATGGGCATGCCCCCTATAATGCGCGGTTCTTTACCACCAGTTGACGATTCCCATGGCCAAGAAGCTTTATATCGAAACCCACGGTTGCCAAATGAACGAGTACGACAGCTCGCGCATGGTCGATCTGCTGGGCGAACACCAGGCCCTGGAAGTCACCGCCCGCGCCGAAGATGCCGACGTGATCCTGCTCAATACCTGCTCGATCCGCGAGCGGGCCCAGGACCGTGTGTACTCGCAGCTGGGCCGCTGGCGTGAATTGAAACTGGCCAATCCGGAGATGGTGATCGCCGTAGGCGGTTGCGTGGCCAGCCAGGAAGGTGCCGCCATCCGCGACCGCGCGCCCTATGTCGACGTGGTCTTCGGCCCGCAAACCCTGCACCGCTTGCCGGAAATGATCGACGCGGCCCGCATCACCAAGCTGCCTCAGGTAGACGTGTCGTTTCCGGAAATCGAAAAATTCGACCATTTGCCCGAGCCGCGTATCGATGGGCCAAGTGCCTACGTGTCGGTGATGGAAGGCTGCAGCAAATACTGCACTTTCTGCGTGGTGCCCTACACCCGCGGTGAAGAAGTCAGCCGGCCGTTTGACGACGTGCTCGCAGAAATCATCCACCTGGCCGAAAACGGCGTGCGCGAAGTGACCCTGCTGGGCCAGAACGTCAATGGCTATCGCGGCCTGACCCACGATGGGCGCCTGGCCGACCTGGCCGAGTTGATCCGCGTGGTTGCCGCCGTCGACGGCATCGAACGTATTCGCTACACCACTTCACACCCGCTGGAGTTCTCCGACAGCCTGATCCAGGCCCATGCCGACGTGCCGGAACTGGTCAAGCACCTGCACTTGCCGGTGCAATCGGGCTCCGACCGGATCCTGTCGGCGATGAAGCGCAACCACACCGCCCTGGAATACAAATCCAAACTGCGCAAACTGCGCGCAGCGGTGCCGGGCATCTGCATCAGCTCGGACTTTATCGTCGGCTTCCCCGGCGAGACCGAGAAAGACTTCCAGCAGACCATGAAGCTGATCGAAGACGTCGGTTTCGACTTCTCCTACTCGTTCGTCTACAGCCAGCGCCCCGGCACACCGGCCGCCGACCTGCTGGACGAAACCCCGGAAGCCCTGAAAAAAGAGCGCCTGAACGCGCTGCAACACCGCCTGAACCAGCAAGGCTTCGAGATCAGCCGACAAATGGTCGGTTCGACCCAGCGCATCCTGGTCACCGACTATTCGAAAAAAGACCCGGGCGAGCTGCAAGGACGTACCGAGAACAACCGGATCGTCAACTTCCGTTGCGACAATCCAACCCTGATCGGCCAATTTGCCGATGTGCACATCGATGCGGCGCAGCCGCACTCGTTGCGCGGGTCTCTGGTGCAATAAATGTGGGAAGGGGCTTGCCCCCGATGGCGGTGAATCAGACCACTCATTGATTGCTGGCACACCGCTATCAGGGGCAAGCCCCCTCCCACATAGGAACCGTGCACCATTGCGATGACGTAAGTGCTTTCGTACCCGCGTCACTGGCGTTATCCTCTCTTTCAATTAAACAGCCAAAGGGCGGCTAAAAGCGACCTTGAACGCACCCATAGCAGAACCCCATCGTTTTATCCTCGAGCCCTTTGAGGCTCGCCGTTTCGCCAATCTGTGCGGACAGTTCGACGAGCACCTGCGCCTGATCGAACAACGCCTGAGCATCGAGATCCGCAATCGCGGCAATCAGTTCGAGCTTATTGGTGAACCCCAACACACCACGTCTGCAGAAAACCTGCTGCGCCGCCTCTACCGCGAGACCAAAGGCAGTGAACTGTCGCCGGAAACGGTGCACCTGTACTTGCAAGAGTCCGCCGTGGAAGACCTGGCCAACAACCCTGTAGCCGAAGCCAGCGTGGCCCTGCGTACCAAGAAAGGCATGATTCGCCCAAAGGGCTTGAATCAGCAGAAGTACGTCAAGGCAATCCTCGGCAACGATATCAATTTCGGCATCGGCCCGGCAGGCACCGGCAAGACCTACCTGGCGGTGGCCTGTGCGGTGGATGCCTTGGAGCGCGAGCAAGTGCGGCGCATCCTGTTGGTGCGTCCGGCGGTTGAAGCGGGCGAAAAGCTCGGTTTCCTGCCCGGCGACCTGGCCCAGAAGATCGACCCGTACCTGCGCCCGCTCTACGACGCGCTGTACGAGATGCTTGGCTTTGAATACGTGGCCAAGCTGATCGAACGCCAGGTGATCGAAATCGCCCCGCTGGCCTACATGCGCGGCCGCACCCTGAGCAACAGTTTCATCATCCTCGACGAAAGCCAGAACACTACAGTCGAGCAGATGAAGATGTTCCTGACCCGCATCGGGTTCGGTTCCACGGCCATCATCACCGGCGACATTACCCAGGTTGACCTGCCCAAGGGTACCAAGTCCGGCTTGAGCCATGTGATTGAAGTGCTCAAGGACGTGCCGGGCATCAGTTTCACGCATTTCTCGCCCAAGGACGTAGTGCGCCACCCGCTGGTGCAGCGCATCGTCGAGGCCTACGAGCGCTTCGAACACCGCGACGATGGCCTGTCAAAGGACGGTCGCCGCGATGCTTGAGCTTGACCTGCAACTGGCCACCGAAGCGCCCGCCCCCAGCGAAGAGCAATTGCGCCAATGGTGTGCGCTGGCCTTGCGCCAGCGTACCGCCGACTCGGAACTGACCATCCGCCTGGTGGACGAGCCCGAAGGCCGCGAGCTGAACCGCACCTGGCGCCAGAAGGATTACGCGACCAACGTGCTGTCCTTCCCCGCCGACGTCCCTGATGAGCTGCTGGATATCCCCTTGCTGGGCGATCTGGTGATCTGTGTCGAAGTGGTCGAGCGCGAGGCGAAAGAACAAGGCAAGGAACTTGAAGCCCACTGGGCTCATCTAGTCATCCACGGCTGCTTGCATCTATTGGGTTACGACCATATAGACGATGACGAAGCCGAGGAAATGGAAACACTGGAACAAACGTTGCTTGCCCAATTGGGTCACCCTGACCCGTATGCAGACGACGAAACATAACTGACACAACAAAGGATTTAGAGTAATCGCTATGAGCGAAGACCGATCGAGCAACGGGCAAAAGTCATGGCTGGGTAAACTGACCCAGGCTTTTGCCCACGAGCCGAAAAACCGCCAGGAGCTGCTGGAGCTGCTGCGCGAGGCCCACCAGAACAAGTTGCTGGACAGCGAAGCGCTGGCCATCGTCGAAGGCGCCATCCAGGTGGCTGACCTGCAAGTCCGGGACATCATGGTCCCGCGCTCGCAGATGATCAGCATCAAGGCGACCCAGACCCCACGGGAATTCCTCCCGGCCGTGATCGACTCGGCGCACTCGCGCTACCCGGTCATCGGTGAAAGCCATGACGATGTCATGGGCGTCCTGCTGGCCAAGGACCTGCTGCCGCTGATCCTCAAGGAGAACGGCGACAGCTTCAACATCAAGGACCTGCTGCGTCCGGCCACCTTCGTGCCCGAATCCAAGCGCCTGAATGTGCTGCTGCGCGAATTTCGCGCCAACCACAATCACATGGCCATTGTGATCGACGAATACGGCGGCGTTGCCGGCCTGGTCACCATCGAAGACGTGCTGGAACAGATCGTCGGCGACATCGAAGACGAGCACGACGTCGAAGAAGACAGCTACATCAAGCCGCTGCCAAGCGGTGATTTCCTGGTCAAGGCACTGACGCCGATCGAGAACTTCAACGAGTTCTTTGACAGCGAATTCTCCGACGATGAGTTCGACACCGTTGGCGGCCTGGTGATGAGTGCGTTCGGGCATTTGCCCAAGCGTAACGAAACCACCGAGATCGGCGCCTATCGCTTTCGCATCCTGAATGCGGACAGCCGTCGGATTCATTTGATTCGCCTGACACCTATTGCCCGTTAAGGACTGAAATGCGCCGTCTCACCGCTCCCGGCTGGCCCGGTAATTTGCTGGCCGTGGTGGCCGGTGCTATCACCACCCTGGCGCTGGCGCCATTCGACCTGTGGCCGTTTGCGCTGCTGGCAGTCGGATTGTTCTATATCGGGCTGCGGGAACTGTCCCCGCGTCAGGCCCTGGGCCGTGGCTGGTGTTTTGGTTTCGGCCTGTTTGGTGCCGGCACCAGCTGGATCTACTACAGCATCCACCACTTCGGCGGCGCTTCGGTGCTGCTGGCGGGGTTCTTGATGCTGCTGTTCACCGCCGCCATTGCCTGGTTCTTCGCCCTGCCCGCGTGGCTGTGGGCGCGCTGGCTGCGCCGCAATGAAGCGCCGCTGGCCGATGCGCTGACGTTTGCCGCGTTGTGGGTCGGCCAGGAAGCCTTTCGCGGTTGGTTCCTCACTGGCTTCCCGTGGCTGTACTCCGGCTACAGCCAACTCGACGGCCCGCTCACCGGCTTGGCGCCAGTCGGCGGCATGTGGCTGATTTCCTTTGCCTTGGCACTCACGGCGGCCTTGCTGTGCAACCTGCCGCGCCTGCTGGCCGGCAAGCGCAATGCCTTTATCGGTGCCGGCCTGCTGTTGCTGGTCGCGCCCTGGGCCATCGGCCTGGCGCTCAAACACCATGCGTGGACTGCCCCTTCCGGTGCGCCGCTGACCGTGGCGGCTATTCAGGGCAACGTCGAACAAAGCATGAAGTGGGACCCGGAGCAGCTCAATGCGCAGCTGGCGCTGTACCGCGACATGAGTTTGAGCTCCAAGCCCGTCGATTTGCTGGTGTGGCCAGAAACCGCGGTGCCGGTGCTCAAGGAGTCCGTCGAGGGTTACTTGGGCATGATGGGCAAGTTCGCCGCCGACCGGCACACCGCGCTGATCACCGGCGTTCCGATTCGCCAGGAAGTGCACCACCAGAAGCGCTACTTCAACGGGATTACCGTGGTGGGCGAAGGCGATGGCACCTATCTCAAGCAGAAGCTCGTGCCGTTTGGCGAGTACGTGCCGCTGCAAGACATGCTGCGTGGGCTGATTGCCTTCTTCGACCTGCCGATGTCGGACTTCGCCCGCGGCCCTGCGGACCAGCCGATGTTGCAGGCCAAGGGCTATCAGATTGCGCCGTTCATTTGCTACGAGGTGGTTTACCCAGAGTTCGCCGCCGGCCTGTCGGCCCAAAGCGACCTGCTGCTGACCATCAGCAACGACACTTGGTTCGGCCGCTCCATCGGCCCGTTGCAGCACCTGCAAATGGCGCAGATGCGCGCGTTGGAAGCAGGCCGCTGGATGATCCGCGCGACCAACAATGGCGTGACCGGGCTGATCAACCCGTTTGGGCAGATCACCGTGCAGATCCCGCAGTTCGAGCGCGGCATTCTCTACGGCGAAGTGGTGCCGATGCACAACCTCACCCCGTACCTGCAATGGCGTTCGTGGCCGCTGATCATCGTGTGCGTGATGCTGTTTGGCTGGGCGCTGCTTGCCGGCCGGATGTCCAAAACCGTTTAACCAGAATCAACCCAAACCCAATGTGGGAGGGAGCTTGCTCCCTCCCACATTTTGATTTGCGGTGTTATCGATAAAACAACCGATACCCCACCTGCCCCACCGCCTCGTTGATCAACTGCCCGCTCTGCCACACCGACTTGGACTCCGGCATCCAGCCGCCCAACGGCCGGGCATTGTCCACGCTCAGGAAGCCTACGGGTGCCGGCACCACGGTGAAGCCGGCCTTTTCAAAACTCCACACCGAACGTGGCATGTGCCAGGCCTGGGTCACCACCACCACGCGCTTGATGCCCTCAGGCAATAGAATCTCGGCGCTCATCTGCGCGTTTTCCCAGGTGGTACGGCTGCGTTCTTCCTTCCAGCGCACCGCCACGCCGAAGTCATCCTGCATCGACACCGCCATCATCTGCGCTTCACTGGGCGGGGTGCCATAGTGCAAGCCGCCAGTCGTCAGTACCGGCAACCCGGAGGCCTTCGCCAGTTGCGCGGCATAACGCTGGCGTTCCAGGCCGATACCGGTGGGCTGGTCAGTTCCCCACGCCGGGTCACCGCGCTCACGGCCCGAACCCAGCACCACAATGGCGTCTGCGCGCTGGGCGAGGGTCGACCAGTCCTCACGTGCCAATGGCGGCTCGGTTTGCAGGGCGCGCGCGCCCCACTCCACCATCACCGGTAGGCTGATCAACCACATGCCACCCAGGCCCAACGCGAAGCAGCAACCTGCCAGCCGAGGGCGGCTGCGCCGAAACCACCAGGCAACGACCAACAGCAGCAAGAAAATGCCGGGCGGCAGCAGCAGTTGTTTGATGAAATAACGAATAGGCATCGGACATCTCCATAGATGCCCGAAGCCTAAGGTGTAACGGGGTTTAGCGACAATCTTTACGGTGACATAACACGCTGGTGCGGTTCAGCGGGGAGTGAACTACTTGTAGCGGGCGGACCGGAGTGTTTCCGGGCCACGACCGGCCGGCAAGTCCTTGAGCCACACCACTTTGGCAGAGTGCGTGGGCTCTTTGGCTGGCGGGGTTGCCACCCAAGGAGGCGCACTGCGCGGGTTGCGTTCCAGGTAAGCCTTGATCAGTTCCAGCTCTGCGCGGCTCAACCCGCGCAGTTCCACCTCCACAGGCCGTTCATCACGCAATCGGCCTGCTGTCCTTGCTGCATCCAATGCACGACCCAATCGGTCGATCAGTCCTTCGTAGATTTCCGGTTTCGTTGCGGTTCGCTGCGATTCAACCATCCCCTCACCTCATTGAAGAAAGACTTGCTCCCCACTAAACAGCGTAGTCCCCGTTGCTACGCCTGCCCGGCGCCGCGACAGACGGCCTCGACCGCGCAATCAGGGTTTCCCTCGATAGAGTGGGGTCATGTATGCTACGGCGCTTCCTGTAACTCCACTTCCCGCAGGGTTTGGGCATGGACGCGCCGCTTTTTGGTGTCGATCTGCCTGGACAGTGCTCCGAAGAGGATTAGGCCACCCCTATTCAGTTCAAAAGTAGCCATGCACGAACAATATCAGCCCCGTGAAATAGAAAATGCCGCCCAAACCTTCTGGGACGAGCAAAAGTCCTTTGAAGTCAGTGAACAGCCGGGCAAGGAGACTTTCTACTGCCTATCGATGTTCCCTTACCCCAGCGGCAAGCTACACATGGGGCATGTGCGCAACTACACCATCGGCGACGTGATTTCCCGCTACCAGCGCATGCAAGGCAAGAACGTCCTGCAACCTATGGGTTGGGACGCTTTCGGCATGCCGGCAGAAAACGCCGCGATGAAAAACAACGTGGCTCCCGCCAAGTGGACCTACGAAAACATCGCCTACATGAAGACCCAGCTGCGCAGCCTGGGCCTGGCGGTGGACTGGTCCCGCGAAGTGACCACCTGCAAGCCGGACTACTACCGCTGGGAACAATGGCTGTTCACTCGCCTGTTCGAAAAAGGCGTGATCTACCGCAAGAACGGCACCGTGAACTGGGACCCGATCGACCAGACCGTCCTGGCCAACGAGCAAGTGATCGACGGTCGCGGCTGGCGTTCCGGCGCACTGATCGAAAAGCGCGAAATCCCGATGTACTACTTCAAGATCACCGCCTACGCGGATGAACTGCTGTCGAGCCTCGACGACCTGCCGGGCTGGCCTGAACAGGTCAAGACCATGCAGCGCAACTGGATCGGCAAATCCAAGGGCATGGAAGTGCAGTTCCCGTACAGCGTCGATTCCATCGGCAGCGCCGGCGCACTCAAAGTCTTCACCACCCGCCCGGACACCCTGATGGGCGCGACCTACGTCGCCGTGGCTGCCGAGCATCCACTGGCCACCCAGGCCGCACAGAACAACCCTGAGCTTGCGGCGTTCATCGCCGAATGCAAAGGCGGCAGCGTGGCCGAAGCCGACGTCGCCACCCAAGAGAAAAAAGGCCTGCCGACCGGCCTGTTCGTCGAGCACCCACTGACTGGCGAAAAACTGCCGGTGTGGGTCGCCAACTATGTGCTGATGCATTACGGCGATGGCGCAGTAATGGCTGTGCCGGCCCACGACGAGCGCGACTTCGAGTTCGCCGTCAAATACAGCCTGCCGATCAAGTCGGTGGTGCGCACAAGTTCCGGCGACACCAACCCGACGCCGTGGCAGGACGCTTACAACGAACACGGCACCCTGATCAATTCCGGCGAATTCGACGGCCTGGACTTCCAGGGCGCCTTCGACGCCATCGAAGTCGCACTGATCAAGAAAAACCTCGGTGCCTCGCGCACCCAGTTCCGCCTGCGCGACTGGGGCATCAGCCGCCAGCGCTACTGGGGCTGCCCGATCCCGATCATCCACTGCGACACCTGCGGTGATGTTCCTGTACCGCAGGACCAACTGCCAGTCGTACTGCCGGAAGACGTGGTGCCGGATGGCGCTGGTTCGCCGCTGGCACGCATGCCCGAGTTCTACGAGTGCAGTTGCCCGAAATGCGGCGCGCCGGCCAAGCGCGAAACCGACACAATGGACACCTTCGTCGAGTCCTCGTGGTATTACGCCCGCTACGCCTCGCCTCATTACGAGGGCGGCCTGGTGGAAAAATCCGCGGCCGACCATTGGTTGCCGGTGGATCAGTACATTGGTGGCATCGAGCACGCCATTCTTCACCTGCTGTATGCGCGCTTCTTCCACAAGCTGATGCGCGACGAAGGCCTGGTGAGCTCCAACGAGCCGTTCAAGAACCTGCTGACCCAAGGCATGGTGATCGCCGAGACTTACTATCGTCGCGAAGCCAATGGCGCCTACACCTGGTTCAACCCGGCGGACGTCGAGCTCGAGCGTGACAGCAAAGCCAAGGTCATCAGCGCCAAGCTGATCGCCGACGGCCTGCCGGTAGAAATCGGCGGTACCGAGAAAATGGCCAAGTCGAAGAACAACGGCGTCGACCCTCAGTCGATGATCGACCAGTTCGGCGCCGACACCTGCCGCCTGTTCATGATGTTTGCCTCACCGCCTGACATGAGCGCCGAATGGTCCGACTCCGGCGTCGAAGGCTCGCACCGCTTCCTCAAGCGTGTCTGGCGCCTGGCGCATGCCCATGTCAGCCAAGGCCTGCCGGCCAAGCTGGACACCGCGAGCCTGAGCGACGAGCAGAAACTCATTCGCCGCAGCACCCACCTGGCCATCAAGCAAGCCAGCCAGGACGTGGGCCAGAACCACAAGTTCAACACCGCCATCGCCCAAGTGATGACGCTGATGAACGTGCTGGAAAAAGCCCCGCAAGTCACCGAGCAGGATCGCGCACTGGTACAGGAAGGCCTGGAAACAGTCACCCTGCTGCTGGCGCCGATCACGCCGCATATCAGCCACGACCTGTGGAGCCGCCTGGGCCACAGCGACGCGGTCATCGATGCGCGCTGGCCGGTGCAGGATGACAGCGCGCTGGTACAGGACACGCTGCAACTGGTGATCCAGGTCAACGGCAAGCTGCGTGGCCAGATCGACATGCCAGCCACTGCCAGCCGTGAAGAAGTCGAAGCCGCCGCGCGCGTCAACGAGAACGTGCTGCGTTTCACTGAAGGCCTGACGATCCGCAAAGTGATCGTGGTGCCTGGCAAACTGGTCAATATCGTCGCTAGCTAATCGGATCGGGCGCAGGGCTCAAGCCCTGCGCCGAACAAAGCCTTCAGGGCCTCGATAAGGCCCACATGGTTTCAAGGGGAGCAACAAAATGATCAAACGCAACCTGCTGGTTATGGGCCTTGCCGTACTGCTGAGCGCTTGCGGCTTCCAGCTGCGCGGCACCGGCACCAATGACCTGACGATCAAGGAACTGGACGTCAGCGCCCGCGACGCCTACAGCGAGACAGTGACCCAACTGCGCCAGGTCCTGGAAAGCAGCGGTGTACACGTCTACACCGGCGCGACCTACAAACTGTTCCTGGCCAACGAGAAAGAAACCCAGCGTAACCTGAGCTACGCCAGCGCCGGTCGCGCCTCGGACATAGAACTGAGCACCGTGCTGGAGTTCGAAATCCAGGGCCGCGACCACCTGCCGTTGATGGGTGACAAGATCCAGGTGCAGAAAATCGTCAGCCACGACGGCAACAACCTGGTGGGTTCGGACTCCGAAATCATCCAGGTGCGCAAGGAAATGCGTCGCGAACTGGTGCAGCGCATGGTCCTGCGCCTGTCGATGCTGACCCCAGAACAGCTCGAAACCCTGCAGCAAGCGGCTGACAACAAGGCCAAGGCTGATGCCGATGCGCTGAAAGCGGCGAAAGAGTACGAAGACAACACGCCGAAACAATCGCCTGTTGAAGTACCCGCCGAGTAAGCCAGACGGGGCGCTCCAAGCGCCCCGTTTACCCTGCCTATGAAACTCGCCCCCGCCCAACTCGCCAAACACCTGCAAGGTGGCCTCGCGCCTGTCTACATCGTCAGCGGTGATGACCCGCTGCTGTGCCAGGAAGCCGCCGACGCCATCCGTACCGCCGCCCGCCAGCAAGGTTTCGATGAACGCCAGGTCTTCAGCGCCGACGCCAGTTTCGACTGGGGCACGCTGCTGCAAGCCGGTGCGAGCATGTCGCTGTTCGCCGAAAAACGCCTGCTGGAGCTGCGCCTGCCTTCGGGCAAGCCCGGTGATAAAGGCGCGGCGGCCCTCATGGAATACTGCTCGCGCCCGGCAGAAGACACGGTATTGCTGATCAGCCTGCCCAAACTCGACGCCAGCGCGCAGAAAACCAAGTGGGGCAAGGCCCTGGTGGAAGGGGCGCAGACCCAGTTCATCCAGATCTGGCCGGTGGACAGCAACCAGTTACCCCAGTGGATTCGTCAGCGTCTTTCCCAATCGGGTCTGTCGGCCACCCAGGATGCGGTGGAGTTGATCGCCGCCCGGGTCGAAGGCAACTTGCTTGCCGCCGCCCAGGAGATCGAAAAACTCAAGCTGATGGCCGAGGACGGGCAGATTACCGTCGAGACAGTCCAGGGTGCCGTGGCCGACAGCGCACGCTTTGACGTATTCGGGCTGGTGGATGCGATCCTCAACGGCGAACCCGCCCACGCCCTGCGCATGCTCGAAGGCCTGCGCGGCGAAGGAGTGGAGCCGCCGGTGATTCTCTGGGCGCTGGCCCGTGAGTTGCGGGTACTGGCCAATATTGCCCTGCAATACAGCCAGGGCACGCCGCTGGACAAGTGTTTCAGCCAAGCCCGACCACCCGTCTGGGACAAGCGCAAACCCCTGATGAGCAAAGCCCTGCAACGGTACTCGGCGCAACGCTGGGCACAACTGTTGCTGGAGGCGCAGCGCATCGACGCGCAGATCAAAGGCCAGGCAGCCGGTTCGCCGTGGATGAGCCTGAGCCGTTTGTCGCTATTGATGGCCGGCCAGCGCCTGACACTTCCCGCCGAATAACCCTTCCCTTAAAAACACTGCAAAACCCATGTGGGAGGGGCAAGTCGAATCGTCGCACCGCCCCTCCCACATTTTGATTACGTTTACAATTCATGGGCTTTACAGCGGCCTAACTTCGGCAGATTATTTGCGCCGCATCCCCCATCAAGAGTATCGACCATGAGCAAAAAGCCATCCAAGCATGGCCCCAACAAGGCCAAATCCATCATCGCCCAGCCACTGTTCCGCAGCCGTCAGGAACGCGCCGGCAAGGGCAAAGGCAGCTACCGCCGCGAAGCCTTCCAGTCTAATAGCTGGGAGGCTTCTTACTTTCTGGCTGCCTGAAGGCAAGCGCCCCTCTGACATGATAAGGTCTGTGCCTGATTTGTAACCCCTGGACCTGTGCATGCCCTCTCGTCTTTCCCGTCATTGGCACCTTCGCCAATTGATCGCTGCCTCCAGCCTCATTCTGCTTGTCGCCTGCGCGGAAAAACCCACCGCAGCCGACGCCCAACCGCTGCCAAAGCTCCAGACCGCTCCCGTGGTAGCGCCCGCTGTCGTGGCCCCACTGGCGGTGGACAACCTCGACATCCAGCCGACCCAGACGTTTGCCGAATGGCAGGCCGGCTTTCGCGCGCAAGCCCTGCAGGCCGGCATTACCGCTGCCGTGTTCGACAACGCGTTCGCCAACGTCACCCCCGACATGGCAGTGATCCGCGCCGACCGTAGCCAGCCGGAGTTTTCCCGCCCGGTGTGGGAATACCTCGACGGCGCGCTGTCGCCGCTGCGGGTGCGTAATGGCCAAGCGCTGCTGATCAAGTACGCCGACATCCTGCAAAGCATCGAGCAACGCTATGGCGTCGACCGCCAGGCGCTCGTCTCGGTGTGGGGCATGGAAAGCAACTTCGGCCAGTTCCAGGGCAACAATTCGGTGATCCGTTCCCTGGCGACCCTGGCCTATGAAGGCCGGCGCCCGGCGTTTGCCCAGGCGCAATTGCTGGCAGCCCTGCAGATCATCCAGCACGGCGATATCCAGGCCGACCAGATGAAAGGCTCCTGGGCCGGCGCCATGGGCCAGACGCAATTCATCCCGACCACCTACAACACCCACGCCGTGGACTTCGATGGCGACGGTCGCCGCGACATCTGGAACAGCCCGGCCGACGCCCTCGCCTCCACCGCGCACTACCTGCAAAGCTCCGGCTGGCAGAAAGGCCAGCCGTGGGGCATTGAGGTCAAACAATTGCCGGCGAACTTCGATTACGCCCTGGCCGATGGCGGCATTCGCAAGACCGTTGCCGAATGGCTGAAACTGGGCATCCAACTGCCGCCGGGCGCAAGCATGCCGGCCAATGTCGACCAACTCTCCGCCGCCCTGCTGCTGCCTGCGGGCTACCGTGGCCCGGCGTTCCTGGTGTTGGATAACTTCCGCGCAATCCTCAAGTACAACAACTCGTCGTCCTACGCGCTGGCGGTTGGCTTGCTGTCGGAGCGGTTTGGTGGGGGCGGTGTGATTCGCGGCGAATGGCCGAAGGATGAGCTGCCGTTGAGCCGCTCCCAGCGTATGGATCTGCAGACCGCGTTGACTGCCAACGGCTATGACGCGGGCAACCCGGATGGGATTATCGGTGCCAACACCCGTAAGGCGATTCGTGCGGCGCAACAGGCGCTGGGCTGGCCGGCGGATGGGTATCCGACGGTGAAGTTGCTGGAGTCGTTGCAAAACCGCTAGATCTGCTTATGGCGACTATTGCAATCGGGGCAAGCCCCCTCCCACATTTTGATTTGTGAATACATTCAAGTGTGGGAGGGGGCTCGCCCTCGATTGCGGTTGAGCAGACACCAACAGATTCAGGGTTTGAACACCACATCCTGCTCCAACACCACCCGCTGTTCCCCCGCATCCAGCCGCACCAATGCGCCCATCGGCAGCGTCAGGTTCGGATCGCAATGCCCGCTGCGCCAGCCAGACAATACTGGAATGCCCAGAGGCTCGAAGCTCTGCTTCAGCAAGCGCTCCAGCGCACCGTTATCCACCCCCGCCACATCACCGACCAGCACCCCGGCGACCAGCGCCAACTTGCCCGCCAGGCGCAGGTGCGTGAGCAAGCGGTCGATACGGTAGATCGGTTCGTTGACGTCCTCGATAAACAGGATGATGCCTTCAGCCTCCAGCTCGAAAGGCGTGCCCATCACCGCCGCGATCATCGACAGGTTGCCCCCCAGCAAGCGCCCACAGGCGATGCCAGGCTCTATGGTGGTCAACGGGAACGCCACCGGGTGCGCGAGCACACTGCCGGCGCCGAGCTGGCCACGTAGCAGGCTGAACAGGGAGGACTCGGTAGGTGGCTGCTTGTTTCCGAGCAGGTCGGCATTGAGCATCGGGCCGTGGAAGGTCACGAAGCCAGCGTAACGGTTGATCGCCAGATGCAGGGCGGTGATGTCGCTATAGCCTACAAACGGCTTGGGGTTGGCGCGGATCAGGTCGAAGTCCAGCGCGTCCAGCAATCGTGGCGTTCCATAGCCGCCGCGCAGGCAGAAGATGGCATCGATATCGGGATTGGCAAAGGCGGCGTGCAGATCGTTGAGGCGGACTTTATCGCTGCCGGCGAGGTAGCCGTCGCGCTCATAGACGCCGGGGAAAATTCGCAGGTCGTAGCCGCGGGTGCGCATCCATTGGCCGGCCTTTTCAACGTCCAATGCGGCGGGGCCGGCGGGGGCGATCAGGGCGATGGTGCCTTCAGGACGAAGGGCTGGAACGGCTGCTGTCATACACAACTCTCCCTCGTTAACGCGCAAAAAAATGTGGGAGGGGGCGTGCCCCCTCCCACATTGGACCTGCGGTGTAGCGCAGATCTGTATTACGAGACCAGGCTCGCCTTGACCAGCTTGGCCTGCTCATCAGCGTGGTACGAGGAACGTACCAGCGGGCCCGAGGCAACGTTCTTGAAGCCCATCTTGTAGCCTTCCTCGGCGAACCAGGCGAAGGTGTCCGGGTGCACGAAACGCTGCACCGGCAAGTGGCTGCGCGACGGTTGCAGGTATTGGCCCAGGGTCAGCATGTCGATGTCGTGTTCGCGCATGCGCTTCATGACTTCGATGACTTCTTCGTCGGTTTCGCCCAAGCCCAGCATCAGGCCGGATTTGGTCGGGATGTGCGGCATCATCTGCTTGAATTTCTGCAGCAGGGTCAGCGACCACTGGTAGTCCGAACCCGGACGCGCAGCCTTGTACAGGCGTGGCACGGTTTCCAGGTTGTGGTTGAACACATCCGGTGGCTCGGCAGCGGTGATTTCCAGCGCCACGTCCATACGGCCACGGTAATCCGGCACCAGGGTTTCGAGCATCACGTTGGGCGACAGCTTGCGGATTTCACGGATGCAGTCGGCAAAGTGCTGGGCACCGCCGTCACGCAGGTCATCGCGGTCAACCGAGGTGATCACCACGTATTTGAGTTTCAGGTCAGCGATGGCGATGGCCAGGCTTTGCGGCTCGTTGACGTCCAATGGCTTCGGACGGCCGTGGCCGACGTCGCAAAACGGGCAACGACGGGTGCAGATGTCGCCCATGATCATGAAGGTGGCGGTGCCGCCGGAGAAGCACTCACCCAGGTTCGGGCAGGAGGCTTCTTCGCACACGCTGTGCAGTTTGTGTTTGCGCAGCAGGGCCTTGATACGGTCGACTTCCGGCGAAACCGGGATGCGCACGCGGATCCAGTCGGGCTTTTTCGGCAGTTCGGTGGTCGGAATGATCTTCACCGGGATGCGTGCAACCTTCTCGGCGCCGCGCAGCTTGACGCCGGCTTCCACCTTGGCACGCGGGGCCGGGGCCGGACGGTCGGTAATGTCCAGCGTCGGGATCATGGTTTGCACTGCATCAGTAGTCATAATCAGTCGATTCCGCCCGTAAGGGTCGTCTGCTCAGCATAGTCGAGGTGTTTGACGAGCTGCGCGCGCAGCCGGGCACTAACCTCGGCAAATTTAATCGGTGTGGCGTGCTCGCTCATCTGGGTCATTGCCAACCCGGCGTAGCCGCACGGGTTGATCCGACGGAACGGGGCCAGGTCCATGTCCACGTTCAGGGCCAGGCCATGAAAGGAACACCCGTGACGGATGCGCAGCCCCAGGGAGGCGATTTTCGCGCCATCTACATACACACCTGGGGCATCGGGCTTGGCTGCGGCGGTTATCCCGTAGCTGGCCAGCAGCTCGATCAGGCAAGCCTCAATGCGGCTGACCAGGTCGCGCACGCCAAAACCCAGCTTGCGCACGTCCAACAGCAAATACGCCACCAGTTGGCCGGGGCCATGGTAAGTCACTTGGCCACCTCGGTCGACCTGCACCACCGGAATATCACCCGGAAGTAGCAGATGTTCGGCCTTGCCGGCCTGGCCCTGGGTAAACACCGGCGGGTGCTCCACCAGCCAGACCTCATCGGGAGCCGAGGTGCCGCGCTCGTTCGTGAAGCGCTGCATGGCGTGCCAGACAGGCTCGTAGGCCATCTGGCCGAGCTCGCGAAAGCCCAGGACCTGTGACATCACAACACCATGTGCACGAAGCCGGTGGCCCGCAGTTCGCTATTGATGTCGTAGAGCTGGTCTTGTCCGGTCGCAACGATGTGCAACTGGATAGTTGTGTACTTACCGGTGGTGCTGGATCGCTCATCCACCCGGTTATCGTTGATCGTCGCGTGTTTACGCACGATCTCAAGAATCTTGTCCTTGCGGCCAACGCCCGTGTCGCTGATCACCTTGATCGGGTAATCGACCACCGGGAATTCGATCTTTGGCGCCTTTACTTCTACTTCTTTATCGGTCATGGCGTAACGGCCTCGTAAGCGGTAAGCCGTGGCGACGGGCAAAGCCCCGCGTCGGATCAACGCGGGGCTTTGCAGGTGCACACAATCAGTTGAACAAGCCGTAGAAGAATAGACGGATGCTATCCCACACGCGGCGGAAGATACCACCTTCGTCGACGGCGTCCAGCGCGATCAGGTCAGCGCTGTGCACGACCTTGTCGTCCAGCTTCACTTCGACTTTACCGATCACATCACCCTTGGCAATTGGGGCAACCAATTGCGGGTTCATGGTCATGCTGGCAGCGAGCTTTTTCAGCTGGCCTTTAGGCATGGTCAGGGTCAGGTCTTCAGCCAGGCCGGCCTTGACCTGCGAGGTTGCGCCCTTCCAAACCGGCGCGGTCGCCAGCTCGGCGCCCTTTTGGTAGAAGGTCTGGGTTTCGAAGAAGCGGAAACCGTAGGTCAGCAGTTTTTGCGTCTCGGCCGCACGGGCCTGCTCGCTGTTGGTGCCGAACACGACGGCGATCAGGCGCTGGCCATCACGGACGGCGGACGACACCATGCAGTAACCCGCTTCGTCGGTGTGGCCGGTTTTCAGACCATCGACGGTCTTGTCACGCCACAGCAGCAGGTTGCGGTTTGGCTGCTTGATGTTGTTCCAGAAGAACTCCTTCTGGGAGTAGATCGCGTAGTGCACAGGGTCAACACGGATGATCGCGCGGGCCAGGATCGCCATGTCGTGAGCCGACGAGTAGTGCTCTGGGTTCGGCAGACCGGTCGGGTTCATGAAGTGGCTGTTGGTCATGCCCAGGTCGGCCACGGTTTTGTTCATCATGTCGGCGAACGCGTCTTCGCTGCCGGCGATGTGCTCGGCCAGCGCCACGCTGGCGTCGTTACCAGACTGGATGATGATGCCGTGCAGCAGGTCGCTCACGGTGACTTGCGAGCCCACCTTGATGAACATCCGCGAACCACCGGTACGCCAGGCGTTTTCGCTGACGGTCACCGGGTCGTTCTCGCCGATCTGGCCGCGACGGATTTCCAGGGTCGCGATGTAGGCGGTCATCAGCTTGGTCAGGCTGGCCGGTGGCAGGCGCTGGTCACCGTTGCTCTCGACCAGCACGTTGCCGCTGGCAGCGTCCATCAGGACCCAGGCCTTGGCGGCCAGTTGCGGTGAAGCCGGCACCATTTCAACCGCCCAGGCGGCCGGAGTGATGATCAGCGAGATAAGCAGGCACGTGCGTTTGGCTAAGGTGGTGATGTTCATCCGTCTCTCGAAATTGCTTATGGAAACTTGCCCTCACGGGCAAAACTTATTCAGACAGCCCGCTACCAGACTGTCACGTGTTCGGTTGCCCGCTCACCCCTTGCCCCTGGGTTTTTGTTGTTCAACGAGCCAACAACCAAGGCTCAAGCCCGCGCACGGACCTGACCCATCAATGCTTTGTTATTCGGCGGTGACCACGCTGGGTTGCCCCAGGTTGGCCAGGCGCACGCTGTTCTGTACTTGCGCGACTTCGCTCGGCGAGCCGATCGGGCCCATGCGCACGCGGTGCAGGGTCTGCTGGTTACGCACGATGGAGCTGATAAAGACCGGCGCGTTGACCATGCCGCTGAGCTTGGACCTTAACAGTTCTGCCGCATCCGGGTTGGCGAAAGCGCCCACCTGCAGGTATTGCCCGCCCGCGACGGAAGCGCCTGGCGCTGCACGGGGCACCACGACCGTATCCGGTGCGTGCTGCTGGGGTGGCGGTGTCCACTGTTCGATCTTGCCGGCCGATGCCGTCACTTGCGGCTGCGCAGCCTGCGGCTCGTTGAGCATCAACGGTGCAGGCTTGCCGCGCTGGGCCCAATACTGCGCCGGGTCGATGCCTTCGACCTTGACCCGCGCCGTGCCGGTTTCGGCATAGCCGAGTTTTTTCGCAGCGGCGTAGGACAGGTCGATGATGCGGTCCGAATAGAACGGCCCACGGTCGTTGACCCGCAGGATCACGGTGCGGTTGTTGTCCAGGTTGGTCACGCGCACATAGCTGGGCAGCGGCAGGGTTTTATGCGCCGCGCTCATGCCGTACAGGTCATAGACCTCGCCATTGGCGGTGTTCTGGCCATGGAACTTGGTGCCGTACCAGGATGCCGTACCCGATTGCACGTAGGTCTTGGACTCTTGCAGCGGAAAGTAGGATTTGCCCAGCACGGTATACGGATTGGCCTTGTACGGCCCGGTGTGCAGGGTCGGCGTGGCATCCGGGATCTTAGACACATCGACATCCCACCACGGCGCGCCGTCTTTGTGCGCGCGGTTGATGTCCAGGCCGGGCTGGGAACGCACAGCCGTGCCGCCGGACTTCGGTGCCGGGCCACGGCTGGTGGAGCAACTGACGACCAGCAGGGACAACGCGGCGAACGCCACCAGCTTGAGCGGTTGTTTGAACGGCGATACCCGCATTACTTGTTGCCCCGTGCTTGGACCAGCATGTCTGACAGCTGATGCACGGCCATGGCGTACATCACACTGCGGTTATAACGCGTGATTGCGTAAAAATTCTTCAGGCCCATCCAGTATTCAGGGCCGTTTTCGCCTTCCAGGCGGAACGCCGTGACTGGCATGTCATCGCGTGGCGCATTCTGACTCGACCAGCCCAGCGCCCGCAACTCCCCGACCGTCTTGACCGGCTCGATGCCCTGGGTCAGGCCTTCATCGGCGCGCTCCCCGCTGACATCGGCGCGAATCACTACCGGCTCGCCGCCCACCCAGCCGTGGCGTTTGAAGTAGCTGGCCACGCTGCCGATGGCGTCGTCGGGGTTGCTCCAGATATTGATGTGGCCGTCGCCGTCAAAATCCACGGCATACGCGCGAAAGCTGCTCGGCATAAATTGCGGCAAGCCCATTGCGCCGGCGTAGGAGCCCTTGAGGGTCAGCGGGTCGACCTGTTCTTCACGGGCCAACAGCAGGAATTCGCGCAACTCCTTGCGGAAGAAGTCGGCGCGGGGCGGGTAATCGAAGCCCAGGGTCGACAAGGCGTCGATCACCCGGTAGCTGCCGGTATTGCGCCCGTAGAAGGTCTCAATGCCAATGATCGCGACAATCACCTGCGCCGGCACGCCGTATTCCTGCTCGGCGCGGGCCAGCACGGCTTCATGTTCGCGCCAGAAATCCACACCGCGTGCCACGCGGGCGTCGGTGAGGAACATCGGGCGATATTCCTTCCACTGCTTCACGCGCTCGGCGGGACGCGAGATGGCGTCGAGGATCGCCTGCTTTTTCTGGGCCTCGCGGAACACGCCCATCAGTTGCTCACCGGCGAAACCGTAGTCGCGGGTCATCTCACCGACAAATTCGGCGACCTGGGGTGAACCATCGTAGTCACCGGCCTGCGCCTCTTGCGTTGCGCCCAGCAGCCCAATCAGGCTCATCCAGGACGCATGCCGAGTCGCCCAGCCGCGCATTACTTGCATTGACATCTTCACCTTATTCAAACCTGTGCGATCCACTTGCGATGCGTATGAATCGACATCAAAACCCCAAACGCTGACAGCAATGTCACCAGCGAAGTTCCGCCGTAGCTAATGAACGGCAACGGCACCCCAACCACCGGCAGCAGGCCACTGACCATACCGATGTTGACGAAAACGTAAACAAAAAAAGTCATGGTCAAGGCGCCGGCGAGCAATTTGCCGAACAAGGTCTGGGCCTGGGCGGTAATCACCAGGCCACGTCCGATCAGCAGTAAATAGATCAGCAACAGCGCGCAGATGCCCACCAGGCCGAACTCTTCGCCCATCACCGCGATAATGAAGTCGGTATGGCTCTCGGGCAAAAAGTCCAGGTGCGATTGGGTGCCCAGCAGCCAGCCCTTGCCAAACACGCCGCCGGAACCGATGGCTGCCTTGGACTGGATGATGTTCCAGCCGGTGCCGAGCGGGTCGCTTTCCGGGTCGAGAAACGTGAGGATCCGCTGTTTCTGGTAGTCGTGCATAAAGAAGAACCACATGGCCACTGCCACCGGTACGGCCGCTGCCAGCACGCTGAGGATCCAGCGCCAGCGCAAACCGCCCATGAACAGCACGAACGCACCGCCGGCGAGGATCAGCAGCGAGGTGCCGAGGTCCGGCTGGCGCACGATCAGGATGAACGGTATGCCGATCAGGATCAGGCTGATGCCCACGTGTTTAAGCTGCGGCGGCAAGGTGCGCTTGGACAGGTACCAGGCGATGGTGGCCGGCATCAGGATCTTCATGAATTCCGACGGCTGGAAGCGGATCACCCCTGGAATGTTGATCCAGCGGGTCGCACCCATAGCGTTGTGGCCCATGACGTCCACCACCACCAGCAGCAATACGCCGGCGACGTAGCCGAGCGGCACCCAGCGCGCCATGAAACGCGGCTCCAGCTGGGCGATCACCACCATCGACAGCAGCCCCAGGCCAAACGACGACGCCTGCTTGATCAGCAAGTCCCAGTTCTTGCCGCTGGCCGAATACAGCACGAACAGGCTGCCGGCGGCCAGGGTCAGCAACAGGATCAGCAACGGGCCATCAATGTGCATGCGCTGCAGCAACGTCGCACGGCGACGCATCACATCCTCGCTGGAGAGGATGCGGTCAAAATTACTCTTCACTGGCCGTAACCTCGGTGTTTGAAGGGGGGCCGCCATATTCGGGCTTGAGCCTGCCGTCGTCGGCCAGCAACCAGGCGTCCATCACCTGGCGCACTACGGGCGCTGCCACACCGGAGCCGGACTCGCCGTTCTCCACCATCACCGCCACCACGATCTTCGGGTCGTCCGCCGGCGCAAAGCCTACAAACAACGCGTGGTCGCGGTGGCGCTCCTGGACCTTGGTGCGGTCGTATTTCTCGCCCTGCTTGATCGCGACCACCTGGGCCGTACCGCTCTTGCCGGCAATGCGGTACTGCGCGCCGATGGCCGCTTTGCGCGCGGTGCCACGGGCGCCGTGCATCACTTGCTGCATGCCATGATTGACCTTGGTCCAATCCGACGGGTCGCGCAGCACGATATCGGGGATCGGGTTGTCATCCACCGGCTTCTCGCCTTCGATGGTCTTGGCCAGGTGCGGGCGATTCCAGATGCCTTTGTTGGCCACCAGTGCGGTGGCCTGGGCCAGTTGCAATGGGGTGGCCTGCATGTAGCCCTGGCCGATGCCCAGAATCAGGGTTTCACCCGGGAACCACGCCTGGCGACGGGTCGCACGCTTCCACTCGCGCGATGGCATCAAGCCAGGGGACTCTTCGAACATATCCAGGGACACTTTCTGACCGAGGCCGAACTTGCCCATGTAGGCAGACAACCGGTCGATTCCCAGCTTGTGGGCCAGGTCATAAAAATAGGTGTCGTTGGACCGCATGATCGCGGTATCCAAGTCGACATAGCCGTCACCGGTGCGGTTCCAGTTTCGGTATTTGTGGTCGTAGTTGGGCAGCATGTAATAGCCCGGGTCGAACACGCGGCTGGAGGCCGTGACCACGCCCGCGTCCAGACCGGCAATCGCCACCGCCGGCTTGATGGTCGAACCGGGCGGGTACAGGCCGCGCAGGACGCGGTTGAACAGCGGCCGGTCGATGGAGTCGCGCAACTCGGCATAAGCCTTGAAGCTGATGCCGGTGACGAACAGGTTAGGGTCGAAACTCGGCTGGCTGACCATCGCCAGCACTTCGCCAGTCTTCGGGTCCAGTGCCACCACCGCGCCACGCCGTCCGCCCAGGGCCATCTCCGCTGCTTCCTGCAACTTGATGTCCAGGCTCAGCACGATGTCCTTGCCGGGAATCGGGTCGGTGCGTTTGAGCACGCGCAGCACGCGGCCACGGGCGTTGGTCTCGACCTCCTCGTAACCCACTTGGCCGTGCAGTTGCGGCTCGTAGAAACGCTCGATGCCGGTCTTGCCAATATGGTGGGTGCCGCTGTAGTTGACCGGGTCGAGGCTCTTGAGCTCTTTCTCGTTGATCCGCCCCATGTAGCCGACCGAATGCGCAAAGTGCGCACCCTGCGGGTAATGGCGCACCAACTGCGCCACCACTTCCACACCGGGCAAACGGAACTGGTTGACCGCGATACGGGCGATCTGCTCTTCGGTCAGCTCGAACAGGATCGGCACCGGCTCGAATGGCCGACGCCCCTGCTTCATGCGTTTTTCGAAGATCACCCGGTCTTCCGGCGTCAACTGCAAGACCTCGACAATGACATCGAGGACTTGCTGCCAGTCACCAGAACGCTCGCGGGTCATGCTCAGGCTGAAGCTGGGCCGGTTATCCGCGACCACCACGCCATTGCGGTCGAAAATCAGCCCACGGGTCGGCGGAATCGGCTGCACATGCACCCGGTTGTTTTCCGACAGCGTGGAGTGATACTCGTACTGGATCACCTGCAGGAAATACAGGCGCGCGATCAGCACGCACATCAGCCCGACGACCAGAATCGCACCAAACACGACCCGAGCGCGTACAAGACGTGCGTCTTTCTCGTGGTCCTTGATGCGGATCGGCTGGGTCATCGGGAGGGGCGCAGGCTATTTGTGGTAAGGGTGCCCGGACAGGACTGTCCAGGCGCGATACAGCTGTTCACCGATCAGAATCCTTACCAACGGGTGCGGCAACGTCAGCGCCGACAGCGACCAGCGCTGATCCGCCCGCGCGCAGACTTCCGGCGCCAGCCCTTCCGGGCCACCGACCATGAAGTTGACCGTACGCGAGTCCAGGCGCCAGCGATCCAGTTCCACCGCCAGTTGCTCGGTGCTCCAGGGTTTGCCGTGCACTTCGAGGGTGACGATACGCTCGTTGGGGCCGACCTTGGCCAACATGGCTTCGCCTTCCTGGCGGATAAAGCGCGCCACGTCGGCATTCTTGCCCCGGGTGTTGAGCGGTATTTCCACCAGTTCCAGCGACAGCTCAGCGGGCAGACGCTTGGCATACTCGTGCCAGCCTTCTTCCACCCACTTGGGCATGCGTGAACCGACAGCGATCAGACGCAGGCGCACAGCCGTTCCTTATTCCTGGTCTTTGTTGAGCTTGTCGAAGTGCGCGTGGCCCACTTCCGGGCTGTGGTGCTTGCCATCGGCCGCACGGCTCTGCTCGGCGCCTTTCCACAGACGTTCCAGGTCATAGAACTGGCGGGCGTTGGAGGTCATCATGTGAACGATCACGTCGTCCATGTCCAGCAGCACCCAGTCGCTGTCGCCCTTGCCTTCTTCACCCAATGGCTTGACGCCTTGGGCTTTGACGGCTTCGCGAACCTTGTCCAGCATCGCGCCGATCTGGCGGTTGGAGGTACCGGTGGCGATGATCATGAAGTCGGTGATGCTCTGCTTGTCGCGTACGTCCAGGACCTGGATGTCCTGGGCCTTCACGTCTTCCAGGGCCGCTACGGCGACTTTTACCAGCTCTTCGCCAGCCAGCTCAGGGCCGGTGTGGGCTTCAACTGGCAGCGGGGCGCTTTTGAAAGTGCCTTTGCGCTTAACTTTGCTTACGTCTTTGTTCGTCATATAAAACTCGTTTTGCTCGTATGTTCGGGCGCTCGCTGCACGACTGTTCGTGCGTTCAAGCGCGCCTTTTCAGTTCGACGCACGGTAAAGCCCGTGCGCATCGATGTAGGCCAGGACCGCGTCAGGCACCAGGAAACGTACCGACTTCCCGCTGGCCAGCAGTTGACGGATCTGGGTGGCGGACACCGCAAGCGGGGTCTGCCAGACGAATGCAATATTCCCGTTCGGCCCGGTCAGGGCCAAGGGGTCACTTACCGACCGCGCGGCCAGCAGGTTGCGCAAGGCATCCGGCGGTTCGCTGTCGGCATCCGGGCGTTGCAAAACCAGGATGTGGCAATGCTGGAGGAGTTCCTCCCAGCGGTGCCAAGAGGGCAGGCCGCAAAATGCGTCCCAGCCCAAAAGCAGAAACAACTGGTCATCTGCGGCCAACTCGGCGCGCATCAGTTCCAGGGTGTCGACAGTGTAGGACGGTTTATCGCGTTTGAGTTCGCGGTCGTCCACCACCAGCGGCGGTATGCCTTCTACTGCCAGACGCACCATTTCCAGGCGTTGTTGCGGTGACACCTGCGGCGTGTCGCGGTGCGGCGGCCGGAAATTGGGGGTCAGGCGCAGCTCATCGAGCGCGAGGGCGTCCGCAACTTCCAGGGCACTGCGCAAATGGCCGATGTGCACGGGGTCGAAAGTACCGCCGAGCAGCCCGATGCGTTTAGCCATCAAGTGCGCACATGACCGTCGCCGAACACCACGTACTTCTCGCTGGTCAGGCCTTCCAGGCCAACCGGGCCGCGTGCGTGGAGCTTGTCGGTGGAGATGCCGATTTCCGCACCCAGGCCGTATTCAAAGCCGTCGGCAAAACGCGTCGAGGCGTTGATCATCACCGACGCGGAATCCACTTCGTTGAGGAAACGCCGGGCATCGCTGAAATGCTCGGAGACAATGGCGTCGGTGTGCCTGGAACCGTATTTGTTGATGTGTTCGATGGCCTGGTCCAGGTCGTCGACGATGCGAATCGACAGGATCGGCGCCGTGTATTCGGTGTACCAGTCTTGTTCAGTCGCTTCGATCACATCGCTGCCGAGCAGTGCACGGGTACGCTCGCAGCCACGCAATTCCACGCCCTTGTCACGGTAGATGGCAGCCAGCGGCGGCAGCACGCGCTCGGCAATGCCGGCGTGTACCAGCAGGGTTTCCATGGTGTTGCACGGCGCGTAGCGGTGGGTCTTGGCGTTGTCGGCGATGCGGATCGCCTTGTCGATATCGGCGGCGATGTCGATGAACACATGGCATACGCCGTCCAAATGCTTGATCACCGGCACCTTGGCATCACGGCTGACGCGTTCGATCAGGCTCTTGCCACCGCGCGGCACGATCACGTCGACGAATTCCGGCATGGTGATCAGCGCGCCCACGGCGGCGCGGTCGGTGGTTTCCACCACTTGCACCACTTCGGCCGGCAGTTCGGCCACGGCCAGGCCTTGCTGGATGCAGGCGGCAATGGCGCGATTGGAATTGATCGCCTCGGAACCGCCACGCAGGATGGTGGCGTTGCCGGACTTGAGGCACAAGCTCGCGGCGTCGATGGTCACGTTCGGGCGCGACTCATAGATGATGCCGATCACGCCCAGGGGCACGCGCATCTTACCGACCTGGATGCCGGACGGCAGGTAACGCATATCGCGGATTTCACCGATGGGGTCAGGCAGCTTGGCCACCTGACGCAGGCCTTCGATCATGTCGTCGATACGTGCCGGCGTCAGCGCCAGGCGGTCCAGCAGGGCCGGCTCCAGGCCATTGGCGCGGCCGTTGGCCAGGTCCAGTTCGTTGGCGGCGGCGAGCTCGGAGCGCGAAGCATCCAGGGCATCGGCGGCGGCCAGCAGGGCACGGTTCTTCTGCGCGGTGCTCGCACGGGCGATCAACCGCGAGGCCTGACGGGCAGCGCGACCCAGGCGGGTCATGTAGTCAAGAACGGACTCAGTCATGGTCAGGGAGTCTTGGCAAAGAGGAAAGCGGCAGATTATAGCTGTGACGCCGCCCGACTGACAGCGGTGAGGGGCGGATGGTCGAAATGAACTGTAAAAACCTGGCGTTCAGCCGTAATTAAGGTGGGAGTTGTTATGATTCCGTCACATTTAGCCGTATTTCCCCTGATCGTCATGCCCACTTCATCGCCCCAACGCCCCGCCAGCGCCCTGCCCGACGACTTCTTCGACCGAGACGCACAAATGCTTGCGCGTGAACTGCTGGGAAAAGTCATCCGTCACCGCGTCGGGGAAATCTGGCTTTCAGCGCGAATTATTGAAACCGAAGCCTATTACGTGGCCGAAAAAGGCAGCCACGCCTCACTTGGCTACACAGAAAAGCGTAAGGCTTTGTTTCTGGATGGCGGTCATATCTACATGTACTACGCCCGTGGCGGCGATTCCCTGAACTTCAGTGCCCACGGGCCAGGCAATGCCGTATTGATCAAGTCAGCGTATCCGTGGATCGATGAAATCTGCGGGCCGGCGAGCCTGGCGCAGATGCTGCTGAACAACCCGAATGCCGACGGCGGCCCACGCCCCTTGCACAAACTGTGTGCCGGGCAGACGTTGCTGTGCAAGGCGCTGGGGCTGAAAGTGCCGATATGGGACGCCAAGCGTTTCGACCAGGAACGGCTCTACGTGGAAGATGTGGGCCAGGTGCCGACGCAGATCATCCAGACGACCCGCCTGGGCATCCCCAGCGGGCGCGATGAACACCTGATGTACCGTTTTGTCGATGCCGGCTATGCGCCGTATTGCACACGGAACCCGCTGCGCCGAGGCCAGGTCGAAGGCCGCGACTATTTTCTGATTTGAAATTCATGGTGATGGAGTGACGTTTTATGGGCCAATGGCTCGATAGCATTACCGGCTGGCTGACCCTGAACCCACAATGGCTGGCGTTAGCGGTGTTTATCGTCGCCTGCGTGGAGTGCCTGGCCATTGCCGGGCTGATCGTGCCCGGCACGGTGTTGCTGTTTGCCATTGCCGTGCTGGCCGGCAGCGGCGCGCTGTCCCTGAGTGAAACCCTGCTGCTGGGTTTACTCGGCGGTTTACTCGGTGATGGGATTTCCTACTTCCTGGGCCGCCATTTCCACCAGAACATCCGCCGCCTGCCTGGCCTGCGCCATCACCCTGAATGGATGAACGGGGCAGAGGCCTACTTCCACAAGTACGGCATCGCCAGCCTGTTGGTCGGACGCTTCATCGGCCCGTTGCGCCCCATGCTGCCGATGGTGGCCGGCATGTGCGACATGCCGTTCCCGCGCTTTGCCCTGGTGAGCCTGCTTGCCGCTGCCGGCTGGACGGTGGCGTATCTGCTGCCGGGCTGGGCCACTGGCGCCGCGTTCCGCCTGCCGCTGCCGGAAGGTTTCTGGCCCGAAGCGGGTGTTGTCACGGCGTGCCTGGCGGTGCTGCTGGGGTTGAGCCTGAACAGCAGCCTGCGCGGCCATCGGCGCACCACCTTGTGGATAGGTTGCGCCAGCCTGACCCTGTTGATTGCCTTGTTTATCGGTTATCCACACCTAAATGATTTCGACCAAGGCTTAAGCGCCCTGGTGCAGGAGCATCGCAGCGCCTGGCTGGATGAAGCGATGGTGAGAGTCACCCAACTGGGTGAATTCAAGAAGATGTTTGTCGCCAGCGCGGTGTTCACCGGCCTCTTGTTACTGGCCCGGCAGTGGCGACACGCCGTCTTTGTCGGTGTCACGCTGGCCGGCTCGGCGGTGATCAACACCGGCACGAAGTTGTTTTTCGCCCGTGGCCGCCCGGAGATCCTCACTGACCCACTGACCAGCTTCAGCATGCCCAGCGGCCATGCTTCCGGTGCGTTCGCGTTTTTCCTGGCCCTGGCAGTGCTGGCAGGTCGCGGCCAACCGACACGGTTGCGGCTAACCTGGATATTACTGGGCTGCATCCCCGCCGCGTTTATCGCCCTGTCCCGGGTTTACCTGGGCGCCCACTGGCCCACCGACATCCTGGCCGGCACGCTGTTGGCGATGACGGTATGCGCATTCAGCCTGACCGCCAGCCAACTCCAGAGCCCACTGCCGCCGATGTCGCCCAAGGCCTGGTGGCTGGTGTTGCCCGCCGTGGTGGCGGTGCTCGCCTTTATTGCCTTTACCGGCACGTCCCACGCGTTGCTCAGGTACGCTTACTGACCCTTAGCCGGGCCGATCCAATCCACTGAGGCGGCTCGGCGCTCGGCAAACCGCTCGCGCCGCTCCAGCAGCATCTCATCGGCAATTTCAGCGGCGCGCTCGGCGATATATTCCGCGCCCCGCCCTTCATGGTGCCGGATCAGTTGCGTGGCGACGCTGACAAAAAAAGCATCCCAGATGGCCAGTTCCGATTGCGTTAGCCGAATCATTTTCATCCCCAGATCAACGTGTGCGATCGGAAACTATTTCAGGCGCGTTATAGGGCGAATGAAGGAGAAATCGGAAAACAGTGCCCGTTAAGTCCGCAACTCAGGTAAACAGCTCACCCTGCAGCTCATCGAGCAGCATCTGGATCGCATCCAGCCGCTGTTGCGGGTCGTCGAGTTGCAGCAGGTCGACCTTGTCAGAGTCCGTGAATGGCAGCAGATAGGCCAACTGGTTGCCCAATGCTTGCTGGCCACTTGCATCGACGCCCATATCCAGAGAGGCGACCATGGGATGCTCGGCCAACGCTTCAAGCAACGCCAACAGATCGGCATCCTCGTCTTCCAATGGCCGGTCGGGCTGCTCGTCCAACCATTGCACGTCGGCCACCAGCAGTTGGTCCTTCTGCGTGTCAGCGTCACGCACGCGGAAACGGCGCGCGCCCTCGACGCGAATCCCCAGCAGCCCGTTGTCCTGCTGCTTGAAGTCGCGAATCAGGGCTTCACAGCCGACCAGCGCGTAGCTCTCCACGGCAGTGCCCGCATCCCTGCCCTCAAAGATGCACACGACACCGAAACCTTCGCCCTTTTTCATGCAGCGACTGATCATGTCCAGATAGCGCGCCTCGAATATTTGCAGATCGAGGGTGCAGCCTGGGAACAGCACAGTGTTGAGCGGAAACAGCGCCAGACTCATAAAAGGTTTCCTTAAACCCGGTTTAAACAATGACCGACACGGCCAGCGGCAGGAACACCGCCGTGGCCACGCCCATCAAGCTCATGGCCAGCGCCGCAAAGGCGCCGCACTCTTCGCTTTCCTGCAAGGCCACCGAGGTGCCGACAGCGTGGGCGGTCATCCCCAGGGCCATGCCGCGCGCCTCGGGGCTGTGCACGCCCAAGCGTGACAGCAGCGCTGGCCCCACCATTGCGCCCACCACCCCAGTGATCAGTACAAATACCGCCGCCAACGCCGCTACGCCGCCGATCTGTTCGGCCACCAGCATGGCAATCGGCGAAGTCACCGACTTGGGCGCCATTGTCATCAGCATCATGTGTTCGGCGCCAAACCAGCTGCCCAGCAGTACACACAGGCCTGTCGCCAATACGCCACCTATCACCAGCGTAGTAAAAATCGGCCAGAACAATTGGCGAATGCGCCGCAGGTTCAGATACAGCGGCACTGCCAGCGCCACCGTCGCGGGGCCCAGCAGAACCCCCATGATCTCAGTACTCTTGCGGTACTCGGCATAGCTCAGGCCGCAGGTGAGCAATACGCCGATCACCAGCAGCATGGAGACGAGCACCGGTTGCAGGAAGATCCAGCGGGTTTTCTCGAAGCCTGCCAGCACCAGTTGATAGGCGCCCAGCGTGATGCCGATACCGAACAGCGGGTGATGAATGACGGCCGTCCACGCGCCCTGCCAGTCGAAGATCATTGATCCTTCTCCTTGCGCTTGACCATCTGCTGCATCAGCACGCCAACAAAGGCCATCGCGATCACCAGTGACAACACCAGCGCGCCGACGATGGCCCAGAAATCCGCCGCGATGTCCTTGGCGTACACCATCACCCCCACCGCCGGCGGCACCAGCAGCAGTGGCAGGTACCGTAACAGGCTGCCAGCGGCCAGGCTCAAGGGCTCGCCCACCTCGCCACGCCAGATCAGAAACCCTAGCATCAGCAGCAGCCCAATGATCGGCCCCGGCAGCACCGGCAACAGCAAATGATTGATCGCCGTGCCGATCAACTGAAACAGCACCAGCCATGTCAGACCACGTAACAGCATCCGCTCTCCCCCCCTTTAAGCTCGCTCGCATTATAAGCATGCCCGCCCTATGCATCGGCATTCGCCAAAAGCATGGTGGGTTGACCGGGCCTGTTGGCCATGATGATCTACATTGGTTCTCTGTAACCCATAAAAACAGATTGATGAACCAAGGAGAGACGCAATGCCCTATGTACCTGTAGCGCAGCTCAAAGATTATGTCGGCAAGGAACTGGGACGTTCCGAATGGCTCACCATCGACCAGGCCCGCATCAACCTGTTCGCAGAGGCCACCGGCGATCATCAGTTCATCCACGTCGACCCGGTCAAGGCCGCGCAAACCCCGTTCGGCAGCACCATCGCCCACGGTTTCCTGTCGCTGTCGCTGATGCCCAAGTTGATGGAAGACATCCTGATCATGCCCGAAGGCTTGAAGATGGCGGTCAACTACGGCCTGGACAGCGTGCGTTTTATCCAGCCGGTGAAGGTCAACTCCAAGGTACGCCTGAACGTCACCCTCACCGACGTCACCGAGAAAAAGCCCGGCCAATGGCTGTTCAAGGCCACCGCCACCCTGGAGATCGAAGGCCAGGAAAAACCGGCGTACATCGCTGAGTCGCTGTCACTCTGCTTCGTGTAAGCGCTTCCCTGTGGTGAGGGACTGAAACTCGCCACAGGGTATGTAAATTTATGTATGAAACTCGCAGCTGCGGCATACTCGGCGCTCAATTACCCGGATCCCGCTATGCGCCCACTCGCTCCCCTCGCCCTTGCCCTGTTGCTCACCGCTTGCGGAGACGGCGAATCGCTATTGCCGCCCGATGCGCGCCTGCCCGACGGCGGCCGGTACCGCGGCGATGTGGTCAATGGCTTGCTGCAAGGCCAGGGTCGTGTGGACTACCCCAACGGCAGTTGGTACGCCGGCGCGTTCGACAAAGGCCAGTGGCACGGCCAGGGCGAATGGCATGGCAGCAACGGCGAGGTCTACAAAGGCCAGTTCCAGCAAGGCCTGTTCGACGGCCAAGGCAGCCTGACCACCGCCGGCAGCCACTATGTCGGCGGTTTCAAGAACGGTCGGCGCAACGGCGAAGGCACCCTCAAAGAGGGGCAGATGACTTATCGCGGCGAGTTCAAGGACGACCAATATTCCGGCCTCGGTCGCCTGGAGTTGGCTGACGGCAGCCAATACCAAGGCCAGTTCGCCCACGGCAAGCCCAATGGCGAAGGCCAGCGCAACGACGACAGCGGCAACCAGTTCAGTGGCCACTTCGTTGATGGGCAACTGGAAGGCAATGGCACCTTCAACAGCGCCGACGGCGACATCTACGTAGGCCAGTTCAAACAGAACCAGCTCAACGGCAAGGGCCGTTATGAAAACGCCGACGGCGACGTGTGGATCGGCCAGTTCAAGGAAGGTGCGCTCAGCGGCAAGGGCGAGCTGATCGGCGTGGACGGCAGCCATTACGTCGGCCAATTCAGCGACTGGCGCTTTACCGGCGAAGGCCGCCTGAACCTCACCGACGGCAGCTTCTATATTGGCGGCTTCGACAGCGACAACTATCAGGGCCGCGGCACCCTGGTTCTCACCGACGGCACCGTACAGGCCGGCACCTGGGTCAACGGCATGCGCGTGCGTGACGCCGACGGCACGTTGCTGCCCGACCCACTGGAAATCGGCGTGCTGGCCCAAGGCCGCTTGCTTGACGCCGCCCTCGCGGCTGTCCCCGCCTCCACCCCTGCCGTGGAGTTGTACACCCTGGCCGTGGCAGGCGACGGCAAGCAAAGCGTGTTCCTGCGCGAAGCCGATTACGTCAGCAACATGCTCGCCACCCGCTTCGGCGCACGTGGGCAGATCCGCCTGGTCAACCACCGCGACCATATCGCCGACCGCCCCCTGGCCACCCGCGAAAGCCTGCGCCGCGCCGTGCAAACCCTGGCCGAGCGCACCGGGCCGGAAGACCTGGTGTTTATCTACATGACCAGCCACGGCACCCACGAACACGAACTGGTGCTGGACCAACCGCGCATGGAGCTGGCCGACCTGCCCGCCGATGAGTTGGCCGCCGTGCTCACCCCGCTGAAAAACCGCGACAAGATCATCGTGATTTCCGCCTGCTACTCCGGTGGTTTCATCCCGGCGCTCAAAGACGAACACACCCTGATCATGACCGCTTCGCGCGCCGACCGCGTGTCCTTCGGTTGCTCCGAGGAAGCCGACTTCACCTACTTCGGCGACGCCCTCTTCGCCCAAGCCTTCAACCAGACCGACGACCTGCAGCACGCCTTCAAGCTGGCGCAGTTGCACGTGACCGAACGCGAACAGGCCGACAACTTCGAAGCCTCCGAACCGCAGATCTGGGCCCCCAAAGGCGTGATCGCCCACTGGCAATTATTACGCAAGCAGCAGGCACGAAAGGCGCTCGAAAGCGTCTCAATGAATAGCAAGGAAGCCAAAGGCAACTAAGCTGTAACGTGTAACAAGGGGGAAACACTATGTACCTGACGCCTCAGCATATCTTGCTTGCCGGAGCATCCGGCCTCACCGGCGAACACCTGCTAGATCGCCTGCTCAACGAACCCACCGTGACCCGTGTACTCGCGCCGAGCCGCAAGCCGCTGGCCGAACATCCGCACCTGGAAAACCCGGTGGGCGACCCGGCGGTGTTCCTGCCGCAACTGAGTGGCCGGGTGGATATCGCCTTTTGCTGCCTGGGCACCACCATCAAGAAAGCCGGCTCGGAAGAAGCCTTCCGTGCGGTTGACCTGGATATGGTTGTCGCTTTCGCCAAGCGCGCTCGGGAAATGGGCGCACGGCACCTGATCGTGATCAGCGCGATTGGCGCCGACCCGAAATCCTCGGTGTTCTACAACCGGGTCAAAGGGGAAATGGAACAGGCATTAAAGGCACAAGACTGGCCGCAACTGACCATTGTGCGCCCGTCATTGTTGTTGGGGGAAAGGCTGGAACCACGCTTGGCCGAGCAACTGGCCGGGCCATTGTCGCGGTTGATTCCGGGCAAGTACCACGGCATTGAAGTATGCGAACTGGCCCGTGCCATGTGGCGCCTGGCGCTGGAAGAGCAGGATGGGGTGCGGATCGTGGAGTCGGACGAACTGCGCAAGCTCGGTAAATAATGTGGGAGGGGGCAAGCCCACTCCCACATTGGTTTTGTATTGCTTTCAGGTCAGCGCTAGAGCCCGCCCGTGGCGTTAAACCCCACGCCGAGCACCGTCAACACCGACAGCGGCAACAGCAAGGTGTCGAGCAGCGCACTCGCCGGCAGGTCGACGCCGGGATAGCTCGGCGCCTCGGCACCAAACCGGTCCTTGGCACAGCAGCCGCCATTGATTGCATACAGATCCAACCGCGTGCCGGCATACACCACCGGCGCGCCCGGTTGCGCGGCGTCCAGCGTGCGGGCCGTGGCGCAGCCCGTCAGGTGCAACGCCAGCATCACCAGCAGCGCCTTATTCATCACTGCTCAAATGGTGCTCGCCCCAGCGCGGCAACATGTCTTGGGGAATGTTCAGCAGGTTGAGGATGCGCGCCACCACAAAGTCCACCAGGTCATCGATGGTTTGCGGCTGGTGATAAAAGCCTGGCGACGCAGGCAAGATGGTCACGCCCATGTTCGACAACTTGAGCATGTGCTCCAGATGAATACTCGAATACGGCGCCTCGCGGGGCACCAGGATCAACTGGCGGCGCTCTTTCAAGGTCACGTCCGCCGCACGCTCGATCAGGTTGTTGCAGGCCCCGGTGGCAATCGCCGACAAGGTGCCGGTGGAGCACGGCACCACCACCATCGCGGCTGGCGCGCCGGAGCCCGAGGCCACCGGCGACATCCAGTCCTCCTTGCCGTAGACCTTGATCTGCCCCGCCGCCGCACCGGTGTACTCGGTGAGGAACGCCTGCATCATCTGCACCTTGGCCGGCAGCGCCACGTCGGTCTCGGTCGCCATCACCAATTGCGCGGCCTTGGAGATCAGGAAGTACACCTCGCGGTCTTCACGCACCAGGCAGTCCAACAGCCGCAGGCCATAGGGCGCGCCCGATGCGCCGGTCATCGCCAGGGTGACGCGTTCCGGCCCACTCATTTGAGCGCCTCGGCCAATTTGCCGTGCAGGCCGCCGAAACCGCCGTTGCTCATGATCACCACATGGGTACCCGGTTTGGCCTGATGCTTGACGTGCTCGATGATGGCGTCGAGGGAGTCACACACAATGGATGGCACCGTGCACAGGGCGGCAACCGCCGGCAGGTCCCAGCCGAGGTTCACAGGCGCGTACCAGACAACTTGATCGGCATCGTTGACGCTTTCCGGCAGGCCATCGCGGTGCGCACCCAGCTTCATCGAATTGGAGCGCGGCTCGACAATCGCGATCACCTGGGCATCACCAACGCGTTTGCGCAGGCCGTCGAGGGTGGTGGCGATGGCTGTCGGGTGGTGGGCAAAGTCGTCGTAGATGGTAATCCCATTCACGTCGGCGACCTTTTCCATACGCCGCTTCACGCTTTTGAACGCGCTCAGGGCGGCGATGCCCATGGACGGCACCACGCCCACATGGCGAGCGGCGGCCAGGGTGACCAAGGCGTTGGCAACGTTGTGCTGGCCGGTCATGTCCCACTCGACGATGCCTTGGGCTTGGCCTTCGAACAGCACTTCAAACTTGGAGCCGTCTTCGCGAAGCAACTTGACCCGCCACTGGCCACCGACACCGGTGGTTTGCACCGGGGTCCAGCAGCCCATCTCGATCACGCGCTGCAAAGCAGGTTCGGTGGTGGGGTGAATGACCAGGCCTTCGCTCGGAATGGTCCGCACCAAATGGTGGAATTGCCGCTCAATAGCCGGTAGATCGGGAAAGATATCGGCATGATCGAATTCGAGGTTATTCAGGATCGCGGTGCGCGGGCGGTAGTGGACGAACTTGGAGCGCTTGTCGAAGAAGGCGCTGTCGTATTCGTCGGCCTCGATCACGAAGAACGGGGTATCACCCAGGCGCGCGGAGACCGAAAAGTTCTGCGGCACGCCGCCGATCAGGAAGCCCGGGCTCATGCCCGCGTGCTCCAGCACCCAGGCCAGCATGCTGCTGGTGGTGGTCTTGCCGTGGGTGCCAGCAACGGCCAGTACCCAGCGACCTTGCAACACATGGTCGGCCAGCCACTGCGGGCCGGACACATAAGGCAAACCTTTGTTGAGCACATATTCGACGGCCGGGTTGCCACGGGACATGGCATTGCCGATTACCACCAGGTCCGGGACCGGATCGAATTGCGCCGGGTCGTAACCCTGGGTCAGCTCAATGCCTTGGGCTTCGAGCTGCGTGCTCATGGGCGGGTAAACATTGGCATCGGAGCCTGTCACGTGATGGCCCAGCTCTTTGGCCAGAACCGCCATTGAACCCATGAAGGTGCCGCAAATACCAAGAATATGAATGTGCATAGTCGACCTCGTAAAACATCGAGGCAGGTTAGCGCAGGGGGGGGAAAATCGCACTCTTTAGCTGTAGGACCGATCCACGATCACGTCTACTGGGAAAGGCGTGCGATGCCGTGCCTGCGCAGCTTTCTATACAAGGTATTGCGACTGACCCCCAACTGCTCCGCCGTATGAGTCATGTGCCAGCGTTGTTGCTCCAGCGCCGTCAGCAGGGCCAGTCGCTCCGCGCCCTCGAGGGGAGACTCCGCGGGCAGAGCCTCGGCGATCGGTTGTGGCCGAGCCTGGCGGATCTGCGCGGGTAAATCTTCCAAGCCGACCGTCCCGTTGTCACACAGCGCCGCCAGCGTACGCAGCACGGTACGCAGTTGTCGCACATTACCGGGCCAGGCAAACGCCAAGAGTGCCGAACGCGCCGCCGGGTCAAGCTGCACGGTCTGCCCACCCGCCTCTTCAGCCAGCAAAAACTCGAGCAATTGAGATTTATCGCTGCGCGCGCGCAACGGTGGCAAACCAACCTCCAGGCCATTGAGCCGGTAGTACAGATCTTCGCGGAAACTGCCGTCCTGCACGCGCTCCAGCAAATTGCGGTGCGTGGCACTGATGATTCTGACATTCACCGCCTGGGGCTCGCCGCCCAGAGGCACCACCATGCGGTCCTCCAACACTCTTAATAGACGAGTCTGCAACGCCAGTGGCATATCGCCGATTTCATCGAGAAACAGCGTGCCGCCATCGGCCTGCTGCAACTTGCCCTGCATGCCCTCCTTGCGGGCACCGGTAAAGCTGCCGCCGCGATAGCCGAAGAGTTCACTTTCGATCAGGCTTTCCGGGATGGCGGCGCAGTTGAGCGCAACGAAGGCTTTGTCGGCACGCTGGCTGCCCTGGTGCACTGCCTTGGCAAAGGCCTCTTTGCCGCTGCCGGTTTCGCCATTGATCAATAACGGAACATCACGTTCAAACACCCGCAGCGCCTTGCGAAAATCTGTTTGCAGCGCTGGATCCGCCAAACAGATGCCCGACAGGCGTGCAGGCTCAGGTTTTGCGATGGGCGCCAGCACGCTGCGCGGTTGACCGCGCAAGGCTGCAAACACGTGCCGGCCGTCCCGGGTACGCAGCGGCCAGCTGGCGGTGGCATTGGCACTGGCGCGCCCCAGCAGTTGGTCCAGCGAGCACTCGAAAAACGCCTCTACCGGCAACCCCAGCAGGCCGCCGCGAACCTGCCCCAGCAGGTTAAGTGCGCTCTGGTTAACCGCGCAAATCCGTCCTTCGCCATCGAACGCCAGCAGCCCTTCGCTGAACAGACCCACGGACTCGGCCTGCAGATGAAAACGCAGCAACCAGTGGTGTTCAAAGTGGCGCAGGAAGTAGCAACTCTCGATCATCTTCGCCGACAGGTTGACCAGCGCCATGGTGTGGAACTGGCTCTGGCGCGAGACCGCTTCCCGGGCCGACGACACATCCAGCACCGCCAGCAAATCACCCTGCGGGTCGAACACCGGGCTCGCCGAACACGTCAGGCCGGTGTGACGGCCGCGAAAGTGCTCATCGCGATGAATGGTCAGCGCCTGGCGCTCTACCAGGCAGGTTCCGATGCCGTTGGTGCCTTCGCAGGCTTCACTCCAATCGGCACCGAGCCACAACCCGGCGCGCTCGAAAATCTTGCGCTCGGACGGCGCGGTGACGCAATTGAGGATCACCCCGCGCGCATCGGTCAGCAGCACCGCGTGGCCGGCGCCGGAAAGCTGCTGGTGCAGGCTGTTCATCTCGCTGCCGGCAATATGCAGCACCTGTTGCAAGCGCTCGCGGCTTTCCAGCACGCGGCCGTGCTCAAGCACAGTGGGAGCGATGGTTTGCGCAGGGTCGAGGTGGTAGTCCTCCAGGCACCGCAGCCAGGAACGGGCGATGGACGGATCGCTGGACGGGTCGCGGCCACGCGCCACCGTGAGGACTTGCTGGGCATGGCGACTGAAATGATCGTTGTGCATGGTTCTTATTATTCTCCCTGCGTGAGAACGCCCAGCATCCCCCAGGCATCCTGCCAATGCAATCCCAGGCCGACCCACCGGTCACGGGCTGTACTGTTTATGGCACAAACTGTCACACCGGCTGTACCAACCTTGTCACAGCAACGCGTCACAACAATGCCCAACCCCTTGATTTACTTGGCCTGCAAAGCGGTGGCCCAACCTTTGCTCTACGCTTATCAAGCGCTTGAGCGCTGCACTCCAATAAACATAAAAGCCAGGAGATACCCACCATGCGTTACGCACACCCCGGTACTGAAGGCGCGATCGTTTCGTTCAAGGCCAAGTACGGCAACTTTATTGGTGGCGAATTCGTTGCGCCGGTCGACGGCAACTATTTCACCAACACCTCGCCGGTCAACGGCAAGCCTATCGCCGAATTCCCGCGCTCCACTGCCAAAGACATCGACAAGGCGCTCGACGCCGCCCACGCCGCCGCTGACGCCTGGGGCAAGACCTCGGCCCAGGACCGCTCGCTGGTGCTGCTGAAAATCGCCGACCGCATCGAACAGAACCTCGAACTGCTGGCCATCACCGAAACCTGGGACAACGGCAAGGCCGTGCGTGAAACCCTCAACGCCGACATCCCGCTGGCCGCCGACCACTTCCGCTACTTCGCCGGCTGCATCCGCGCCCAGGAAGGCACCAGCGCCGAGATCAACGAACACACCGCGTCCTACCACTTCCATGAACCCCTTGGCGTGGTCGGCCAGATTATCCCGTGGAACTTCCCGATCCTGATGGCTGCGTGGAAACTCGCGCCAGCCCTGGCCGCCGGTAACTGCGTAGTGCTCAAGCCCGCCGAGCAAACGCCGCTGGGCATTACGGTTCTGATGGAAGTGATCGGCGACCTGCTGCCGCCAGGCGTTCTCAACGTGGTGCAAGGTTTCGGCAAAGAAGCTGGCGAAGCCCTGGCCACCAGCAAGCGCATCGCCAAGATCGCCTTTACCGGCTCGACCCCGGTGGGCGCGCACATCATGCATGCGGCGGCCGAGAACATCATTCCGTCCACCGTCGAGCTGGGCGGCAAGTCGCCGAACATCTTCTTCGCCGACATCATGAAAGCCGAACCGTCGTTTATCGAAAAGGCCGCCGAAGGCCTGGTGCTGGCGTTCTTCAACCAGGGCGAGGTGTGCACCTGCCCATCCCGTGCGCTGGTGGAAGAGTCGATCTACGACGACTTCATGAAAGTGGTGATGAAGAAGATCGAGCAGATCAAGCGCGGCGATCCGCTGGACACCGACACCATGGTCGGCGCCCAGGCATCCGAGCAGCAGTTCGACAAGATCCTGTCCTACCTGGAAATCGCCAAGGGCGAAGGCGCGCAGCTGCTCACCGGTGGCAAGGTCGAGCAACTCACCGGCGACATGGCCGGCGGTTATTACATCCAGCCGACCCTGCTCAAGGGCACCAACGACATGCGCGTGTTCCAGGAAGAAATCTTCGGCCCGGTGGTGAGCATCACCACCTTCAAGGACGAAGCCGAAGCCCTGGCGATTGCCAACGATACCGAGTTCGGCCTTGGCGCCGGCGTATGGACCCGCGACATCAACCGCGCCTACCGCATGGGCCGGGCGATCAAGGCGGGCCGTGTGTGGACCAACTGCTACCACCTGTACCCGGCGCATGCCGCGTTCGGCGGTTACAAGAAGTCCGGTGTAGGCCGCGAGACCCACAAGATGATGTTGGATCATTACCAGCAGACCAAGAACCTGCTGGTGAGCTACGACATTAATCCGCTGGGCTTTTTCTAACTGACTCCCCGCTCCCACATTTGAAATGCAATCAAGTGTGGGAGCGGGCTTGCCTGCGATCGCGGTGGTTCAGCCAGCAAACATATTGACTGACATACCGTCATCGCAGGCAAGCCAGCTCCCACATTTTGATCTTCGCAAGTACTCGCAACTCACGTTCGACACAACGAGGTCGAGCTAGAACAATAACAATGGACGGTACTTCCCCATGCCTAGCGAACCCACTGGATCTTCCGTCGACTTTGAAAAAGTCGGCACCGACTACTTCCAACAACGCGAACTGAAAAAAGGTGCCGCCGGCTGGGTGCTGTTAGTTGGCCTTGGCGTTGCCTACGTGATCTCCGGCGACTACGCCGGCTGGAACTTCGGCCTGGCCCAGGGTGGCTGGGGCGGGATGTTCCTCGCCACATTGCTGATGGCCACCATGTACCTGTGCATGTGTTTTTCCCTGGCCGAGTTGTCTTCCATGATTCCTACCGCCGGCGGTGGCTACGGCTTCGCCCGCAGCGCCTTCGGCCCCTGGGGCGGCTTCCTGACCGGCACTGCGATCCTGATCGAATACGCCATCGCCCCCGCCGCCATCGCCGTGTTTATCGGCGCCTATTGCGAGTCGTTGTTCGGCATTGGCGGCTGGATGATCTACCTGGCGTTCTACATCATCTTTATCGGCATCCACATTTTTGGGGTCGGCGAAGCCCTGAAGCTGATGTTCGTGATCACCGCCGTCGCCGCAATTGCCTTGGGCGTGTTCCTGGTGGCAATGGTGCCGCACTTCAACGTCGCCAACCTGCTGGACATTCCAGTGACCGAAGCCAAGGGCGCCAGCACCTTCCTGCCATTCGGCTACGTCGGCGTGTGGGCCGCAATCCCCTATGCGATCTGGTTTTTCCTGGCGGTCGAAGGTGTGCCGCTGGCCGCCGAAGAAACCAAGAACCCCAAGCGCGACCTGCCTCGCGGCCTGATCGGCGCCATTGTGGTGCTGACCAGTTTTGCCCTGCTGATCCTGGTGATTGCACCGGGCGGCGCGGGCACGTATGCGCTGATCAAATCCGGTAACCCGCTGGTTGAAGCGCTGGCATTGTCCTACGGCGGCTCGACCTGGATGGGCAGCTTCGTCAACCTGGTGGGCCTGGCGGGCCTGATCGCGAGCTTTTTCTCGATTATCTATGCCTATTCGCGGCAGATCTTTGCGCTGTCGCGTGCCGGCTACTTGCCGCGCAAGCTGTCTGAAACCAACAAAAGCAAGGCGCCGGTACTGGCCTTGGTGATCCCGGGCATCATCGGTTTTGGCCTTTCGCTGACCGGCCAGGGTGATCTGTTGATCCTGGTAGCCGTGTTTGGCGCGACGATTTCCTACGTGCTGATGATGGCCGCGCACATCACCCTGCGCATCCGTCGCCCCAAAATGGAACGTCCTTACCGCACGCCGGGTGGCATTTTCACTTCCGGTGTTGCACTGGTACTGGCTTGCGTGGCCGTGGTGGCGGGCTTTCTGGTGGATCCACGGGTGGTGATTGGCGCCGCGATCATCTATGGAGTATTAATTGCTTACTTTGCTTTCTACAGCCGGCATCACTTGGTAGCAGGCACGCCCGAAGAGGAATTCGCGGCGATCCAGGCCGCAGAGGCCGCCTTGCACTAACTGCCGTAAACCTCGACGCGGGCAGCAGCCCGCGTCGTCAAGGAGACACTGTATGGCAAGCTTTTCCCACGCGGTCGGTGCACAGACCTACCGCTTCGACAGCCTCAAGGACGTGATGGCCAAGGCCAGCCCCGCACGCTCTGGGGACTTCCTCGCTGGCGTGGCCGCGCAGAACGACGGCGAACGGGTGGCGGCGCAAATGGCGCTGGCGAATATCCCGCTCAAGCATTTCCTTGAAGAAGCGCTGATTCCGTATGAAAGCGATGAGGTCACTCGGCTGATCATCGACACCCACGACAAGCAGGCGTTTGCCGCCGTCAGCCACTTGACCGTCGGCGGGCTGCGCGACTGGCTGCTCAGTGACGCGGCCGACGAACATTCCCTACGCGCCCTGGCGCCGGGGCTGACACCGGAAATGGCCGCTGCCGTGTCCAAGATCATGCGCGTGCAGGACCTGGTGCTGGTGGCGCAGAAGATCCGCGTAGTCACCCAGTTTCGCGGCACGATGGGCCTGCGTGGTCGCCTGTCGACCCGCCTGCAACCCAACCACCCGACGGATGAACCGGCAGGCATCGCCGCGAGCATTCTCGACGGCCTGCTCTACGGCAACGGCGACGCCATGATCGGCATCAACCCGGCCACCGACAGCATCGCCTCGATCTGCGCCATGCTGGAGATGCTCGACGCGATCATCCAGCGCTACGAGATTCCAACCCAGGCCTGCGTACTGACCCACGTCACCACCTCCATCGAGGCGATCAACCGGGGCGTACCGCTGGACCTGGTGTTCCAGTCGATTGCCGGCACCGAAGCAGCCAATGCCAGTTTCGGCATCAACCTGAACGTCTTGCAGGAAGGCTACGACGCGGGCTTGAGCCTCAATCGCGGCACCCTGGGCCAAAACCTGATGTATTTCGAAACCGGTCAAGGCAGTGCCCTGTCGGCCAACGCGCACTTTGGCGTCGACCAGCAAACCTGCGAAACCCGCGCTTATGCAGTCGCCCGGCACTTCAAGCCGTTTTTGGTGAACACCGTGGTCGGCTTTATCGGCCCCGAGTACTTGTACAACGGCAAGCAGATCATCCGCGCCGGCCTCGAGGACCACTTCTGTGGCAAGTTGCTGGGCGTGCCGATGGGGTGCGACATCTGCTACACCAACCACGCCGAAGCCGACCAGGACGACATGGACACCCTGCTCACCCTGCTCGGCGTGGCCGGAATCAACTTCATCATGGGCATCCCCGGCTCCGACGACATCATGCTCAACTACCAAACCACCTCGTTCCACGACGCGCTGTACGCCCGCCAGACACTGGGTTTAAAACCGGCGCCGGAGTTTGAACAGTGGCTGGCGAAAATGGGCATCTTTACGCAAGCCGACGGCAAGGTGCACTTCGGCAAAAGCCTGCCACCGGCGTTTCGCCACGCCTTGGCGCAATTGGGATGAAGGAGCCGACCGTGCAACCAGACCTGCCAGACAACCCGTGGCTGGAGCTGCGCCGCCTGACCCCAGCGCGTATTGCCCTGGGCCGTACCGGCACCAGCATTCCCACCAGCGCCCAGCTTGATTTCCAGTTCGCCCACGCCCAGGCACGGGACGCAGTGCACCTGCCCTTCGACCATGCCGGGCTCAGCAGCCAATTGGCAGAGCGCGGGCGCGACAGCCTGTTGTTGCATAGCGCCGCCGTGGACCGGCATAGCTACCTGCAACGTCCGGACTTGGGGAGGCGCTTGAGTGATGAATCGGCCCAGGCGCTGCGCGACCATGCCGACGCCAACCCCGGCGGCGTGGACCTGGCGGTGGTGGTGGCCGATGGTCTTTCGGCGCTGGCGGTGCATAAACATACGCTGCCGTTTCTTACACGCATGGAGGAACAGACCCACGCCGAAGGCTGGTCCTTGTCACCGGTGATCCTGGTGGAGCAAGGCCGTGTGGCTGTAGCCGATGAGATCGGCCAGTTGCTCGGCGCCAAAATGGTGGTGATCCTGATCGGCGAGCGGCCTGGCCTCAGTTCGCCGGACAGCCTGGGGCTGTATTTCACCTACAACCCCAAGGTCGGCCTAACCGACGCCTACCGCAACTGCATCTCGAATGTGCGCCTGGAAGGCTTGAGTTATGGCATGGCGGCGCATCGTTTGCTGTACTTGATGAAGGAGGCGTGCCGCCGGCAGCTGTCAGGTGTAAACCTCAAGGACGAAGCGCAGGTTCAGACCATCGAATCCGACGAGCCTGACCTGATGAGAGGTAATTTCCTGCTCAGCCCACCCGAGGACTGATCCCGGCACGATTGCGCTTTTTGGCGTCTTTAGGCAGCATCAAGTCACGGCCGCGCGTGTGGTCATACCCCATTTGGAAGTTGAGGCCTGGCATGCGGATTACTCAAGCGACCCTGGAACACCTGGACCTGTTGACCCCACTGTTCGTCAAATACCGCGAGTTTTACGGGGCATTGCCCTTTCCGGATTCGTCGCGGGCCTTCCTGGAAAAGCGCCTGCGCCGCAAGGAGTCGGTGATCTACCTGGCCCTGGCCGATGACGATGACAAGAAACTGCTTGGGTTCTGCCAGCTGTACCCAAGCTTTTCTTCGCTGTCGCTCAAGCGGGTGTGGATACTCAATGACATCTACGTGGCCGAAGATGCGCGCCGGCAACTGGTGGCAGACAACCTGATGCGTACGGCGAAAAAAATGGCCAAGGAGACCCATGCGGTGCGCTTGCGGGTGTCCACCAGCAGTGACAATGAAGTGGCGCAAAAAACGTACGAGTCGATCGGGTTTCGTGAAGACACCGAATTCAAGAACTACACCTTGCCGATCAGCGAAGACTAACCAACCAAACCCTGCACATTCACTGTGAGAGGGGCGGTGCGACGATTCGACTGCCCCCGATAGCGGCGTATCAGCCAGACTATTTATAACTGACACGCCATCATCGGGGGCAAGTCGAATCGTCGCACCGCCCCGACCACATTGAATCTCCAGCGCTCTGTAGACCTTGCACCACGACATCCCCCGCTACAAAACCAACAGGCTTTTCACCTCTCAATCCGTATAATGCGGACCTTTCAGGGTTGTAAGAAATGCGGCATACACTTGTAGCCTTATTAACCCGAGCTTCCGCACAAGCCTGCTGAGCCGGGCCATTCACACAGGTGCCATCCATGGATTTCAACCCGCTCGACCTTATCCTGCATCTCGACGTCTATCTCGACCTGCTGGTAACCAATTACGGTCCGTGGATCTACGCCATTCTGTTCCTGGTCATCTTTTGCGAAACCGGCCTGGTGGTCATGCCGTTCCTGCCGGGTGATTCGTTGCTGTTTATTGCCGGAGCCGTAGCCGCAGGCGGCGGCATGGACCCGGTATTGCTGGGCGGCCTGTTGATGCTGGCAGCCATCCTCGGCGACAGCACCAACTACGTGATCGGGCGAACGGTAGGCGAACGGTTGTTCAACAACCCCAACTCGAAAATCTTCCGCCGCGACTACCTGCAAAAAACCCACGATTTCTACGACAAGCACGGTGGCAAAACCGTCACCCTGGCGCGCTTCCTGCCGATCCTGCGCACCTTTGCGCCGTTCGTCGCCGGTATCGCGAGAATGCCGTACCCACGGTTCTTCGGTTTCAGTGTGCTGGGCACGATCCTCTGGGTCGGCGGCCTGGTGACCCTGGGCTACTTCTTCGGCAACGTACCGTTTATCAAGAAAAACCTGTCGCTGCTGGTGGTGTTCATCATCCTGCTGTCCTTGGTGCCGATGATCATCGGCGTGTTCCGCAGCCGTTTTGGCCGCACCTCCTCCGAAGCCAAGCCGCAGTAACCGCCGATGTGGTCCCTCAGCGCCTGGCGTCGCCGGCGCCTGCTGGCCAAGCACCCGATTGCCGATGACACCTGGCAGCGGGTGCGCCATCACCTGACCTTCCTCGACGGCATCAGCGCCGAGCAGGACCAGTGGCTGCGCGAAGCCTGCGTGGTGTTCCTCGCCGAAAAACACCTCACCGCCCTGCCCGGCGTCGAACTGCACCAGGAACAACGCCTGCTGCTTGCCGCTCAGGCGCAATTGCCGCTGATGCATCTGGGCGACCTCGACTGGTACCAAGGCTTCCACGAAATCGTGCTGTACCCCGACGACTTCCTGAGCCCCCAGCGCCATCGCGACAGCAGTGGCATCGAACATGAATGGGACGGCGAACACAGCGGCGAAGCCTGGCAACAAGGCCCGGTGATTCTTGCCTGGCCCGGCGTGCTCGCCAGCGGCCAGTGGGAAGGCTACAACCTGGTGATCCACGAACTGGCGCACAAACTCGACATGCTCAACGGCGACGCCAACGGCCTGCCACCGCTGCACGCCGACATGCGCGTGCAGGAATGGGCCAGCGTGATGCAGGGCGCCTACGACGACCTCAATCGCCAACTGGACGCCAACCCCGACGCCGAGACGGAGATAGACCCGTACGCCGCCGAAAACCCCGCGGAATTCTTCGCCGTCACCAGCGAATATTTTTTCAGCGCCCCGGATTTGCTGGTCAGCACATATCCACAGGTGTACGCCCAACTCAGCCGCTTTTACCGCCAGGACCCCTTGGCCCGCCTGACCCACCTGCAAGCCCACGACCCGCGTTATCAGCCACAAGGCGAATGACCGTACGACGTCTGGCGCATGGCATCGCCGTCAGAATATGCCTATAATCGCCGCCACTTTTAGGCCAATCCGGCCATGTCATATGGCCAACTACGGGGGCAACGCCCAATGAGCTACAGCAAGATTCCGGCTGGCAAAGACCTGCCGAACGACATCTACGTCGCCATCGAGATTCCGGCCAACCACGCGCCGATCAAATACGAAATCGACAAAGACAGCGACTGCCTGTTCGTTGACCGTTTCATGGCCACCCCGATGTTCTACCCGGCCAACTACGGTTTTATCCCGAACACCCTGGCTGACGACGGTGACCCCCTCGACGTGCTGGTCGTGACCCCTTACCCGGTTACCCCAGGTTCGGTCATCCGCGCTCGTCCAGTCGGCATCCTGAACATGACCGACGACGGCGGCGGCGATGCCAAGGTTATCGCGGTACCTCACGACAAGCTGTCGCAGCTGTACGTGGACGTGAAGGAATACACCGACCTGCCGCCACTGCTGCTGGAACAGATCAAGCACTTCTTCGAGAACTACAAAGACCTCGAAAAAGGCAAATGGGTGAAGATCGACGGCTGGGGCGATGCAGAAGCAGCCCGCGCCGAGATCATGAAGTCGGTTGCCGCCTACAAAGGCTGACACTGAGTCCTCATTGCTCTGGCAATCAAAAAAGCTCCGATCATTCGGGGCTTTTTTTGTGGGAAAAATTAAACAACAAGTTCAACATCTAATACGCAGAGTTTAACCAAGCACTATTACCGAAAGATCGAGCCACAACTAAGCAAAAACCTACACGCGCAATTCAACGCATGGTTTATTTGATTAGTTTTCTTGGCCAGTAAACTCTGCGTTTATGAATACATCAGGTGATCGTTTAAAAGCGCTATTACGGGAAGTTCATCTTTCCGCCTCCGACTTCGCCAAGAATCGTGGTGTCACGCCTCAACACGTGAACAACTGGTTCAAGCGCGGTGTACCCATGGGCCGACTCAACGAGATCGCAGAACTGCTTTGCGTCTCCAGCCGTTGGCTGCGCACCGGCGAAGGCCCCAAACACCCTCCGGCCAACTTCCTGCTCGAAGGCCCGGAAACACGCAAAGGATTGCCCACCACCCGCGAAGGAAGCGGCAAATACCTCCCAGGCCCAGCCTGCCCGCCGGAAAAGATCGACGTGGAGATCCCCCTCCACCCCACCTTCACCTCAACCCTGCGCATCCGCCTCTCCCTGCACACGCTCGAAACCCTCAACGTCAACCCCGACCGCGCGGTAGGCGCCTACATGGTCGACAACAGCATGATCGACATCATCCAGCAAGGCTCCACCCTCGCCATCGACAAAGGCCGCACCCAAATCATCGACGGCGAGATTTACGCCGTCGAACACGACGGCATGCTGCGCATCAAATACCTCTACAACCGCCCTGGCGGCGGCCTGCGCATGCGCAGCCACAATGCCGGCGAACACCCGGATGAATACCTGAACCATGAAGAACGGTTTGAACAGAACTTCAAAATCATAGGCTGGGTATTCTGGTGGTCCACCCTCAACAACCGCCGTCCTCCAGTCCCCCAGGATGAGCAGTTATTAGGCTGGGAAGGCTCTAAATCGGACCCGGAGGTGGGCATTTGAAGTGAATACGGGTATCATGCGCCGCACATTTGGCAGGGGGTGGCTCAAAGCTATTCACCCTGCTCGGCGATGCGGAGGAGTTCCCGCGGATGCCCCTACTATTCAGCCCGACGCAATGTGGGCTGAGCGATTTGAAGGCTGATGAGGCTTGTCAAAAACAAGCTGAAGCAGTCCCCGAGAAGCCGGCCACAAGCCGGCTTTTTAATGTGTGCTCTACCGTATTTCCAGCCAAGCAGATACCACTACAACATACTCGCAACCACCTTATCAAAATCAGCAAACCTCTCCTTCAACCGCTCAATCGTCGACCGCCACTTCTGTGTCCTAGGCCTACAAATTGTATTCTGATTCCCAAACATCCCTGTCTCCCGCACAGCCTGGCTCACTGCAACGGTATCCAACCACTCAACCGACACAAAGTAATCACACCGCTCCGGATCGTCCAAAAACTCAGCGTGATAATTTGCACGCTTGGCAACCTCAAGCACCGGGCGCTCCTCACCGTTCACAGTCACTGTGAATTCGTTCGCAGGAGTCGATTTTCCACGCACCCTTCCAACGCCGACATAACCCTGCTGCGGAATGTTCACCCACACACGATCACCCGGCGAAAGCAGCTGCAACGTTCTGCTATACCAAGCCCCGCCGCCGCCTGAGATAAAGCCAAACTCCCTGGCGTCCTCCCATGAGCGAGATGTCGAATCTCCGAACGAGCAATAGAACTCACCGTTCCAAGGCTCGTTATGCCCCTCGCTCGCCGACACCGCATTCACTTGTGTCTGAACGGGATCGAGTAGCCAGGACCGACTCAACAGTTGCTGTTCACCCATTTGGAAAATCTGAAAACACAGCACGTTGATCGGTATATCTCGTTTACTGAGGTATTCAACAATCCGCTCGCTGCTTGCGTCTAACTCCGTAGCGACAATGACCAGTTGATGGCTTTGATTTAGCTCGTCATCGTCTAGGACACGTCCAAAACGAGCTAAAAAGTCAGCGTAGAGGGTATTTCCTGGTCTGAATCGCTCGTAAATCGCGCCGATCTCATTAGGCTGTAAACCTTGAACCCACGCAGCGTAGTCAAGTGTCTGGGCGACAACGTCCCGTGGGGTGCGGTCGCGTTTGAGCTCAACCAATACGAGGTTCCCATCGGGGGCTATAGCCAGCAGATCAATGCGTCCACCTGAGCTGGTTTTCTCTTGCTTGCCTATCAGCATCCACTCGTCTGAGAGGATGCCTGGCGAGTTGAGGATCATGTCTTCAAGCAACTGCTCACTGACCAATCGGCTCAAAGGGAGCTTGCTCGGCGCAACACCGACGGTCCAAACATCCGTTTTTATGGGCAAGTGGTACATCCTTGGCGAGGTGGAGTTTCGCGACTCTAACACCGTCGCAACCCAATCTGTCGACAAGGGCACGATACGTAAATATCCAGGCCAGTACGGCATTTGGTCAGCGCCTTGCTGACCAAATGCAAATATCACATCACCTCGGCTGCATACACTCCACCGCCCGATCCGCCACCATCTTCGCCATGTCCACCAAATGCATCACCGCCCTCTGCGGCGCAGCCACGGGCTCACCGAGCATTTGCGACGTCGCCACTGCACACTGCAGCAACTCAGCCACTCGCACCCAAGCATCCTCGAAGCTCAGCTCTTCATTGACAGTAAATGGGTTGGTTACAGGCGATGAGCGCGAATCCGAAACAACGTTATCCATAGCAATACTCCAATCGATAATTTGGAGCTGCCACTTCCCGCGACTAAACAAAAGGCGGCAGCTGTACGCAGGTTAGTCGACCGGTCGATTGGTAACCCGGCGCACCCGGAGGTGCCCTGCGCACAGCCACCATAAGATGCAGGCGAAGGGGTGCCTGACTCATGAGTTGCTTTTGCGCCAATCGAATCCGGGCGACTAAACCCGATCACTGAATATGCAGTGACGGGCCGAAGCCTAGTCACCCCATTTCGCTGGCGCAAGCCGCTGGGATTCTCTCGGAAACGTCCTGCAAATGAAAGGGATCGAACCTGCTGGCCGTTCAAACCACTGTCCCTCTCAGGTTGACAGTAAGACTCATCCCACCCGATTTATCCCTCCCGTCCCACCCATTAATCTATGCCCATGTTGAACGCAACGCCCAACCAACCTAAACAAAAAAGGATTCAACCATGAGCACTCCAACCTACAACCGCTTGAACAAAGAGGACGCCGTAGTTCTGCTGGTCGACCACCAGACCGGGCTGATCTCGCTGGTGCAGGACTTCTCGCCCAACGAGTTCAAGAACAACGTGTTGGCCCTGGCTGACCTGGCGAAGTTCTTCAACTTGCCGACTATCCTCACCACCAGCTTCGAGCAAGGCCCCAACGGCCCGCTGGTGCCAGAGCTCAAAGAGATGTTCCCGGACGCGCCGTACATCGCACGCCCTGGCCAGATCAATGCGTGGGACAACGAAGACTTCGTCAAGGCGATCAAGGCCACTGGCCGTAAGCAGATCATCATTGCCGGTGTGGTCACGGATGTGTGCGTAGCGTTCCCGACCTTGTCGGCGCTGGCGGAAGGGTTTGAGGTGTTTGTGGTGACTGATGCGTCGGGCACGTTCAACACCACGGTGCAGCAGGCGGCGTGGAGCCGGATGACGCAGGCCGGGGCGCAGTTGATGAACTGGTTCTCGGTGGCGTGTGAGCTGCACCGCGACTGGCGCAACGATATCGAAGGCCTGGGTAATCTGTTGTCCCAGCGCATTCCCAACTATCGCAACCTGATGAATGGGTATGCGGCGCTGACGGCTCATCAGAAGTAAGTCAATCTGGATTCGCGACAAGCCTGCCTTGAAAGCAGGCTTTCGTCGTTGGGTCCAAGGTGTGTTTGCGCAGATGCCAACCCTTGACTCTCCCCTATACAGCAGCCCCTACCCTGAAAGCCCAATGTTCAGGCATCCATGTCATGATTCAACGCATCCTGGTTATCCTCGGCCATCCTTCCAGCACCGGTTTCTGTTCAGCCCTCGCAGACACTTACCTACACGCCGCGACAACCGCCGGCCATGAGGTGCGCTTCTTGCACTTGGGTGCCCTGAGTTTCGATCCCGTCCTTCGCCACGGCTATACCCAAACGCAACCGCTGGAACCCGACCTGCTCAGCGCACAGTCCGACATTCTCTGGGCGACTCACCTGACATTCGTTTTCCCGATCTGGTGGGGCGGCATTCCGGCGTTGATGAAGGGCTTCATCGACCGTATTTTTCTACCCGGTTTTGCCTTCAAATACCGTGCGGGCAAGGCATTCCCCGACAAGTTGCTCGCAGGCCGGACGGCGCATTTGTTAGTGACCCTGGACACGCCGCCATGGTATTACCGCTGGTTATATCGCATGCCTGGCGTGCATCAGATGCGTAAGACCACACTGGCATTCTGTGGCATCAAGTCGATCAAGACGTTGCTGTTTGGGCCAGTGTTGGGGTCTACGCCAGCGCAGCGCAGCAAGTGGCTTAAGCAAGCCGGCGGATTAGTTGAAAAAGGGCGCTTTAATGTACATCGGCAAAGCCGCGCAACAGTCGGGCACGACCATCAAGGCGATTCGTCACTATGAAGCGATTGGGCTGCTGCCGGCACCGCAACGTCAGGGCCAGTATCGGGTTTATTCGGAGCAGAGCGTTGAGTTGCTGATGTTTATCAAGTGCGCGCAGCAGTTGGGCTTCAAGCTCAAGGAATTGCAGGAAATTATGCAGGGTCACCAAGGTGGTGCGCTGCCTTGGGAAAAGGCAGGCCAGGTCATTGCAAACAAAAAGCAACAAATCACCGCACAAATGACTGCGCTACAGAACATGCAAGCGGGACTGCTTGAGTTCGAAGCCCAGCTCACACACGCCCAAGGGCGATGCGCTCAAACCAAAACGATGCTCATCCGCACGGACGATGAGCCGATCAGGACGCACAATCACCTCAATACAGCGGGCGAGTGAGCCCCCCCTCATTTGCCCAGAGTCCCCATGTCTGCTAGTGTCCCGCCGGTTTACCGTCTACCGGAATAGCCGCCATGGCCCGCAAAAAAGTTGCACTCGATTTCGAACAATCCCTCGCCGACCTGCAAACCCTGGTCGAGCGTCTGGAGAACGGCGAGTTGTCGCTGGAAGACTCGTTGACGGCGTTTGAGCAAGGCATAGGCCTGACTCGCGACTGCCAGAGCGCACTCGCGCAGGCGGAGCAGAAGGTGCAGGTATTGCTGGAGCGTGACGGGGAGTTGGCCGAAGAACCTTTCGATGCGGAACAGCCCGAATGATCGACGCGTATCAGGCCAGTAGCCAAGCCCGGGTGAATGCGGCGCTGGAGCCCTTGTTTGTTGCGCCCAGCCCGCAAATGAACCGTCTTTACGACGCCATGCGCTACAGCGTGATGAATGGCGGCAAGCGTGTGCGCCCGTTGCTGGCGTATGCAGCGTGTGAGGCCTTGGGCGCACCCGCCGAAGAGGCCAACGGCGCAGCCTGTGCGGTCGAGTTGATTCACGCCTACTCCCTGGTCCATGACGATTTGCCGGCGATGGATGACGACGATCTGCGTCGCGGCCAGCCCACTACCCATAAAGCCTTTGATGAAGCCTACGCGATCCTGGCCGGTGATGGCCTGCAAAGCCTGGCATTCAGCGCCCTGCTGGACCCGGCGCTCAGCAGCGTCAACGCCGAGATCCGCCTGCGCATGGTCACCGCCCTGGCCCACGCTGCGGGCCCCGCCGGCATGGTCGGCGGGCAGGCAATCGACATGGGCTCGGTCAGCATCAAGCTGGATCAACAAGCTCTCGAACATATGCACCGCCACAAGACCGGCGCGCTGATCGAAGCCGCCGTGCACCTCGGTGCCCTGGCCAGTGGCCGTGCCGAAGCTGCGCAGTTGGCGGCCTTGCAGACCTACTCCCGGGCCATCGGCCTGGCGTTCCAGGTGCAGGACGACATTCTCGACGTAGAAAGTGACACGGCCACCCTGGGCAAGCGCCAAGGTGCCGATATCGCACGGGACAAACCGACTTATCCTGCACTGCTTGGGCTCGATGCAGCCAAGGCATACGCCTTGGAACTGCGCGATCAAGCCCTGGACGCCCTGCGACCTTTCGACGCGGCAGCCAAGCCACTGCGTGACCTAGCGCGGTATATCGTCGAACGCCGCCACTGAAAACGGCGGCCATTGCAGCCGCATATCGGCCAAGTTCGGCGCTCTGCGTGGGCAGTTTGCGATGCTTGAGGTAAACTGCCGCCTCTTCTTATACCTATAACGATTCGCCTGATGCCCACGACGTTTCAAGAGATTCCCCGCAAGCGCCCGTCCACGCCCCTGCTCGACCGTGCTGCCACGCCGGACGGCCTGCGTCGTCTGGGTGAAGCCGAGCTGGAAACCCTGGCCGATGAGTTGCGCCTGGAATTGCTCTACACGGTCGGCCAGACCGGTGGGCATTTCGGTGCCGGCCTGGGCGTCATCGAGCTGACCATCGCCTTGCATTACGTGTTCGACACCCCGGACGACCGGCTGGTGTGGGACGTGGGCCATCAGGCGTATCCGCATAAGATCCTCACGGGCCGCCGCGAGCGCATGAGCACCCTGCGTCAGAAGGACGGCGTTGCTGCCTTCCCGCGCCGCGCCGAGAGCGAGTACGACACCTTTGGCGTCGGCCACTCCAGCACCTCCATCAGCGCAGCGCTGGGCATGGCGATAGCCGCCCGTCTGCAAAACAGCGAGCGCAAGGCGATTGCGGTGATCGGTGACGGCGCCTTGACCGCCGGCATGGCCTTTGAAGCGCTGAACCATGCGCCGGAAGTGGACGCCAACATGTTGGTGATCCTCAACGACAACGACATGTCGATCTCGCGCAATGTCGGCGGTCTGTCGAATTATCTGGCAAAGATTCTCTCCAGCCGTACCTACGCCAGCATGCGCGAAGGCAGCAAGAAGGTGCTCTCGCGCCTGCCCGGCGCGTGGGAAATTGCCCGACGTACCGAAGAATATGCCAAGGGCATGCTGGTCCCCGGCACCCTGTTCGAAGAGCTGGGCTGGAACTACATCGGCCCGATCGACGGCCACGACCTGCCGACGCTGATCGCCACGCTGCGCAACATGCGTGACCTCAAGGGCCCGCAGTTCCTGCATATCGTCACCAAGAAAGGCAAAGGCTTCGCCCCGGCGGAAGTCGACCCGATTGGCTACCACGCGATCACCAAGCTGGAACCGGTGGACGCCCCCGCCGCCGCACCGAAAAAGGCCAGCGGGCCGAAGTATTCCGGTGTGTTTGGCGAATGGCTGTGCGACATGGCTGCCGCCGATCCACGCCTGGTGGGCATTACCCCGGCGATGAAGGAAGGCTCGGACCTGGTGGCGTTCAGCGAGCGTTTCCCGCTGCGCTACTTCGACGTGGCGATTGCCGAGCAACACGCGGTGACGTTCGCGGCCGGCATGGCCTGCGAAGGCGCCAAGCCGGTGGTGGCGATCTACTCCACGTTCCTGCAACGCGGCTATGACCAGCTTATCCACGATGTGGCGGTACAGAACCTCGACGTGCTGTTCGCCATCGACCGCGCAGGCCTTGTGGGCGAAGACGGCCCGACCCACGCCGGCAGCTTTGACCTGTCGTACCTGCGCTGCATCCCGGGCATGCTGGTGATGACGCCGAGCGACGAAAACGAACTGCGTAAAATGCTCAGCACCGGCCACCTGTACAACGGCCCGGCCGCCGTGCGTTACCCACGCGGCAATGGCCCGAATGCCGTGATCGAAAAAGACCTGGAGCCGATCGAGATCGGCAAAGGCATCGTGCGTCGCCAGGGCAGCAAGGTTGCGTTCCTGGTGTTCGGCGTGCAATTGGCCGAAGCGCTGAAAGTCGCCGAGAAGATCGATGCCACCGTGGTCGACATGCGTTTCGTCAAACCGCTGGATGAAGCCCTGGTGCGTGAAATCGCCGGTAGCCATGAGTTGCTGGTGACCGTTGAAGAGAACGCCATCATGGGCGGCGCCGGTGCGGCGGTCAGTGAGTTCCTGGCGCGAGAGAACATCCTCAAGTCGGTGCTGCACCTGGGCTTGCCGGATGCGTACGTCGAACACGCCAAGCCGGCGCAAATGCTGGCCGAGTGCGGCTTGGACGAAGCAGGGATAGAGGCATCGGTGCGCGAGCGCATGGCGCTGCTCTGCCGGTAGAAATCGCATCAAAATGTGGAAGGGCGTGCGCCCTCCCACATTTTCCCCCGATAGCGGTCTCAGCGGCTCGGAGCAATCACCTGACACAGCCGCGCTACCGCTTCCAGCATTTGCCCGCTAGGCCGTTCCAGGCCTTTGTCCGGCACCAGGCGTACCCGCGCAGCCATCAATGGCCAGGCCTTCCAGGCCTCCAGTTGAGCCTGATCCCCCACCAGGATCATCTGCGGATTACGCTGCAACACCGACTCGATATTCACCTGTGGCGCGGGTAGCTTCAGGTCGTCAAACACGTTGCGCGCGCCGCAGACACCCAACGCGTCGCTGATGATCTGCCCGCCGCCGACGGTATACAGCGGCTGGTTCCACACCTGATAAAACACCCGCACTGGCTCGGCCTGTTGATAACGCTGGCGCAGCCCGGCCAGGCGCTGGCGCAGTCGTGCAGCCAACTGCCGACCGGCCTCGGCGCGTCCCAATTGCTCGGCGATGGCTTGGACTTGGGTGGCAAGCTGTTCAAGGCTATGGGGTTCGGCGACGTACACCGGGATATTCAGGCGTCGCAGCTGTTCGCGCTGGGCCGGGCCGACACTGCCGGGCCACAGCAGGATCAGGTCGGGATTGAGGCTGAGCAGGCGCTCCATGTCCAACTGGCCGTAATGCCCCACAGAGGGCACTTTCGCTAGCGCCGCCGGGCGGTCGCCGCCATCGAGCACGCCCACCAGCAAGTGCGCAGCGCCTAGTTCAGCGACGATTTCAGAGAGGGATGGCGCCAGGCTGACGACGCGTTCGGCCGCGAATGCCTGGGCACTGAAGACCAGCAACAGCGCCAGCCAACGACGCCTCATCCCAGTTGGCGGGGAATGCGATAGAGATAGAACAGCACCATCGTCGACAGCGCCAGCAGGAACAACGGCACCGCTTCCAGGCCGACGAACACCGCCAGCGCGCCGACCCACGCAGGGATCGCCGCCACCAGCAACGCCGTACGTCGACGCGCCGCCAAGGTGATCCAGGCAGCCGGCTCTTCGGTGGTGTCGAGGGCTTTTGAGGTGGCAATCAGCGCGTGTTTATAACCGTGGAAGTAACGCAGGCTGAGGAACATCGAGGCCACACCAGCGATGAACAACGGCATGGCCAGCACGGGCAGCAGGGCTACCTGGCCAAACACCAGGTTGAGCACGAACAATGGAAGCAGCGCCAGGGCCAAGTACTGCCACCAGTTAAAGGACAGTCGCCGTTTGACCTGACCACGGGTCACGCGCGGTCGACCTCGCCCTGGTGCTCGTTGCCCATCATGTGGTCGAGCTTGCTGGCCTTGGTCGCCAGGTAGAGTTTGTTGTGCGGGTTGTGCCCGGTGTGCAGGGGCACGCGCTCGGCCACGGTGATGCCCATCTCGGTCAAGGCCTTGACCTTGCGCGGGTTGTTGGTCATCAGGCGCAGGGATTTCACGCCCAAGTGCTCCAGCATCGGCAGGCAAATCGCGTAGTCGCGCTGGTCGGCAGCGAAGCCCAAGCGTTCGTTGGCCTCGACCGTGTCGGCCCCGCCGTCTTGCAGCTCGTAAGCGCGAATCTTGTTCATCAGGCCGATGCCACGGCCTTCCTGACGCAGATACAGCAACACGCCACGGCCTTCACGGGCGATAGCGCGCATCGCTGCTTCCAGTTGTGAGCCGCAGTCGCAGCGCTGGCTGAACAATGCATCGCCAGTCAGGCATTCGGAATGCACACGCCCCAGCACCGGCGCGCCATCGGCGATATCGCCCAGGCTGAGCACAACGTGCTCGCGCCCGGTGGCTTCTTCGAGGAAGCCGTTCATGGTGAACGTGGCAAAAGGGGTAGGCAGCTTGGAAGCGGCGACGAAAACGACGGGCACCGTGTGCTCCTGATTTCAGATTTCACAGAGACGCGCATTGTAACAGCAGGTTCCTACAGACGCTTAAGCTGAATGATCGCTGATAAAGATCAATCGGTTCGATTGGCCTTCATCTCGGTTCTATGCAGTCAGAACGGATACGGCAGTTTCCAGCGCAGGAAAATCGGTTTCAGCTCGCCATTTTTAACCAGCACGGCCATGCGCTGGTCGAACACGGTGCGCAACGCACGGCCACGCTCGGTATCAGCAAAGCCGACGTAGAGCGGCAGGTCGATGAGGTGGGTGAGGCGGAACGTGGAACGGTCTTGCGCCTGACTGAGCACATATTGCGCTTCGGTGAGCGCGTCGATGTAGAAGTCGGCACGGCCGTGCTGGAGCATCGGCAAAATCCCATCGCGGCGTTGAATCTGGTTGAACCGACGCACGTTGGGCAAGTACGCCTCGTATCGGTAGCCGCGCACCCAGGCCAGCCGGTACTCGCCCAGCTTCGCAACACTCGGTGTCGGCGAGGTCGCCAGCCCAAGGGCGTAGATAGGATCAGAATCGAAGTTCCAGCGCGGGTACAACACACCCTGGACCTCGTCACGGTAAGAACCGACCCAGCCGTCCACTTCGCCGCGTTGGGCCAGGCCCACCGAGCGGGTATAGGGTTCGATACGGGTTTGCAGGGTCACCCCGGCCGGCTCGAATACTTGACGCAACACATCCCAGGCCAGCCCGCTGCCGTCGGCATTGGTGTAGTCGTCCCAGGCCTCACTGGCGAGCATGATCTTGCCGGGGACCACAGGCCCGTCCTGCGCCTGCGCCCATGCCGGAATCATGCACAGCAGTATCAGCAGCCAGCGGCGCACATCCATGAGTACGACCTCCTGCAAAACCTTGCGTCGACAATGACGTTATAGAGGGTAGCGCAGCACACCGGTTCAGGGCGTGTCGCGAAAGTGTTGGTAACCCCGGATGGCCGGTGTGATGTCCTGCCCAGTCGCACCAAACAGCGTGACGCCCTGCCCCGCCTGGACGCGGCCGATGACGTGCACCGGCCAACCCGCGGCCAATAAGGGCGCCAGCTCGACGGGCGGCAGGGTGAACGCCAGCACGTAGTCGTCGCCGCCGCTCAATGCGGCCACCCGCGCCTCGTCGTCACCGACAAACGCCAGCAAGGCGTCGGACAACGGCAACCTGTGACGCTCGATCAACAAGCTGACGGCCGATGCCTTGGCAATATGCCCGCAATCGGCCAGCAGACCGTCGGAGATATCCATCGCCGCCGTCGCCTTGCCCCGAAGGGCCAGGCCCAGGGCCAACTGCGGTTGCGGCGACCAGTAATGCGCCAGCAACGGATCGGCAATGGCTGCATCGGCGCTGCGCTGGCCCAACACCAGCGGCAAGGCGCCAGCGGCGTTGCCCAAGTCGCCGCCCACACACAGCAGATCACCCGGCTGCGCACCACTGCGCGTCAACGCCTGCCCGGCCGGTACACGGCCAAACACCGTGAGGGTCAGGCTCAGGGGCCCGCGCGTGGTATCGCCGCCCACCAGCCCTACGCCGCAGCTTTGCGCCATAGCATTCAAACCCTGGGCATAGCGTTGCAGCCAGTCGGCATCGACCGTCGGCGTAGTCAGGGCAAGGGTAAACGCGAGGGGGTTGGCGCCCATGGCGGCCAGATCGCTCACCGCCACGGCCAGCGAACGCTGGCCGAGCAGGAACGGATCACACGGGTCGGCAAAGTGCACGCCGGCCACTAGGGTATCGGTGGAGATTGCCAGTTGCTCCCCAGCAGGGAGCGCCAGCAAGGCGCAGTCGTCGCCGATCCCCAAGGCAATGCCTTCGCCGCCCTGCGCACAGGGCGCGGCGGCGAAGAACTTGCGGATCAGCTCGAACTCGCCCATTCAGGACTCAAGCGCAGGTTAGCGCTTGAACGCCTTCACTTCGGCTTCGCGCAGGCGTGGGGCCAGCTTGTCGAGCACGCCGTTGACGAACTTGTGACCGTCGGTCGAACCGTAGACTTTCGCCAGTTCGATACCTTCGTTGATCACCACGCGGTATGGCACGTCGACGCGCTTGAGCAGTTCCCAGGTGGACAGGCGCAGTACGGCCAGTTCAACCGGGTCCAGCTCTTCAAGGGTCAGGTCCAGGCACGGCGACAGCGCCGCATCGATCTCGGTCAGGTTGGCCGGGACGCCATGCAGGATGTCGTGGAAGTAGCTTTGGTCGGCGAAGGTGAAGTCGTTATCGACGCGAAACTGCGCTTCGATCTCGTTCAGCGAAGTGCCGGCCATGTGGCGCTGGTAAAGCGCCTGGGTCGCGAGCTGGCGGGCAGCACGGCGCTTTTCGCTTTTCGATGGCTTGCCAGCGTCGGCTGGACGCTCGTCGCGCGGGTTGAAACGATCGCTCTCGTCGGAAATCACTTGGCCTCCAACTGCGACAGCAGGCTAACCATTTCCAGGGCGGACAGAGCAGCTTCAGCGCCTTTGTTGCCGGCCTTGGTGCCGGAACGCTCGATGGCTTGCTCGATGGAATCAACAGTCAGTACGCCGAAAGCGACTGGCACGCCGAACTCCATGGACACTTGGGCCAGGCCCTTGGTGCATTCGCCAGCCACGTATTCGAAGTGCGGGGTGCCGCCACGAATCACAGCGCCCAGGGCGATGATCGCCGCGTATTCACCCTGTTGAGCAACTTTTTGCGCAACCAGTGGAATTTCGAAGGCGCCAGGGGCGCGGATGATCGTGATGTCGCTCTCGCTCACACCGTGGCGAACCAGGGCATCCACGGCACCGCTTACCAGGCTTTCAACCACGAAGCTGTTGAAGCGGCCAACCACCAGGGCATAGCGGCCTTTGGGGGCGATGAAGGTACCTTCGATGGTCTTCAGGGTCATTCGACAAATCTCTTAAAGAGCCGGGACGCGAAAAGTGCGTCCCTCAGTGATGATTTAACCGCGAACAAGGGGCAAACAGCGCCAGCCTTTATTCGGAGGGCACGTATTCTACAACTTCCAGATCGAATCCGGATATCGCATTAAATTTCATCGGTGCGCTCATAAGGCGCATTTTGCGCACACCGAGGTCGCGCAGGATCTGCGAACCGGCCCCGACAATGCTGTAGGTGGTCGGTGTTTTAGCCTGGGTCTGCTCGGCGGTTTCACGGATATGCGCCAGCAGCACGTCGCCGTCCACCGGGTTACCCAGCAACAACACCACGCCACTGCCCGCCTCGGACACCGCTGCCATAGCGGCGCGCAGGCTCCAACGGCCTGGTTGCTTGACCATCAACAGGTCGCGCAGTGGGTCCATGTTGTGCACGCGCACCAGGGTCGGCTCGTCGCCGCTGATGCTGCCCAGGGTCAGCGCCATGTGCACGTCGCCTTCCACCGAATCACGGTAGGTCACCAAATTGAATTGGCCCAGTTCGCTGTCCAGTGGCTGCTCGGCAATCCGCTGAACGGTACGTTCGTGGATCATGCGGTAGTGAATCAGGTCGGCAATGGTGCCGATCTTGATGTTGTGTTCGGCGGCAAAAGCTTCGAGCTCAGCACGACGGGCCATGGTGCCGTCGTCGTTCATCACTTCGCAGATCACCCCGCTCGGCTCGAAACCGGCCATGCGCGCCAGGTCGCAAGCGGCTTCGGTGTGGCCGGCGCGAGCGAGGGTGCCGCCCGGTTGCGCCATCAACGGGAAGATATGCCCAGGGCTGACGATGTCTTCGGCCTTGGCGTCTTTCGCGGCAGCGGCTTGCACGGTGCGCGCACGGTCGGCAGCGGAAATGCCGGTGGTGACGCCGGTGGTCGCTTCAATCGACACGGTGAACTTGGTGCCAAACCCGGAGCCATTGCGCGGCGCCATCAACGGCAGCTTGAGCAACTCGCAGCGCTCGCGACTCATGGGCATGCAGATCAGCCCACGGGCGTGCTTGGCCATGAAGTTGATGTGCTCAGGCTTGCAGGCCTCGGCGGCCATGATGATGTCGCCTTCGTTCTCGCGGTCTTCGTCATCCATCAGGATGACCATCTTGCCTTGGCGGATGTCTTCAACCAGTTCTTCGATGTTATTGAGCGCCACGCGGCACCCCCTTGGTCAGGATTTCAGGTAGCCGTTAGCGGCCAGAAAGCTCTCGGTGATGTTACCCGCAGCAGGCTCTGCGGCCTTGTCGCCCAACAACAGGCGCTCCAGGTAACGGGCAAGCAAGTCGACTTCCAGGTTCACCCGGCGACCAGGCTGGTACGACGCCATGATGGTTTCGCTCAGGGTGTGGGGAATGATGGTCAGCTCGAATTCGGCGCCATTCACGGCGTTCACGGTCAGGCTGGTGCCGTCGACGGTGATCGAGCCTTTGTGGGCGATGTACTTGGCCAGCTCTTTGGGCGCGCGGATGCGAAACTCCACGGCGCGGGCATTTTCGCTGCGGGCAACCACTTCGCCGACACCGTCGACGTGGCCGCTGACCAGGTGACCGCCGAGACGGGTGGTGGGGGTCAGGGCTTTTTCCAGGTTGACCGGGCTGCCGGCCGCAAGGTCGTTCATCGCGGTGCAGTCCAGGGTTTCCCGGCTGACGTCGGCGGCAAAGCCGTTGCCTGGCAACTCGATGACGGTCAGGCACACGCCGCTGACGGCGATGCTGTCGCCCAGCTTGACGTCGCCCAGGTCGAGCTTGCCGGTTTCAACCAACAGGCGCACGTCGCCGCCTTTGGGGGTCATTGCACGGATGCTGCCGATGGATTCGATAATGCCGGTGAACATTTCGTTCTCCTGAAAACGAGGGGCTGACGCGCAAGCGCAGGCCGGGAATTATACGCTCGCTGCTGGCACAGGGATGGCAGTGACTCGCCAGTCGTCGCCTACAGCGCGCATGTCAGTGATCTTGAGTTGGGGGGCATCGGCCAGTTTCTCAAGCGGCCAGTCCAGCAAAGGCCGGGCGGCGGAGCCGAGGAACTTGCCTGCGACGAAAATCACGTATTCGTCCACCAGCCCCTGCTGGGCAAACGCCCCCGCCAGGCTTGGGCCGGCTTCCACCAGCACCTCGTTGACGCCACGGGCCGCCAGGGCCACCAGTGCCGAACGCAGGTCGACCTGGCCCTCCACACCCGGCACCACCAGGCACTCGGGGCCACGGGGGAACTGGTTTTCCGGAGTGACACAGGTGATGACCAACGCCGGGCCGGCCTTGAAGAACGGCGCGTTGAGCGGCACCCGCAGGCGACCGTCGATCAACACCCGCAGCGGCGGGCGCGACATGGCCAGCGCGGTGGTTTCTTCATCCAGGCCCAGTTCGGCGGCACGCACGGTCAGGCGCGCGCCGTCGGCCAACACCGTGTCGGCGCCGGTCAGCACCACGCTGGCTTCGGCACGCAGGCGCTGCACGGCGGCGCGGGCGGCAGGGCCGGTGATCCACTGGCTTTCGCCGCTGGCCATCGCGGTGCGGCCGTCCAGGCTCATCGCCAGCTTGACCCGCACAAACGGCAAGCCGTGTTCCATGCGTTTGAGAAAGCCCGGGTTCAGCGCCCGCGCTTCACTTTCCAGCACACCGCTGCGCACTTCGATCCCGGCCTGGGCCAAGCGCTGCATACCGCGCCCCGCCACTTCCGGATTGGGGTCCTGCATGCCGGCGACGACACGCGCCACACCGGCACTCACCAGCGCATCGGCGCACGGCGGCGTGCGGCCGTGATGGCTGCACGGTTCGAGGGTCACGTACACCGTGGCGCCACGGGCCTTGTCACCGGCGGCGCGCAGGGCATTCGGCTCGGCATGGGGTTCGCCGGTGCGCTCATGCCAGCCTTCGCCGACAATCTGCCCGTCGCGCACAATCACGCAGCCCACCCGAGGGTTGGGGTGGGTGGTGTACAGGCCCTTGCGGGCCAGTTCGAGGGCGCGGGCCATGTAATGGGCGTCGAGGACAGCTTGTTCAGCAGAAGGCGGGATCATGGTTTGACCGGCTCACGGGCCAGGCGGTCGATCTCTTCGCGGAACTCATTGAGGTCCTGGAAGCGTCGATACACCGAAGCGAAACGGATATAGGCGACTTCGTCGAGCTTTTGCAGCTCGCCCATCACCAACTCTCCCACCACCAGGCTCTTGACCTCGCGCTCGCCGGTGGCTCGCAGCTTGTGCTTGATGTGCACCAGTGCCGCTTCCAGCCGCTCGACACTCACCGGGCGCTTTTCCAGGGCGCGCTGCATACCGGCGCGCAGTTTTTCTTCGTCGAAAGGCTGGCGGCTGCCGTCGGACTTGATCAGACGTGGCAATACCAGTTCGGCGGTTTCGAAGGTGGTGAAACGTTCACCGCAGCCAGAGGCCAGGCATTCGCGCCGGCGACGCACTTGATCGCCCTCGGCGACCAGACGCGAGTCAATGACCTTGGTGTCGTTGGCACCGCAGAAGGGACAGTGCATGGTGGCAGGCAACAAAAAAAGGGAGGGCCATGTTAGCGCATCCCCGTGGCAAGACAAGCCATAGCCTTTACGGTATACAGGCGGGCTATTATGTTTCTTACTTTTCAAGTCACGGATTTTGTCCTTTCTGGAGCCGTACATGCAGTTACGACCACTTATTTTGCTCACCCTGTTCAGTGTCCTGGTCGCCTGCAGCAGCGAAGCCCCCAAGCCGTCGGCACCGCAACCTGCGCCCGCGCAAGAGAAAAAAGTGCCTGGCATTGAAGACCTCGGCCCACTGCCCGCCTATCAGCGTGAAATCAACGGCAGCCTGACCAACGTACCCGCCGGCGCCGAGGTCGAGATGGCCCTGCTGGTGATCGACGACCGTTCGCGCCCGCAACAATTGCTCGCCAGCAGCGTGCTGACTGGCAACGGCAAGCCGTTGGCCTTCCGCCTGCGCTTCAACCCCGAGGCCTTCCCGGCCGGTGCGCGGGTTGAACTGCGTGGTCGCGCCAGCCAGTCCGGCCAGTTGATCCTGCACCTGCCCGCCGTACGCATCACCCAGGCAATCACCCAGACCACCGGCCCCCTGGAACTCGTCAAGGCACCATGACGCCACCGCTGCACTTACAGCGCGCCCTGAGCGAGTTGATCGGCGACGCCCAATTGGTGCCCTGCCCGCTGCCAGGCACCGAGTTGTCGTTGTGGCTGCTGGACGCGGACAACATGGACCGCGCCTTCAGCCCCGAAGAAACCCGGCGCATCCTGCATGAGCCGCCCTACTGGAGCTTCTGCTGGGCCAGCGGCCTGGCATTGGCGCGGTATTTGGCGGCCAACCCCGAGTGGGTCGCGGGCAAACGCGTGCTGGATTTCGGCGCCGGTTCTGGCGTAGCCGCGATTGCGGCGGTCAAGGCGGGCGCGTTGGAAGTGGTGGCTTGCGACCTCGACCCGCTGGCGCTGGCGGCATGCCGGGCGAATGCCGAGCTCAATGAGGTGCAATTGACCTACTCGCCGGACTTCTTCGCCGAAGCCGACCGCTTCGACCTGATCCTGGTGGCCGACGTCCTCTACGACCGCGCCAACCTGCCGCTGCTGGATCACTTCCTCAGCCGCGGCCGTGAAGCACTGGTGGCCGATTCACGGGTGCGCGACTTCCAACACCCGGCTTATCAGCGCCTGGAAATCCTCGATGCACTGACATTGCCCGACTTGGCCGAGCCTTGGGAGTTTCGCAAGGTGAGCCTGTACCATTCGCGGCGCCAGCCCTTATAGTTGCCCCATTCCCGCTTTATTCGAGACGCCCCATGAGTGAGCCCACGCCGTACATCTTCGACGCTACCACCGCCACCTTCGACCAGGCCGTCATTCAAAAATCCTTCGAAACGCCCGTGCTGGTGGATTTCTGGGCCGAGTGGTGCGCGCCGTGCAAGGCGTTGATGCCGATGCTGGCACAGATTGCCGAGAGTTATCAGGGTGAGTTGCTGTTGGCCAAGGTCGATTGCGAGGCCGAGCAGGACATCGTTGCGCGCTTTGGCATTCAAAGCCTGCCAACCGTAGTGCTGTTCAAGGATGGCCAGCCAGTGGACGGTTTTGCCGGTGCACAACCGGAGTCGGCGGTGCGTGCGCTGTTGGAGCCCCATGTGCAAATGCCGGCGCCGAAGGCGGCTGATCCATTGGTGCAGGCCCAAACGTTGTTCGCCGAAGGCCGCATCAGTGACGCCGAAGCCGTGCTGGTTGCCCTGCTGGGCGAGGACAACACCAACGCCGCCGCGCTGATCCTGTACGCACGTTGCCTGGCCGAGCGCGGTGAGCTGGGTGAAGCGCAAACCGTGCTCGACGCAGTGAAAAGCGACGACCACAAAGCCGCGCTCGCCGGCGCGAAGGCGCAGATCACCTTCCTGCGCCAAGCGGCCGACCTGCCAGACGCCGCGGACCTGAAAAGCCGCCTGGCGCAAAACCCGCAGGACGATGAAGCCGCCTATCAGTTGAGCATCCAGCAACTGGCGCGCCAGCAGTACGACGCCGCGCTGGAAGGCCTGCTCAAGTTGTTTATCCGCAACCGCAGCTACAGCGAAGGCTTGCCGCACAAGACCTTGCTGCAGGTGTTCGAACTGCTCGGCAATGACCACCCGCTGGTCACTGTGTACCGCCGCAAGTTGTTTGCCGCGCTGTACTAATCGCCGATCCAACTGTACAGCGGCGTATCCCCGCCGCTGCTGACCTTGACCTTGGCGCTGTGGCGCAGGCGCACCAACAGGCGCTTGCCCGCTGCGGCATCGCCCGCCAAACCTTCCAATCGATCGAGCAGTTCCAGGCCGCTGAGTTGCGAGGCATTGCGCAACAGCTCCTGGGCGTTCTGCCATTGGTCATCAGTGTGTTTGACCGGGGCGCCTGGCGCGGCGGCCGCGCTGGCCATTGGCGTCGCCTGCAATTGCGCGCCCAACTTAGCCCAATCGCCGTCATCCAGTTCCAGGGTCAAGTCCACCGGCAGGTCGCCGATGGTTCCACGAATTCGCAACATCGTCCTTACTCCTGCACTTTTTTCTGACGGACATGCTCCCATGCGGCTTGCGCAACGCCAAGCGGGCGGTCAAACTCTCGGCCAAATTGTTATAAGATCACATAACATAACTTTCATATTCTGGAGACCTCTCATGCGCCGTCTGCTGCTCGCTTTGCCGTTTGCCCTGCTGCCACTGGCCATCGCCCATGCGGCCGAGGAACATGATCACGACCACGAACACGGCAGCCTCGGCGCCCACGAGCACGGTGTCGGTCGCCTCAACGCGGTACTCGACGGCAAGGCCTTGGAGCTTGAGCTGGACAGCCCGGCCATGAACCTGGTGGGTTTCGAGCACGTTGCCACCACCGCTGCCGACAAGGCCAAGGTCGCCGCGGCGCGCAAACAGCTGGAAAACCCTGCGGCCTTGTTCAACCTGCCCAAGGCCGCCGGTTGTGTGGTCAGCAGCCAGGAACTCAACAGCCCGTTGTTCGGCGACAAGCCAGAAGCCGACCACGACGAGGATGATGACCATGACCACGACGCCAAAGACGGCGCCCACGAGCATCACCACGACCACAGCGAAATCCACGCCCATTACCAGTTCACCTGCGCCACGCCGACGGCGTTGAGCAACCTGGACCTGACCCAGGTGTTCAAGACCTTCCCCGCCACCCAGAAAATTCAGGTACAACTGATCGGCCCGAGCGGCCAGCAAGGTATCGACGCCACGGCCACAGCAGCCACCCTGAAGTTCTGAGTTCACATGACCCAAGCACTGATCGAACTGTCCGACCTGGGCTTCAACTGGCCCGGTCACCCACAGTTGCTGGACATCCCCGCGTTCCGCCTGGAAGCGGGGGAAACCCTGTTTCTCAAAGGCCCGAGCGGCAGTGGCAAGACCACGCTGCTGGGCCTGTTGGGCGGCGTGCAGAAACCCAGCCGGGGCAGCATCCGCCTGCTCGGCCAGGAGCTGACCGAGCTCTCGGCCGGCGCCCGTGATCGCTTTCGCGTCGACCACACCGGCTACGTCTTCCAGCAGTTCAACCTGCTGCCGTTTTTGTCGGTGCGCGAAAATGTCGAGTTGCCTTGCCACTTTTCCAAACTGCGTGCGCAGCGGGCGAAGCAGCGCCACGGCAGTGTCGACCAAGCCGCCGCCACGTTACTCGCGCATTTGGGCTTGAAGGACAAAGACCTGCTGGAGCGTCGCGCCGATTCGCTGTCCATCGGCCAGCAGCAGCGGGTGGCCGCCGCCCGTGCGCTCATCGGCCAACCGGAACTGGTGATCGCCGACGAACCCACCTCGGCCCTGGACTACGACGCCCGCGAAGCCTTCCTTCAGCTGTTGTTCGCTGAATGCCGCGACGCCGGCGCCAGCCTGTTGTTTGTCAGCCATGACCAGAGCCTGGCGCCGCTGTTCGACCGCAACCTGTCGCTGGCCGAACTCAATCGCGCCGCCACGCCCGCAGAGGTTTGAGATGTATTTGTTTCGTCTGGCTATGGCCAGCCTGGCTAACCGCCGCTTTACCGCGATCCTCACCGCGTTCGCCATCGCGCTTTCAGTCTGCTTGTTGCTCGCCGTGGAACGCGTACGCGTGGAGGCGCGCAACAGTTTCGCCAGCACCATCAGCGGCACCGACCTGATCGTCGGCGCGCGTTCCGGCTCGGTCAATCTGCTGCTGTATTCGGTGTTTCGTATCGGCAACGCCACCAACAATATCCGCTGGGACAGCTACGCGCACTTCGCCGCCAGCCCCCAAGTGAAATGGGCGATTCCCATCTCCCTCGGCGACTCCCATCGCGGCTACCGGGTGATGGGCACCAACGAATCCTACTTCGAGCACTACCAATACGGTCGTAAGCAGAACCTTGAACTGGCCAGCGGCCGCGCCTTCGCCACCGACCCGTTCGAAGTGGTGCTCGGTGCCGAAGTGGCCGAGGCGCTGCATTACAAGCTCGGCGACAAACTGGTCCTGGCCCACGGCGTGGCGGTGGTCAGCCTGGTCAAGCACGATGACAAACCGTTCACCGTGGTCGGTATTCTCAAGCGCACCGGCACGCCGGTGGACCGCACGCTGCATATCAGCCTCGGCGGCATGGAAGCGATCCATATCGACTGGCACAACGGTGTGCCGGCCCAGGGCAAAGGCCGCATCAGTGCCGACCAAGCGCGCAACATGGACCTGACCCCGCAAGCCATCACCGCGTTCATGCTCGGCCTGAACAACAAGATTTCCACCTTTGCCCTGCAACGGGAGATCAACGAATTTCGCGGTGAGCCGATGCTCGCGATCCTGCCGGGCGTGGCGTTGCAAGAGCTGTGGAGCATGATGGGCACCGCCGAAAAAGCGCTGTTCGTGATCTCGCTGTTCGTGGTGCTGACCGGTTTGATTGGCATGCTCACCGCCATCCTCACCAGCCTCAACGAGCGGCGGCGCGAAATGGCGATCCTGCGCTCGGTGGGTGCACGGCCGTGGCATATCGCGACATTGCTGATCTTCGAAGCGTTCGCCCTGGCTTTGTCCGGCGTGATCGCCGGCGTCGGCTTGCTGTACGTGTGCATCGGCGCCTCGCGCGGGTATTTGCAAGCCAATTATGGGCTGGACCTGCCGATGTCCTGGCCGAGCGAATATGAATGGACCTTGCTCGCCGGTATCCTGGCCGCTGCGCTGTTGATGGGCAGCGTGCCTGCGTGGCGTGCCTATCGACAATCCTTGGCCGATGGCCTGTCCATACGTTTATGAGGAAGGCTCCCATGCGTCGTGCCCTGTTTGCCCTGTTGCTGCTGATGGCGGTGCCCGCCTGGGCCGAAGAGCAGCCCAAGGATCTGTCCTGGCAGGAGATGATCCCAGCGGACGCGCCGCCGGAAGTTCCCAATATGAAACCGCTGCACGACCTGTCGAACATGGCTGACGCCCTGTCCGTCGAAGCCGCGCCTGCGGCCAAACAGGACCTGCCCAACGCCCCGGTGGTGCAGAGCCTCGATGGCCAGCACATTCGCCTGCCAGGTTATATCGTGCCGTTGGAAGTCAGCGAGGAAGGCCGCACCACCGAGTTTTTGCTGGTGCCGTATTTCGGCGCGTGCATCCACGTACCGCCACCGCCGTCGAACCAGATCGTGCATGTGAAAAGCGAAATCGGCGTGAAGCTCGATGAGTTGTATCAGCCGTATTGGATCGAAGGTGCGATGCAGGTCAAACCGTCTACCAGCGAGTTGGCCGACGCCGGCTACCAGATGGATGCCGAGAAGATTTACATCTACGAACTGCCGGAATAACGCTGATCGCCCTTTCATTGAGCTGAGTCAACAGACCGAACGGAACGATCTTTACCATTGGACGTACAACTTTTAAACGTCCTTTGGAGCTCCCATGAACAAGTCTCTGCTCGGCGCGTCCCTCTTCGCGCTCGCCCTCGTCGCCCCCGTTGCCCATGCTCACGAAGCCGGCGACATTCTGGTTCGTGCCGGTGCAATCACCGTGAACCCGAAGGCCGACAGTGGCCACGTAAAGGTCGACCAGGGCCCCTTGGCCGGTGCCAACCTGGGCGGCAAGGCGACCATGAGCAGCGACACCCAGTTGGGCTTGAACTTCGCCTACATGCTGACCAACCACGTTGGTATCGAGTTGCTGGCGGCCACGCCGTTCGAGCATGACGTGAAGATCAAGGGCACCGCACTCGGCGCTGCCAACGGCAAGCTCGGCACCCTGAAACACCTGCCGCCGACCCTGAGCGTCGTGTACTACCCACTGGACAACAAGTCCGCCTTCCAACCGTATGTTGGCGCCGGCATCAACTACACCTGGATCTACGACGAACACGTCGGCAGCCGTGCCCAGGGCGCAGGCTTCAGCAACTTCAAGGCCGAGAACTCCTGGGGTTGGGCCGCGCAGATCGGTGCGGACTATATGATCAACGACAAGTGGATGATCAACGCCCAGGCGCGCTACATCGATATCAGCACCAAGGCCACAGTGGAAAACAACGCCGTGGCGCCGGGCACTCGCGCCAAGGTCAATGTGGACGTGGACCCGATGGTCTACATGGTGGGTATCGGCTACAAGTTCTAAGCCACATTTCACAAACACCACAAAACCCAATGTGGGAGGGGGCAAGCCCCCTCCCACATTGGGTTTTGTGGTGTGTCAGCTGTGGCGGTAGAACCGATCCAACAGTGCCGGAAGCCCCGCCCGCCACGCCCGTGGCTTGATGCCAAAGGTATGCAGGATTTTCTTGCAGGCCAGCACCGCGTGTTGCGGTTCATCCGCCGCGTCCGGCCGGGCCGCGTGGGCCTGGGCGGTGGGTGATTCAATGGGCAACGGGTGGAAATTGCGCGCCTCGGTAAGAATCGCCTGACCCAGCGCCAACGGCGTGGTCGCCTCCTGGCCAGCGTAATGGTAAGTGCCCCACAGCGGCGCCGCGCAATCGAGTTGCTTGAGCACCGAGATGATCACCCGCGCCGCATCATCCACCGGCGTAGGGTTGCCACGCCGGTCATCCGCCATCAGCAATTCATCGGGTTTCTCGGCCCGGGCCAGAAAGCGCCCGAGGGTACCGTCAACACTGTCATCGAGCAGCCAGCCAAAACGCAGCAGCACGTGTTGCGGGCAGGTGGCGCGCACACTCTGTTCGATCCGCCACAACGCCTGGCCACGCAAGCCCAGGGGCACCGGCTCATCCTTTTCGCTGTAGGCGGTGGCGCGGGAGCCATCGAAAACGCGGTAGCTGGACGGTTGCAGCAAGGTGATGTTGTGGTGCTGGCACAGTTCGGCCAGGCGTTCGATGGCGAACTCCTGGGCGGCCAGACGGGTTTCGCTGACGGCTTCGGCCTGGAACCAGTCGAAGTAGTAGGCGAGGTTGATCAAGGCATCGGGACGGGTGTCGTCGAGCAATTGGGTGAGGCTCGCGGCATCCCAGCCGTCTTGGGGCGGTTTGGGGGCGAGGAAACCGATGTCTTCCTCTGCACCGAGGCGAATCAGCGCCTGCCCGAGGGCATTCCCGCCGCCCAGTAACATAAGGCGCATTCGCATAGATTGAGCAGGCCCGGTCTGTTTGGAACGATGGCTATGGTCGACAGGCCCGTGGGCCTTGCCGCTGGCATTTGCCAGAATCGTTGCATTTTGCGGGTTTGTAGCGCAACCGTCACGGATTAAGTGTCTTGGCACCGGGCTCTGCGGGCTCATGCTCCAGCGCTGCACGCTGGGGCACCATGACCTGCTGTGGATAAGTTTGTGCGAAGTGCACCTCGGCACAGTTATCCACAAGCTTTTTCAAGCGCTGGTTAAACGCGCGACTCACCGCATATTGCCCACCCGATACCGTACGGAACTGCGCGGTAAGCACCACGCCATTGAGGTCCATCTTGTCGACGCCAAACACTTCAAGCGGGCCTTGCAGGTTGTATTTGAGGAAGACATCGTCGCGGATCGACTGCCCCGCCTCGCGAATCAACTCCACCGCCTTGTCCACATCGGTGTCGTAGGTGAACTGCACCGAGAAGAACGCATAGGCAAATTGCCGCGACTGGTTGGTGACGGCCTTGATCTGCCCAAACGGCACCGAATGCACAAACCCCTTGCCGTCGCGCAGGCGCAAGGTACGGATGGTCAGGCCTTCGACGGTGCCGGCGTGGCCGGAGTCGAGCACCACCCAGTCGCCGATGGACAGCGTGTCTTCAATGATGATGAACAGCCCGGTGATTACGTCCTGCACCAACTGCTGGGAACCGAAACCGATCGCCAGGCCGACCACCCCGGCACCGGCCAGCAGCGGCGCGACGTTGATGCCCAGGTTGGCCATCGTGGTAATTGCACAGATCACCACCAGAATAATTTTCACCGCATTGCGCAGGAGCGGCAGGATGGTTTTCACCCGTGTGCTCGGTTGGCGGCTGGAGCGCTTGTTGACCGGCGGTTTCAGCGCTTCCTGGATCGCCGTGTCGAGCACCACCCAGAATAGCCAGGTCATCAGCAGGATCAGGCCGATACTGCTCAAGGAGTCGCTGATCGCCCGCCCTACCGAGTTGCGCTGGGCAAACTCGAACAGCGACACACCCCAGATCCGCCCGAGGATTTCAATAAACGCGATGGCCATGACGATGCGCAGGATCGCGTGCAACAAGCTGAGAAAGCGCTCCTTGTAGGCGCTGCTGCGCTGGATCGCCACCTGGCTGGGCGACTTGAACAGGTGTTGCAGCACGGTACTCAGGAACACGGTGCCGATCAGCAGAATCGTGGTGAACAACGCGCAGCGCAGGGCTTTCTGGTTATCGTCACCGGCGCCGATCAGGTTGATCGCCGAGACCAGCACCATCAACAGAATCGGCCAATACCACAGCCCGGAAAACACCCGCAGCGATTGCTGCAACGCAGGGTGTTTAAGGCGCTGGGCCAGCGGTCGATTACGGATCAAATGCGCGACCGGGCGACGCAAACGCACCACCAGCACACCGAAGATCACCGCCGCGAACAGCCCGGTAAACACTGCGATGCTGCTGGTGATATTGCCGCCGATCTGGCGGGCGATCTGCGGGCTGGTCAGGGCATCGCTGAGGGCGGCGAGGAAGCCGATCAGGAACAGCGGCTTGGGGCAGTAATCGCGGATGATCTGCACCGCCGGACGTTTGTGGCCGACGTTGAACATGACGATGACGCACAACAACATCGAGGTGGAAAAAATACCGCTGCTGGTCGCGTAGGCAAAACACAGCGCCAGCGCCCGGCCGACCGAGGTGGCAAGGAAGTGGCTGACATAGAGCGTCAGTGGCAGGCAGACCAGTGCCGGTAGCGTGTAGGGCAATACATAGCCCAGCACCGCTTGCAGACGTGCGCGCTGTTCAAAAAAACGGCGGCGGCTCAAGCGCCGCACGAAAAACCGCGCCAGCAAGGTCAACAGCGTAAACGCGCCAACCCACACCCCGGACAGCAACAAGAAATCCCCGGCGACGCTCCACGGCGAACGTGCTGACGTTTGGTCGACCAACCGCCCTACTTCATCCGCCGCCCGGTCCGCACGCAGGCGCCAGGCGTCGACGAGGTTTTGATTGAGATCGAGCTTGTCCTGCACATCATCGATGCTCGAACTGATCGCCCCGAGCAGGCCGCCCTCCACCAGCAGCTCCGGCTTGGCCGGCGCCTCGGGTTCGGGCGCCGCCGCCGCGTAGAGTGCGCTGCTGCCGCAAAACAGCAGCGCGCCGAGCAGTAATGCAGTTTTTAGATTCAGCAAAACACCGGGTTCCTTACAGCAGGGTCTGTAAGGAACTGACGGGTTTCAGCGGGGATCGTTCACTTCAGGTCGACATTCAGGCTCGGCGCGCCAAACGCCACCAACTGTGCGTTGGAGCCGGCGAAATAGCCTTTCCAGAAGCCTTCCAGCGCTTGAATGGTCTTACCGGAGCGATAGGCCTGCTTGACGTCCTTGGTCACCAGCGCCGCACCGGCCACGTAGACCCGCGCACCTTGCAGGTCGGCGAACAGGCCCTTGTCCGCGATGCGCTTGAGCTCGGCGTCGGGTTGCAGGTCACGAATCCGGTTGTTGGCGTAGAAGCTGCCGAAGTCGCTGTTTTCCAGCATGTCGGAGATCAACAGCACCACACGCTCCTGGGCCGGTTGCTGGCCCAGGTCGTTGCCGATATCACGCAGCGACTGGAAGATCTCACTGCGCGCAATATCTTCGGAGGCTTCGCGCAGCGTGGTCACGAACACCTTGCCAAAGGTCTTGTTGAAAAAACCACGCTGCTCGGCAAGGCAGGTGTCGAAGGTGCGCAGCGATTGCATGCCGACCCGCTCGCGGACTTTTTCGTCAATGCCCTGGTTGAGCTCACCGGCAAAGCGCAATTGCATGAATTGCCCCGGCAAAAACGCCGAGAAGCTGTACAGCCGAACCTTGTCGCCCGGCTGTACAAAGCGCTGCACCTGGGCCCAGGTGGCCTTTTGGATCACCTCGGGCATCGGGATCGTTTGATCAATGATCACCGTCAACTCGCGGCCAGCAGCAACCGGACGAAACTCAGTGACCTTGGCGTACGGGTAGCAATCCGGGATGTCGTTGCGTTCGCCGGCCACCGCCATCAAAGGCGCCAGCAACAGGGCACAGAAAAAGCGCGGGATCATCATTCAGGCACCTGTGGCGTCAAAGTCTTTGAGCAACTGTTGTTCAGCACGCAGCGCCAGCACATCTTCCAGGGCGTGGCCTTTGGCGCGGCTGATGGTTGCCAGTTGTTCTTCGCTGTAGGCCGTCAGGTCTTTGCCGCGAAGGGCATCGAGACCTTCCGACGACGCGACAGGTACCTGCACAGGTGCTGGTGCTGGTGCCGCGACTTCCGCGACCACCGGGGCCACCGGAACACTGGCGGGTTTGGCCACCGGTTGCGGATTGGCCGGCAACGCCTGCTTGCGCGCCACGAAGGTCTCGAAGCTGCGATTGTGTGCGGTGGTCAACGCTGCCTGCTGCTGGGCGTTGGTGGTGGTGCGCCCGGCGAGCTTGAGCTGCAACTTGCTCAGTTTGTGATCGGCATGGGAGGCGATTTCCACGCGCTGGCTTTGCATCCAGTTTTCCAGGGCTTCGCCGCTGGAGAACTTGTGGGTGTGCTCCCAGGCGGTCTTGGATTCAACCCCGGCAAACCCGAAGATCGAGGCCAGCCAGATGCTGGTGATCTGAATCGCGATGTAGATCACCGACAGCACGATGAAGGTGATCAGCGAGGCTTTGCGGATCGCGTCCATCTTGTCGGTCAGGGTTTGCTTGTCGGCCTGATCGTTGATCGCCGCCGAATCGGCCGGCAGCTCGAACGGGCTGGCCGAGTCGTAATTCTGCTGGGCGAAGGCATGGGGGCTGCCGACCATTTCGGTCTCGATGCTCTTGAGCTGCATGGTGCGGATACCGAACGCCGCGACCGCGATAATCGCAATCCAGATACCGGTGGTGATCATCCAGCCACGGCTCGGCGTCACGGTGTGGTTGGTGTTGATGCGCGCCAGGATGCGGTTGTAATCCTTGCCGTCCTTGTCGCTGTCGGTGTCTTTGATACCGATGCCCGGCAACTCTTTGAGCTGGTTTGGGCGATCGCTGTCGCTGTCGTTTTCCCACCAGTGGCGGGCCTTGCTGATCAGCGCGTTCTTGTGGGCGGCGCGGCCGGTGACTTCCGCCAGGATCGCCGAGGCGACCGCCAGCAGGAAGGCAAACAACCAACCCATCCAGCTTTGGTCGTTGGCCGACAGGTTCTGGTTGATGAACGGCACCAGCACGTAGGCGAAACCCACGGCCTCGAACATGATCAGCATGAAGATCAGGGCAAATACCCAGAACGGCCGCTCGCGGCGGCCACGCTCACCGATGGTGCGCAGGTAGGATTCGCTTTTGTTGAAGAAATCGACGTTTGCCGCGCCAATCTTTTCGTAGCGCGAATAGTAGGCATCGCACAGTTCGCTTTCGGATTTAGGCCAGCCGTGAGCGTCGAGCATCAGGCTTTGCTTGGACAAGCGCGCAACCTTGCCGATCACCGGCACGCCATGCCACACGCGCATGACGAAATAGCCCACCTTGTCCCAGTACGCCTGAATCAGGATGGCGGCCAGCAGGGTGGAAATCACCAGCCCGGTGATCAACTTGTTGGCCCAGAGCAGGGCCGTCAGCGCATTGAAGCTGAACTCTTCCATGGTGTATTCCTTGAGACTTATGCGCGAATCGGCACGAAACGGGTGGTGAAGGCTTCACGGCTGCGGGGGTAGAACAACGCACCGTCAGTGGCTTCGGAATTTTTCTTGCTGAACACCACGTCGATACACGACACCGGTGCCTTGGGGTCCTGGATGAACACCCGATAGAGCACTAGGTCCTCACCTTCATAGGTGTTGGCCACGGCCTTGCTCTTGATCGACTTGCGATTGCCTTCGCTGTAACCCTTGACCACTTCGATGAAGGGTTGGCGGTCGACGCTGGCGCCATCGCGCAGGATCGAAACCGGCGACAAGGTCACCAGGTGACCATTGACCAAATTGGCCCACACGCGGTTGTTGTAGCCCGGCAGGTATTCGGTGGTGACTTGGGTGTCGAGTGCCTTGCCGCTGGCGAGGTTGAACACTTTGCCGGTTTCACGCGGGCGGTCGGCCTCGCAACTGCTGTTGGGCAGGTCGTTGGCGTGTGCGCTGCTGACCAGGGCAAACCCGGCTTTTTTCGGCGCGATGCCTTGGGCCAGGGTCCAGCGCGCATCGCTGGCCGGCTGGCCGCCGAAGTCGACCAGCGCGGTGCCGGCGTCAGCGGGTTTGCTCTCGGCAGCCGGCTTGGTTGTGGCAGCGGGCTTGTTTTTCGGTGCACTGGCGACAGTACGCGTGGGCTCGGTCGAGGTGCCGTGCGCCAGGTACTTGCTGTTGTTTTGTTCGGCATTGACCCGTTTGACCAGCATGTTGCGGTCGGTCACTTCAACGATCTCAACCCGACGGTTCTTGCCGCGTTGCTGCACGTCGCTGTTGTCGGCGATCGGCCGCGAAGCCCCCGCTCCCTGGAAGAACATGCGCTGCGGCGCGATGCCTTGCTCGGCGAGGATCGACGCCACGGCGCGGGCACGCTGCTCGGACAACCGTTGATTGGTGGCGGCGCTGCCGGTGGCGTCGGTGTGGCCGACGACCAGAATCGCCGCCTGGCTGTTCTGGCCCTGCTTGGGCGCGAACGCGGCGGCCAACTTGCGCACCTGGCGCTGGCCGTTGGTGCTCAATTGCGCGCTGCCGGTGGCGAACATGCCTTCGTCCTGCACCTGGGCAACGATGCCCGCTTCGGTCGGCGCAGGCGCCCGTGCGGTACCGGTGGCGACTTCCTGGCTTTGCAAGGTTTGCACCTGGATATTCAGGTTCTCTTCCTTGGCGACGCGCTCCAGTTCCTGCAAACGGTTCTGCCACAGGTTGCCCGCCACACAGCCCGCGGCACCGCCCACTCCGCCGCCGATGATGGCTTTTTTTGCATCACCGGTGATCGCGTAGGTCAGGCCGGCACCAAGCAGTGCACCACCGGCGCAGCCAATGGCCGTGCCGTAGTTTTTGCCCGCATCGTTGAGCGTCGCGCAGCCACTGAGCGCGATGGCGCCGGCCAGCAGGCTGATCTTTCGGGTAAGGGAAGTATTCACGTGATGGGTCCGGCCTTCATAAAAAGAGCCGCCGACCCCACTGCCAACGCTAGAACGGCGTCAGCGGCATCATCCATGAACAGGCCCTGCAAAATCGTTGAAAAGAGTGAATCGCGCGGAATTTGATCACGTCACTGATGGCATTTCAACACCAAGTGTAACTCTTTGTTTATTACAAAGCGGACTTGTCATCCCGCACCCACGCCGCCTGTAGGACGCTCGAAACTTTCCCACGCTGTGCGCAGTCAGCCATGTAAGACGCCTTGCCACGCTGAAGAGGAGTACTCATGACTGCGATTCCCGACTGGGTGCCCGTAACCCCCAGCGTCGCCATCAGCCGATTTACGGTACTGACGGTCAATATCCACAAGGGTTTCACTGCCCTGAACCGACGCTTCATCCTGCCCGAACTGCGCGAAGCGGTGCGCAGTGTGGGCGCGGACATGGTGTTCCTGCAGGAAATCCACGGCACCCACGAGCGCCATCCACAGCGCTACAGCGATTGGCCGAACATGCCGCAGTACGAGTTTCTCGCCGACAGCATCTGGCCGCAGTTCGCTTACGGGCGCAATGCGGTCTACCCCCACGGCGACCACGGCAACGCGCTGCTGTCGAAATTCCAGATCGTGCGCTACGACAACCTCGACATCTCCCAAAGCGGCCATGAAAACCGTGGCCTGCTGCATTGCGTGTTGCGCCTGCCAGGGACTGGGCAGGAGGTGCACGCGATCTGTATTCACCTAGGCTTGCGCGAGGTGCATCGCCAGCAGCAGTTGCGCCTGCTGGAGCAACGCATCCGCGAGATTCCCGCCGATGCGCCGCTGGTGGTCGCCGGCGATTTCAACGACTGGCGCCAGCGTGCCGACTTGAACCAAAGCGGTCTTACCGAGGTGTTCGTGCACACCCTGGGCAAACCGGCGCGCACCTTCCCGGCGCGCCTGCCGTTGCTACCGCTGGACCGCATTTATGTGCGCAACGTGAAGGTGCACAACCCTAGGGTACTGACCACTCGGCCGTGGTCCCATCTGTCAGACCACGTACCGCTGTCGGTGGAGATCGAGCTATGAACGTTGTGGTCGAGCATATTTCCACCGACCAGCCGCCGGACGAAGCCAAGGCCCGCGACCTGGATTACGGCTGGCAAAGCGGTAATCAAATCGAGTTGCTGGAGAACGGCGAAGCCTACTTCCCCAAGGTCTTCGAAGCCCTGCGCCAGGCCCGGAGTGAGATCCTGCTGGAGACCTTTATTCTCTTCGAAGACAAGGTCGGCCATGCGCTGCAACGCATCCTGATCGAGGCAGCGCAGCGTGGGGTGAAGGTGGTGGTCAGCCTGGATGGGTTTGGCTGCGGCGAGTTGAGCCCGGGGTTTCTCGGTGAACTGGCCGAGGCCGGGGTAACGGTGCAGATGTTCGACCCGGCGTCCAAGACCTTGGGGATGCGCACCAACTGGTTTCGCCGGCTGCACCGCAAGATCGTGGTGGTGGACGCCAGCGTGGGGTTTATCGGCGGGATCAATTTCTCTGCCGACCACTTGGCGGATTTCGGCCCCGAGGCCAAACAGGATTATGCGGTGCAGGTCGTTGGCCCGGCGGTGGCCGACCTGCATCATTTCGCCCTGGCGCAAAGTGGTCGCCAGGTGCGCAAGCGGCGCGGTTGGCGGCGGCGCCAGCAACGGCCTTGCGCGTGGTCGAGCGAGAGCGGCGACGGCTTGGTGCGGCTGATCTACCGCGACAACCTGCAACACCGCGACGATATCGAAGAGGCGTATATCCATGCCTTGAGCAAGGCCCAACACCGCGCAGTGATCGCCAACGCGTATTTCTTCCCCGGCTACCGCCTGTTGCGGGAAATCCGCAACGCGGCGCGCCGTGGCGTGCAGGTGCAATTGATCATGCAGGGCCAACCCGACGTGCTGCTGGCCAAGCTGGCGGCGCGCATGCTCTACGACTACCTGCTCAAGGACGGCGTGGTGATTCACGAATACTGCCAGCGCCCGCTACACGGCAAGGTCGCGCTGGTGGATGACGAGTGGAGCACGGTGGGTTCGAGCAACCTTGACCCGCTGAGCCTGGCGCTGAACCTGGAAGCCAACGTGTTGATCCGCGATCGAGGGTTCAATCAGCACCTGTACGAGCGCCTTGAAGTGCTCAGTAAAAATCACTGCCAGACCATGCCGGAAAACCGCAAGCCCCGCCTGTGGTTGTGGCGATTGACCGTAGGTTTCCTGGTGTTTCATGTGATGCGCCATTTCCCCGCGCTGACCGGCTGGTTGCCCGCACACAAGCCGCGTTTGAAACCCTTTGTGCACGAGGGTCAGCCCCATGACAGCTGAGCGTTTCAAGCGCTGGAAAAAACCACTGACCCTCGCCTTCTTCCTGCTGCTGATCGTGCTGTTCACCTTGCTTGCGCGCCGGATCGACTGGAGCGAGGTGGTCCAGACACTGGGTGAGTTCAAACTGCGCACCTTGCTGATCGCAGGCGCGCTGACCCTGTGCAGCTTTATCGTCTACGCCTGCTTCGATCTGATCGGCCGCACCTACATCCGCCAGCCGTTGCGCTGCAAGCAGATCCTGCCGGTGGGGATCATCAGCTACGCGTTCAACCTCAACCTCAGCGCGTGGGTCGGCGGCATCGCCATGCGCTACCGCCTGTATTCGCGCCTGGGGGTGAGCAACGGCAATATCGCCAAGATCCTCGGCCTGAGCCTGGCGACTAATTGGTTTGGCTACATGGCATTGGCCGGCGTGGTGTTCAGCAGCGGGCTGGTGACCATGCCGCCGGGCTGGAAACTGAGCAGCGGCGCGTTGCAAGGGGTGGGCGTGGTGCTGGTGTTGGCCAGCCTGGGTTATCTGGCGGCGTGCCAGTTTTCGACCAAGCGTGCATGGTCGATTCGCGGCATCGAGATCAACCTGCCGTCGCTGCGCATGGCGTGCTTGCAACTGGCCTTGGGCGCCTTGAATTGGTCACTGATGGCTGCGGTGATTTTTACCCTGCTGCCGGCCAAATTGGACTACCCGCTGGTCCTTGGCGTGTTGCTGATCAGCGCGATTGCCGGGGTGATAACGCACATCCCCGCCGGGCTGGGGGTGCTGGAGGCAGTGTTTATCGGGTTGTTACAGCATGAGGCATCGCGAGGCAGCTTGTTGGCCGGGTTGATTGCGTACCGGGCGATCTACTTCATCTGCCCGCTGCTGATCGCCTTGGTGATGTACCTGGGCGTGGAAGCCAAGGCCAAGGCGTTGCGGGTGAAAAAAACACCCGCCTGAACGCACTACCGGGATTGGATGATGCTCAACCGCTCGCCGACCACCATTTCGGTGATCCAGTCCACCAGGATCGAGGTGTAGGCCTGCTGGGACACCGGGTCGCTGAGGGAATGGTCAGCGCCATCGATGATGCGGTGAGTCAGGGAATGCGTCTGCTGGCACGCCGCGCGGTAGCTCATGATGGTGGCGTGGGGCACGTGGTCGTCGGTTTCCGATTCGACAATCAGCACATCACCGGTAAACGCTGCGCAGGCGTGTAAGGCGCGATTGGTCTGGGCATGCACCAGGGTGTTGCGGTAATCCATCAGATCGATCTTATCCAGGTCGCGCTTGGGCTTGAGCCATTCCTGATCGCGGTACAGCGCCGGTACGCGCAACGCCAGCCAGCGCACCGGACGCAGTGAGGTGAGGATTGCGGCCAGGTAACCGCCGTAACTGGTACCCACCACCGCCACCGCCGAGGTGTCGATGGCCGGGTGGGCGAGCAGCCGGTCATAGGCCGCCAACAGGTCACGCAGGTTGTCTTCGCGGGTGACGCGGTTCAATGGAATGCCGGTGCCGGCGTGGCCGCGCAGGTCGAAGGTCAGGCACACACAGCCGAGGCCGGCGATGCCCTTGGCGCGCTCCAGGTCCCGCTCTTGGCTACCTCCCCAGCCGTGCACGAACAACACGCCCGGCACTTTGGATTTGGGGCTCAGGAAGGTGCCGCTCATTTGCTCGTCGTCGATGTCGATCGCAATGCTTTCGCTTCTAGCCGTCATAAGATTTAACCGTCACGTACTTGAGAAGAAAGTCGCTGTTCTCGGCCGGGCCGCGGTACACCTCAATGGCATCCGCTGGCAGCGCCTGGTCCACGTAGGTTTCTACCGAAGACACATGAATGGCGTTAAGGCCCGGATTGTTGACGAAGCTCTGCAGCGCCGCGACCTCCGCGCTGCTGGCGCCGCCCATGCGCCAGGATTGTTCGAGCACGCCACTGCGGCGCTGGCCGTGGTGATCGAGGCCTTGGGCGATGTCGTAGTTCCGCCGCGAGGCATAGAAGCCAGGGTAGGCTTCGTCCGCCGCCGCATCGAAGACTTGGGCTTGCTCAATGGCCAGGCGTACGTCGTCGGGCAGATCGAGCTTTAGCAAATCTTCGTAATAACCCGGCACGATCAGCAGGTCGGAGCCGCCATAGACGCCTTCGCCCTGCCCGTCCTTGGTCAGGTATTGCTGGCCGCAGTAGCTGAATACGTGATCGCCAATAAAGCTCTGGCCCACGCTATGGGTGACCACATCGTGCAGGTCTTGTTCCAGCACCACGCCTTCATTGAACAGCTGCGCAGCTTCGGGTCGGGCCAGCACGACCTTGAAGGCGTCAAGGCTGTGGATAACTTCCTGGCCACGGCCGGCGCAGGCGTGTACCGGTTTCAAGCGGATCGGCCCGTCGTCGAGCAAATGGGCGGCGGCAGGGAGTGCGTCTTCAAGCGCGAATACACTGAGGCCGTCCAACACGACGTTCCTCACCCGCTCGCAGAACAACGGTGACCAGCCCTCTGGCGCTGTGGCCTCAGAGCTCAGCACACCGTGGCTGATAGCTTTGGTGCAGATGAAGTCGTGATCGACATAGCCGCCCCACAAGTCTTCGGGGCCTTTGATGTTAAGTGCACGGGCGTGCGCCGGCCCCACCAGGGTTTGCGTGGGCAGCAGGTAAAGCTCACGACCCGCATGTTTTTGCGGGTTGTAGTGGCCACCGAATTTAAGCCCGAGAATATGCGCCAGCCAGCGGGCCAGGGCGTGGTTGGTGTCGACCTCATGCTGGGGCGCGCCCTCTCGCGTGGAGTGAGCGACCACCCATTGCTTGCGTTGTGTCGGGGTCATGCGTCCCCCTTGGCCTTCCCGCCATGTGTGTATCAGGAAGGCTGCAGGGATCAGGCCAAAACAGGTGTGGGTGGGAGCGTTTTGAAATCAATCAGTTACTGAAAAACCGATGGCAGTTGGCCTGTTTTATTCTGCACGACAGGCCGGCGGCTGCACGGTGTTCTGCACGATTCACACCCCAAAACGGCTGCGGTACTCGCTAGGCGCCAGACCGGTGATTTTCTTGAAGGTGGCGCGAAAGGCGCTGGGGTCCTGGTAGCCCACCGTCCAGGCGATATAGTCGATGGTGCCGTTGGTGAACTCCAGCATTTGCCGTGCTTTGCCCACGCGCAGGTGTTGGCAGTATTCGGTGGGTTTCAGGCCTGTGGCGCCGCGAAAACGCCGTAGGAAGGTGCGCTGCTCCAGCCCCGCCTCCTGCGCCATCGACGTGACGGACACATCCACCGCGCCGCTGGCCTGTAACCAGTGCTGAACCTTGAGGATGGCCCCGTCGCCATGCCCGAGGATCGGCGCGAAGTTACTGCCACATTGGCTGGCACTGTCGCTGTGTTCGATCACCAGAAAGCGTGCCGTGTCGGCAGCGATGCTCGGCCCCATCAGCCGATCGACCAGGCGCAGGCCCAGCTCCGACCAGGCCATCAGCCCGGCCGTGGTAATCAGGTCGCCGTCATCGACGATGGGTTTGTCCGCCTCCAGGCGCACGGCCGGGTAACGCGCGGCAAAGGACTGGGCGGAGGACCAGTGGGTCGTGGCGCTGCGCCCATCCAGCAGACCGCTGCGCGCCAGCATGATCGAACCAATGCACACCCCGCCGAGCACCGTGCCGGCCGCGTGTTGCTGGCGAATCCATTCCAACAGCGCAGGCGGCGTTTGTTCTTCGGTGAATTCGCCAATCGACGGTGGCACCAGCACGGCCATCATTGGCTGGTCGGGGCCTGGGTGGCTGTCGAAGACTCGCGTCGGATTGCCAGCGGCATCCACCTGCCAATGACTGATCCGCAGCAGCGGCAGTTGTGCAGATTGATGCTCGGCGGCGATCCGGTTGGCCACCCCAAACAGATCGGTCAGGCCATGCACGGCCGCCAACTGCGCCCCCTGGTAGATCAACACCCCTAGCTCAACCACGGCCATTGTCAGTTTTCCCCCTGTTATTGTCGGCGCAGCCAATGCCCGGCGTCGGCGCCAGCTAAGATACTGGGCCCATCAACCCATCACGAGGCAATACTCATGGCCAAGCAAGCGCTCATCCTAATCGATATCCAGAACGACTACTTCCCTCAGGGCAAGTGGCCGCTTGATGGCGTGGAAGCGGCGGCAGACAAGGCGGTACAAGTGCTCCAGGCTTTTCGCCAGGCGGGCGATGCGGTGATTCATGTGCGCCATGAGTTCACGTCCGAGGATGCACCGTTCTTCACGCCAGGGTCGCAAGGCGCCCATTTGCATCCGAAGGTACTGAACGAAAGCAATGAACCCGTGGTGCTTAAACACTTCGTGAATTCGTTTCGCGAAACCAATCTACGTGCCCTGCTGGAACAACGCAGCATCACCGAGTTAGTGGTGGTCGGCAGCATGAGCCACATGTGCGTCGATGCCGTGGTGCGGGCGGCGGCAGACCTGGGCTACACGGTCACGGTGATTCATGACGCCTGTGCCACCCGCGATCTGGAATTCAATGGCCAGGTGATTCCGGCCGCGCAGGTGCATGCCGCATACATGGCGTCGCTGGCGTTTGGTTATGCCGGTGTGGTGTCGGCGGATGAGTATTTGAAGGCGCAAGCAGCGGCAGCCTGACCACTGCTTGCCTCTGTGCGATCAGCGGGTCGCGACGATAAACAGGCGCGGGAATGGCAGTAATACGGTGCCATCCGCCAGGGCTGGATATGCCTGGGTAATCCGTGCCTGATACTCCTGTAGGAAGGCGACTTTTTCGCTATCGGATAGCGGCGCGAGAAATGGCCGCAACCCGGTCCCTTTAAACCACTCGACCACCGCAGCGTGATCCGCCAGCGGGTGCTGGTAGGTGGTGCGCCATACATCCACGGTGCTGCAGTGTTTGCTCAGCAGTTCGTAGTAGTAGCTCGCGGGGTGGCGCTCATTGTGTTTGACCGCACCGATCCTGGCCGCCCACGGCCCGTGTGCCGCCACTTCGCGAGCCAGCCGGTGTGCAGGCTCGTCGAGATTGTCCGGGGTTTGCACCGCTAGCGTACCGCCGGGGTTCAGTTGCTTGACCAAGTGTGGATAGAGCGTGGCGTGGTCCGGCAGCCATTGCAGGGAGGCGTTGGCGAGGATCACATCGAATGATTGCGCGGGGTTCCAGGCGCCGATGTCTGCCAGTTCAAAGCTCAGTTTCGGCAAGCGTTGGCGGGCATCGGTCAGCATGTCATCAGAGCTGTCCATACCGGTGACATGCGCTTGAGGGAAGCGCTCAGCCAACACTTGCGTGGAATTGCCAGGGCCGCAACCCAAGTCGACGGCAGTGCTCACCTCACTATTGGGAATAGCGGCAACCAGATCACGCACCGCACGGGTGCGCTGTTGCTCGAACATCGTGTACTGCTTGGCAGACCAGGTCATCGTGGCTTTCCTTCTTTTTAGAGGTTGGCTACAGCCTAAATCTTGTGACCCACGAGGACAAATGCCAGGAGCGGCACATACGGGGGCCTTAAAATCGCTGCTGTCTATCATGAGCGGCGGGTAGCGTTCGCACACCAGATCAACTTCGTCGGCGGCTTCAAAGTCGTGCCTGATCGCCAAAAAAAAGCCCCGGGAGCAAGGCTCACGAGGCTTTTCGGCACCGCTTTACGGATTGCTCCGAGCTATATCCTAGAAAGGTTCTATTCACCTGAAAACTGTCAACAACGCGGATTATCTTTGAGATCAAGGCCATAGACATCATAAGCGTGGCTGCTTCCAAAAAACCGTAAACACAACAGGATTGGAGGCACGGGTTGTTTACATTTTTCCTGATTCAGCACCTAACTCGCTACCCCTCGGCCGGATCGGGATTGTCAAGCCCGGGCTGTCCTCGACGACATAAAAAACTCGCTCACGCCCGTTCGGTAATGACCATCTCAGCTGCAGGCAGATTGTCCCAACAGCGCCTGATCATAGGTTGCTGGCTTGACCGGCATTACGGTCAGGCCTCTATAGGTAGCGTTCCCCCCTACAAGACAGGACAGCGGCGCAATGAGACCTATGGTCATGCACGCGGTGTGGCTCTAGATCCCCGTGACTCATCGCGAGGTTGCGAAGCTGCCATGTGGAGCGAAATGAACAGTGGCCCTTGAGGGGATGCCAAGACTCTAGCTAGCTGCCTAATCACCGGTATTTCGCTGCATGAACTTCACCATTAGCGCGAGATTCTCCAAGACGTTTCGTTCGATGGACGATCCTGGCACAGTGACTTACCTCGCTGCCGCTGGGTCAGCAAATTCTATCGAGGAAATTATCTAGTCCGAATAAAAAAAATGTGCTTATATGGCCTTTTACCATCACGGACGAGAATGAAATTGAGCGAGTGTAAATTAAAGCTTTTTGAAATTGAAAAGATAGGTTTGTTTGACTATACGCACACGCCAAAAATAACAAACATTTCGTATTTCCTAGACCTACTGAACTCATTTATCAAGGGGAGGACGGCAAAAAATAGTCGCATGAGTTCGGCGCGAAAGGAAGAAGTATATTGTTACGACATTGAAAAACTGGCAAATGGCGATTTTATTGTAATATTGTGGCTTGGAGTCACAAGTTATGGAAGCAGGAAGATTTTATCTCTACCAAAAAATGGAGTTATTGGCTGCGACTTGAAGCAAGCAAAAGGCGACGCTTCTGGAATAATCGGCATGCCTTCCTATTTTTATATCTCCGCTCAAACCAACTCAGTTGTGGTAATGGAATTTCCCGGCGCTTCTGGCGACTCGTCATTGCTAACAAACTATTTATCAGATTTCATTCATAACTTTTCTGGGCACGGCGTTAAAAAAGATAAAGAAATTGTACTGAAAGCCGACCCTGCGAATGAAGAGGATAAACCTTGCTACTTCTCTTTCAGCATTAATAAATTTACGAGCAAGACGATTGAAGAATACTTGAGAATGAATTTTTCGGCAATCTCATGCGTGGTAATGAAAGATAAAATTACAGCTACTGAAACCGTAACCAGGGATCTAGGTCCTGTTTTCAACGCGTTGCGTCCATGGGTGCGGAAAACCGTTGGCGAAGTGAGAAAATCGAGCACTGTTAGCATAAGTGTCCCAGTAAATTTCACAAGCTTGAGTGAAGTTGACGAATACATTGAATGCGTAAAGCTAAATGGCAAACAAGACACCGTTGGATTCAAGGTAACGAAAAGAACCACAACTGACACATCGCAACATATTTACTACCTGAATGGCACTCAAGCGCGCAAAGCGTCCTCTATTGATTTGAACGGCAAGGAGTGGCCATACAAAGCACATGACTTGGTCTCATTTTTCAACAAGAATAACAAAATTGAAGAATTTATAGAGATGTCACGCAATCCACTTGGAGCCACTACGCAAAAGTCAGAAATTAGTGATTCAGCTGCCGCTTTACCCAAAACTCAAATTTCAGAGAATGAAATAGAGGCATATAATGCTTAAAAAAAGCACAGCCGCGGCAATAATTATTCACGTTATTATCGCTGCGGTTTTATGCATTTTTATATACCAATACAAAACAGAAGTTTTGATGACCTTTGAAAAAAAGGACATTGACATTGTGAATCTGACGAACTCGCTAATCAATATCGCAATGATTTTATTCGGGATTAGCGGAGCGTGGATTGCGCTAGTTTTTCCACGCGCATTGAAATCCCTTACAAGAAGCAATGTAAAGGATATCGTTTCAAACGATGAAGTTGTAGCTTTCAAGGACATATCCACAACTGCAGTTCTTAGTCTAATCGTCCTGATAATATTGCTCGTGATTTCGTATGCCTATGGACTTTCAGGAGTAGTGGATCTTAAGAATCAGGTTGGCTATTACTCTCTTTATCCTTTATCGATATGCTATGTTATTCAATGCTTTTGTGCGATATGGGCGGCTAAAACCACATTAAGGGTTTTTTTCTCTTATGCTGAAAAGATAATACATAGGAGTGCCTCTGAAGGACTTGAAAGGCAGGAGCTCCCAAAAAAACAAAACTAGGTCGGCAGGACATTGCTACTAATAAAGAAAGATGGACATTTCATCTACCCCATCGCCCAGGTCACAGAAATAGCGCTGAGCGGATTTACAGGCGCTCAACTACCTCCTTCGGAGCGGCCTAAGCGGAGTATCCGCGCTTTGACACAGAGAACAGCGTAGGGAGTAGAGATTGAGGGCCATTTGTTTACGCCTTTTGAAGGTAAACGATTAACAAATATAGCCCCCCACTCCGTAAAAATCTGCAACCAATAAAAAAGTGGAGCGAAATCAATGACTTCGCTCTAGTTTTTACAGTATTGAAAAAGCTACGGACTAAACGGTTCTATTTATCTAAAAAACGTCAACAACGCAGTTTTTTCTTTTTCCTAATTCTGCACGTCGCTCCGCTAGTCCTAAGCCGGGGCTAAAAGGGCTGGATGAATCGCCTAAGCCACTTTGATCCGAATCGACTTGAAGCACTCACCTTCATCGCCGCGAGCAGTGGGATCCTCTTCATCGCTCGGATATAAGAGAAATTGCGACGTGCTTTGTTCGTTTTTTGCACGACCTGGGAGTTACGAAATGTCCCCTCCTACACATCGCATAATCTCTCGACTATCAAACTGCCTAACTTACAAGTTGCTATGATTCGAAATGCTTGCAGAGGTTGTCTGCGGATTCGCATCTTTGCCTAACCGCACTCATATTTTCAGCAATCGATTGTGCATAGGGGATATAGATATGATACGGAGTTTTACGAATGCGATTCCTCCCCCGTTTGAATTTAGAGGCATACCCCATAGATAACAGTCTATCTTCAACATCTGTTATTTCTTCGTAATTAAAATTCGCAGAAAGATCTTTAAATACATCATCTGACGGGGCATGGGTAGCCAGTATCCATGTCTCAATTGAATGTGAAGTCAGCGCCAGATACAGCTCTGTGCTGATTGAACTTTCATTTAGCCAAGCCAAGACAGATTCTGAACAATGCGTTTTCCTACACTCCCCCGGCTGGATATTTTTCAGTTCGGTGAGTTGCTCCGCAATATCGGTATCCAATTGAATTATTAAACCATCAGCAGAATCAAAGGCGAGAAGTGCACGCCAGTTTTGTCTCATCAAATATTGTTGAGCCGTAGGCGGCAGATGAGAAAGGGACTCAGGAGTTTTTTTGCTAAATTTTTTACACCAAGCTTGAATTCCATTCCAGCCATGGCCAGGATATGTGCCGCTTGTGGCATCACGCTGAGGCGACAACTCAATCACCTCGATCTCCTTTCCCGTAGCAGAAGATATTGTCTTTGCCACTTCCTTGATTATCACGTGATCAGTGGGGCCTTCCGAGACCAGCAAAAATTTTTTCTTCATCTTTCAAAAGCCTACCGGGAGTCCACCAATAGCGCCTGACAGCCAAATTTCAGACAACTTCATTCCGAAATATTTATTTTCCCAATCCTTCTTGGTCATATCTTCAGGAGGGGAAATCCTACGACTCTTAGTGCGTCCAAGCTTATCGCGCTCAACCACAAATAATCTATGATCAGGGTCAAACAGATCAAGAGCATCTAATGCACTTGGATTGTGAGTAGTTAAAAAAACCTGCTTTTGAGGCATTTTTCGCAACAAACTAGATACTTGAGCCATAAGATCACGGACCAATCCTGGATTTAAAGCCGTATCAATATTATCTAGCGCGAATATATCAGGAGACTCTTTATGAATCAGTAAAACCAAGAAAAATATAACATACAATGCCCCTTCGCTGACATCATAAGCATAAAGCTTGTTGAAGTCATCAGGCATGAATCTGTCATGATAGCAAATTTTACGACCTGCTATATTCAACTGCCCAGATAGCAGTTCAGAGTCAGTTTCTTCGGTCGTAGTAAAACTATGCACCCAGTTCATTAACTGGAAGAACGCGAGTAGCCCCTTGTTACCATCGCGATAGTAGTCTTCAATGACTTCACTAAGAGCATCGGCCAGTCGACCTCCATATAGCCCAAGTGGGGCTTTCGCGCTCGAATCATTTTCGACACCGCGCAGAATGGGAGTAGTAGGCGAAAAAATTGCGTAGTTTATGAGTGAGTTGAGTGGCGCCAGAACGTCTCCAATCCCCTCACCAGTATTAAACTTCCCAAACGCCTCTACATAAGGATAAATACTTTTAGATTTATCGATTTTCGAAGAAAATACATTTCCATATACTGAAGAGTCTTCCAACGTCCTCTCAGCGATAGATTTATTTTTCCGCTTGATCGACTCGGTAAGGTAATGGAATCCACCTTCAGCGTTTATCTCTGTGGTATACTTGACAGAACCGAAGTCAGCCGAGAGCTTAAAAGTCTTGTTTCTTTCTTTATTTTTGAATGCGCTACGAAAAATTGCGGAAGATGAAAGACGCGCACCGCGACGCTGTAATTTTTCATAGTCAACCCCTCCCTCTAGTGAAGAAGAAAGCATTGCTATTGCCTCAAGCAGGTTGCTCTTACCAGCACCATTAGTACCGATAAAAACATTCAACCGACCTAAATCCAAAGTATCTTGAGATATAGATTTAAATCCTTTGATTTCTAGCTTTTTAATCATGGGCATTAATTAATTCTTAGTGTGACAGGAATGAAAAAAACCTTAAATTCCTTAGGTTATTCGTTTAGGTTAACCATCCACTGATCTCCTATTCCTATGATGCTTCGATTGCTGAATCGTGCGCTTCTTCAATTCGTACGTCGAGCCCTCGCCAGAAAACAGATGGGCTTGCTCCGCAAATGACGATGCGCAGCCTGCGCCCCTTGCGGTTGTCGGGCTTTCGTGACCGGCACCCCAGGGCATCAGATCAGCATCGTGACTAAGCGTCGCTCTCTTATCGAAGCAACGATGAGCACCAATCATAGACGGAATGTAGGTACCTGCGGTCACTTTGGCCCAGAATTGATGCGCGAACGGCAGCAAATAAGTGACTAATCCATACGGTATGCCTGAGCCTCGAAGCACCAGCGGCGACAAAGGCTGAATCGCCCCTAGTTTCGTAGACATCCAAACCTATGAAGGCTGGCTGTACTTGGCCGTGGTGCTCGATCTGTTTTCACGCCAAGTCGTTGGCTGGTCAATGAAGTCACAAATGACTAGCGACTTGGCCATTGATGCACTGCTGATGGCAGTGTGGAGGCGTAAGCCGAAGCAGTAGGTAATAGTTCACTCTGATCAGGGCAGCCATTACAGCAACTCTGACTGGCGCAGCTTTTTAAACGCCAACAACCTTATCGCCAGCATGAGCCGTCGAGGTAATTGCCACGACAACGCCGTACCTGCTCCCTCAAGAGCGGCTTTAAAGCACTACGACCTCTTCGGCTGTCAACCAGCCAGCGTCAATGACTCTATCCCTCGCAACCTCTGGCTGGGCGCTGTAGACCACGATGGCCAAGCTCTCCTCTGCACGACTGCAGGTGACGTACAGGAGCCTACGTGTGCGTGACAGCGACGTGTCTTTGCCCTCGCTCTGATTCTTCATATCTGTGGCGGAGGCAGGTGTAACACCGAGCAATTTCTCATAGCTAAACAGAAAGCCACCGGCTTCTTCGTCGTTCAGGATGACCATCACCCGGGGAAACTCCAGGCCTTTGACTCCCTGGTGGGTACCGTAGGGCGAGAGACCATTTGCGTAGCCTGCGAACGCCGCCATCTCTGAGTAACGACGCCCCAGGACAACCCGATAAGCATGGATTTCAAGCGCCTCACGATCGGACGTTTCTGGTGCTCGGTCTGCAGTGGCACCTTGAGCCATTGCAGCAACGAGTCGATCAGGCAGCGCAAGCAAACCCGAACTCTGGAGGATTTGAGCCACCTCTTCAATCAAGGGATTGTTATCTTTGAGCATCTCGCAGAGTGCATGGGTCGCTACTCCAACAGACTCCAGCAGCTCGAATTGATTGTTGCCAGCCGCCTCCAGGTGCTTAGGATCAAGCAAAGGAGAGCGCAGCCGCACCGCCTCCATGAGCGTGAAATCATCCGAACGGGCTGCGGCGACGATTGGAGCGACCCCATCGAAGAAAACCTTGAGGATGGGTAGCGTACCGTCCATCAGCGCGGTATTCAGATGTGCAACTGCATAGAGCGGAGCGAACACGCCTTCAAACCCCATCCGACGGGCAGCCATCTTGTGCTCTAGGATCAGCGTCTTGCGGCCATCCCTGCCGGTGGCCCACTGAGCATCACCCGTAATCTCTACCATTTGCTCAGCGATCTGGTCTTCCAAGCTGAAATCCAGCCCGGGCGCTTGCCGGGTGCAGAACATACGTACGGAACCTTGGGCAGCTTCCGGCTTTGGTATCTGCAGATGATCATCGGCGCCGGCGCGGATATCGTTGATCAATTTGACAACTCGAATCGGACAACGGCGATTGATACGTTTTTCAGGCTTGGCCCAATCTGGTGGTATCGCCTCATCAAGCCCTGGCTTCCCGTCGTTATAGATACGCTGCATCGTGTCGCCGAGCAGTCCTAAGCAAAATCTCCCAGGAATCGCTGCCTGAGCTTTCAGAAATGCATCCATGAGCGCGCCATTCGTATCTTGGCTTTCATCAATGAGCAGCACCGGGTGCCGATCCGCCATAACATCGAGTAAAGGCGGCTGGGGTAAAAACGCTGCAGCCATCTGGATGACTTCACTGTGGTTCAGCGATTGCCTACTTACGTTATCTCCCGTCGGACTGTAGGTAAATTCAGGAATTTCATCTAGGGCCGCCAAACGACGAGCTTTGCTATCCCGGCTCGCCTGGTTAGCTTGGGAAGTCTTGTTCACTGTTCTCGCCCGACCGAGCCTGTCGTCCAATTCAGCGACGTCGCTCGCAAGTTTGATACGTAACCATTCACGAATATCGTCGTTGAAGCCCTTGATCATCTTCCAAGAGAAAGCATGAATGGTTGAAACCTCAACCAGCGGATCGTGCTCAAGGCGACGTGCGATTTCCTCACAGGCTGCGTTGGTGTACGTGATGATCGCTATTTGCCGCCCCTCAAAGGTGAGGCGCTGACGCTCACGTTCCTTGAGTGATTTCACGGCTACGACGAGTGAGTGGGTCTTACCTGAGCCGGCACCGGCGTATAGGAAGAAGCTACGTGGCGTCTCCAGGTTCAGGCATTCCTGGATAACGTCATCCGCATTCAGCGTAACTTCATCGGCGACATCCTTTATGGTACTCATTCGGGAGTCACCTCGACACTGGCCGTCGGGATAATCAAGAGCTCCTTACTCTTCTTTTGCAGCTTTTCCTCTAACCAGACGAGCCCTTCCCGGATGTACTCTGGAACAGCAACCTTGGCGAAGTCGGGATCTCCAAGCACCTGTAGCGCGAATTCCGCCTTGTCACCCGACCTGAGCGCGTCGAACAAAGCCTTACCTAGGTCGTCTGCAGTTGCACAATCACGCAGCGCTTTGGCGAAAGCCTTGGTCAGACCCCGCCCCTGCTTGGTTGCAAAGTGCTGCACGTTGCTCAGCACCAGACTGTCCTCAAACGTGTTGGGCAGCGCCTGGGCTTCACCTTTAGTCTTAGGCAGAACAATGTTGATGGGGGTCTGATACGCAATGCGGATTGCAAACAAGTGGTCTATCTGCTGCGATTTTTGCTCCCCATCCAGATCCAGCAGTGTGTCGACATCGTGCCCTATTCCCAGCGCGGTCACCCAACTACGCAGGGTGGGGTTGTTGGTTTCTTGTTTGGCCTTGCGCTTGACGGGTACCGCTGATTTCTTCAGTCCGGCGTCCAAATCCGTGATCACCAGGGTCACAATTCCCAGCGCATCGACTAATGGCCTTAGGCGATGTGCGTGACTACCTCCAATATCCAGGATGGTGATGTAGCAACGATCAAGGAACGGAAATTGACTGCGTAAGAAATGCGGCAACATCATTCGTTCCGCAGCGCCCTCAACCAAGATCACCGCGTCAGCGAAGAAGAGATCTGCATGCTGCGCCCGCAGGTAACGAGTCACGAACTCCTTAGTTTGCCTGTGACTGTTTTTGTCACCGAACACTGTGCTCAAGTTAGAAACGGTGGACACCGGGATGGGTACACAGGCCATTCCTGCGGGTAACCTTCGGAAATACCGAAGGTTTGCATAATCCGTCTCGTGAGCAACATGGCTGGAGTGGGAGCTGACCACCAGCTGTGTTTTGAGCCTCGGGTATTTCTTGAGAAGCGGCTCATTACATAGGACGTGATACGCGTGCTTGATGAAGGCCTGCTGCACTTGGACATGGAGATGAGCCTCAGGCTCCTCAACCAGCACAAGGTGGATCGGTTCGATGCCGGCGTCGGACTGCTCCTCGATATTTTTGTACTTCCTCAGCCACTCATCCCGAAATGCCATCAACTGGAAAATCATCGAGATCAGGTTCTGATAACCGAGGCCGTTGGATGTTTCGGGGAGCCGCATGGGAGGAGCACCAGGTGCGCCTGCGACTGAATCCAACTCGAACAGCACCGCAGCTTCATGGTTCATGCCGTCCGTAGGGGAAAGCCGGGTTTCTACCCTAATCGCCGGATCAGTAGTGTTCGGATAGCCCAGGCCTGCGACCTCCGCAAGTGCAGGAGCGAAACTGGAGGTTAGTCGGGAATCGAAAGCCGACTGTGCAGCTTGAATGGCTGTCAGCGCCTCCAAGTCCGAAATATCAGGGCTGTCACCAGGATCGAGATGCCGACTGTAGTAAGCACGCAATTGCTCAGTCAGTTTTTTCCCTGAACCACCTCGCCCCTCAGTGATGGACTCCTCGGCGCTATCACCGAAGCCGCGCTGCGCATTGATCTCGTGCACGCGTATAAGATCGGTCAGCGGATTGCTCTCCAGCGGAAGTGCATTCGCAGACAGTGCTTGCAGGCTGGCGTGACGTGTCTCGGGATCTGGGTCGCAGAGCTGCGCCGGGTCGAGACGATACCAGCGTATGGTGAACATCGCTCCCAAGCGCCGGTTAAGGTAGTCATGCAGGGTTTGCGGCCAAAGTGACAGCGTGGGCGGTTTTTTTCCTTCCTCGGTCTTGCTCAAGATCTCCTGCAACAACGTTTTGACCCGGTTACGCTCTTTCCGGTAATCGGTGAAGAGTTTGGCCATGTCCTTGGGCTCAAGTCGAAAACGCATCCCGACGCAGCCACCTTTCCAGGCAAAATTGGGAATCAGATCCTTGATGTAGTGCAACTCCCCTTTCGAGGCTTCCACCCATAGATCGAGAGTGGGTAACCAATGCGTCCAATGGTTTGCCGCTGGTATCTCGAAGGTTTCGTCAGCCTCTTCCCACTCGGCACCAATGTCATTAATGGTCGTGAGGTGAGCAAGCGTTAAATCCTGGAGGCGAAAAGCAGTCGCTTTCGAGAGCAGGAATTTACGCAACGCCAACATTGCGGAGGACTTACCACTGTTGTTGGCCCCGACCAACAGGGTGGTGGTGCTCGCCAGGTCGATTCGAACGGACAGGAGCTTGCGGAAATTCGCGATCTCCAAATACTGGATCTGCATAGCCTCTTCCTTGTAACGGCTGAAGGTAATTCGCCGGGCTGATGAATTCTGAAACTCTAGCCCAGTACCTGCAGCGCTCCAATAGACGTAGTGAGTTTCCGCCACTGCGTTGTGGTAAGAGGACGGCAGTGATCACGAGCCAGGTTCAATAAGCGCGCACATGCACGGCTGACGCACCTTGCGCCCGCCGTACACTGATGTCAGACGCGCTTTGCCTGGGTCTCTACTACCCCTCCACGAAAGGCACCAGGTAGTTGACCAACCTGTCCGCCCGTATCGGCGAGTGCTCGATTGAATGCTGACACTGCCCTTCAAGCTCGATGTCGGTTAATTGAGACTCACATAGCTCTCTCAGCAATACCCGAGATTCGGCAACCAGTTGATTCAACCGATCAAGCGTGAGCGCATAGCTCTCGTGCGCTGACGCTGCAGCGGTTGCCTTGTTAGTGGGGTGCACAACCACACGGTGACTCGAGTAGCCGGGGTAGTTTTGAACAAACCACTGTTCTGCGACCAGAAGCTGACCATGCTCCTCCTTGGTCAACGGATTTTTGTCCTTTTTGCGACTTTTTGCTTCCAGAATCAGGGCAGCCTTGTTGGGTAAAAGCCATAGAACATCAGGCCCTTCCCCGCCGACGTCATGGCGCTCTGTAGTAAGCCCTATCAAGCTACCAAGGTCTGCAAGCGCCTGCTCGAACTGATTAGCAGAAGCGTTGCCGTGTAACCTGGATACCACCTCCTCGAAGCGTTGAAGCAGACCACGTCTGATACGGTATCCACGGAGCTGAGCGGCAATCGCTGCGCCTTGCGCACCGGGAGACGGCAGAGGGCGGTAGGGAGGAGAGGTGCGCGGGCGTAAAAGGTTACGGTTTGCGGAAAATGCCGATCGTTGAAGCTCGTCACTGCGCTCGGCTTGTCCCCAGTTATCCGCGATACGGCCTGCCAATTGGTACAGCCAACCGCGCGTCTGGTCATCCACCGCGTCCTGAGAGCCTGCTACCTGATCCAGGCGCGCGATCGCCTTGTCATAAAATCCATCGGCCCACAGGTTGAAGGCCTTGCGTTCTGTTGAGGCCGTATTGAACCGCTTCGGGTCTGGCGCCTCTGGCCCCACGTTCTCCGCGAGGGTAGCAGCATGGTACTCAATCCATCCGATGTCCCGATTGATGCTAAGCGCAATTGTATTTGTCAGATCGTTGACGTCACTGACTTCCTTGCTGACTGTCGACCCCATTTCGAGCTGTGCCCGAGTTGCGCTCGTGAGCAGCCTAAAGTTCGCGTCCTTGGCAATCCAGCCGGCTAAATCCGAGCCAAGAAGCAGCACTACGCAATGGTCGCCAGCCCCACGTGCTCCGCGTCCGATCCCCTGCTCTATGCGCTGAGCGAGCATGCGACTGATGGTAGCTCCACCGTAGAGGGTCGCAGCACGTAAAAGCTCATAATCAGACGTGCCGGAGGGAAGCCCTTCCATCACCAGGACTCTGCAAGAGTCACCTGGTAGATCGATTCCATCGTATCGGTTGGCAAATACGAACGGCCCATTGGTTCTACGCGATTGCAACGCCTCGATCGCATTCTCCACCTGGTCTGAGCCTTCGGCGAACTGCGCAGTGTCAGTCCATGCCTGCGCGGCATAGTTGGCATGCACCAACGCAACAGCCCCCAGGTTCATTCCAGCCACTTGCTTAAGAGTTGACTTGGCGACCTGTTGCGGGTCGAAATCAAACGGCATCAGGCTAGGGATCAGGATCATCCGTTCACTGATCCCCGCGAGAGACCTAGAGGTTAAAGCGTTGTTCACAAGCTGAGGATCGGCGTCGAATGTACGGACAATTTCGCTATCGTCAGCGATGGTTGCCGACATATAGATACGCCGAGGGGCATCAGCAAATGTGGGGAAATTGTTGACCTGGGGCAGAACGCTCGTAATGGTGAAGGCTTTGCTACTGATCAGCGCATGGCACAGATGCAGATTGTCTCGCAACAATGGCCAAGCAAAGGGAACGTTCACACCGTCGCCTCGCAACATTCCTCTTACGGTATCCAACTGCTCATTCCAGGCCCAATAAGGGACTTCCACGACGCCGTTATTCAGCCCTGAAACGGTATCGTCAAAGGTGCCTAGCCGATCGATGTCTCGAAAAGCAGTTCGGAACAAGGTGCACAGCGCCTTGTACGTTTCGTTGTCATCCTCAGAGGAAACCTCAAGGGTGAACGACTCGCGCACCACGGAGAATGCTACGTGGGCGTCATCGAGGATGACTGCACCCACTCTGATGGGCATTTTTTGCCCACGAACCCCAAACTTACTATGGCCGTTGAACAAAGCTTTGTACGAGGCGACCATAACCGCCTTGCCGTTCACAAAGTCGTCGTGCAGGGGCTGACCTCGGGTGTATGGGACAGCAAGAATCCCCAACGATTTCGCTTTCTCCAAGGTCTGTTTGACTAACTGCGTGGTCGGAGCCAGATACAGAACGGGCTCTTTGAGGTCATTCAGGGTCGACTGAGCAATCAGCAGACCAACCAGAGTCTTCCCGCCCCCAGTGTGGAGCTTGACCACCGTGTCACGCTCATCCTTTCGCTCGAACCATGCCTCCAGCACCTCAGCTTGACTGGTGTACAGATCATTGATGCCCTGAGGCTTGGGCATGCGCCTGAAAATTTCCAGGGGATCTATCGGTGCAGGTCGCTGAGACTGCGATCTGAGTTTGTTGAAGTCCACCATCCTTGTTTACCTCGCAGTCGTCGTTGAGCTTCAGTCGCTCATGATCGTTGGGTTGCATTTCATCATTAACGATTATTTGTTCTGCTCTGCCATGCTGGAAACACGCGATCCAGCCAACAACGCTCTCTCATTCACTGGTCTTCTTCTCCACAATAATTTGAGCATTTGGAACATCCAGCTGACGTGAAAGTCCGCCATCCTTGAAAGCAATAACGGTTGTATTGCCAAAACCCTTGAATTGCACGGTCACACCAGCATAAGCCCTGTAGCCTTCTGGTACCTTAACTTCTTTGGCTACCAGCGCATCTGGCATTAAAGCGTTATAAGGTGCTTTTACGTACACAACGGCGTGCTCAATGCGAACCTGGGCCATACGCATCGCCCCATCCATGAGTAGACCTGAAACACCACCCAGCACTAATGGCAGCAGCATGACGACGGTAATGCTTACCAAATAAGCACTTTTCTGTTTTCCAGCTGCACCAGAACTCAGGAGCTCATCCTTCTCGGGAGTGACGATAACAGAGTTGAGCATCCGCTCATGACGACGGTACTGGGCTCCTGCTGACTTCGCTATCGAATAGAAGATGTAGAGCGCTATCGAGAGCAACGGCAAATTCCAGTAGGCCACGATGTCACGTTGTCCAAATGCCCAGATCAGTACTATAGCCACCACTGCGAAAGGAGTCGCCCCCCAATGAAATAGCGCCATTTCATGTGCTATTTCTTTTTTCGGATTAACTTTCTTATGTATACGCTTAAATACGAAGTTGAAAACAGGTCGCGTTACAATCGACAAAAAAATTCCGAGCGACACTAGGCAAACGACGAACATTGCGTATACAACACCAAAACAACTCGCGGCCAGTAGGAACAGTAGTCCGTCCCCCAGCGTCAAGCCCTGGGGGAAATGACCAACCCTAAGTGCATAAATGATCACGCAGGCACTGCCTAAGGCGATACTGAACTTCAGTGCAGCACCGGTTAACTTCAAAAGACTTTCAGTAGTGGACTCAAGAGAGGAAATAACTGTTTTCATCAGCTCATATCTGTGACGTGGGAGTAGTAGCCTTTTAAAGCTGTCCCATACGGTATCGACGCATTCACTCATAGCATGAGCGCAATCCCTAGAAAATCTAGCAGAGCATGGTATCACCGATACAACTGACTGGCTTATTTTGGCCAATTTCGACCCATCGCGAGAGGCAAGGAACGCCTCAACACGGACGAGCAGACAGTCTATCTTAGACTGGCAGCAGTCTCGGCCCCCTCCAACTGCTTTGAGTGATTGTGCGCCCAAGTTCCAAGCTGCTAACCTGTGAATCTAGAATCGCCAATCATGTGCTGAAAGGGGTCTTATGTCGATTGCAGGCTTTGAGAATAAAACCGACTTTACTACAAAGCTGAACGAGCATATTTCAGCGTCAGGCCCAGTTAAGAGTATACAACAGCTTTTCGGCCGCGAAAAAGAGTTATCTTTGATAGAAGAGGCTCTATATGCCAATGGACGTCATGTCTTTATTTATGGAGATCGGGGTGTAGGGAAATCCTCACTAGCAGCCGCCGCTGCCGCTCAGTATCAGTCTCCCGACAACTCACCTATACAAATAGGTTGCGGGCCTGATACTAAGTTCTATGAAACCATTGAGAATTTAGTCGACAGGGTGATGAAATCGCTTGCCGGAAAATACGACCATGTAATAAGCCAAACCATTAACATCAAGATTTACTCTATTAGCTGGAAGAACACTGCCAAAAAAGTTGAAATTTCTAAGGTAGACTCAATGTACTCAGCGGTGAACGCCACTGAAGAGATTGCAAAATATCACTCTGAGAACCCTGTTGTAATCATCGATGAATTCGATCAGATAGATTCGGAGGTCGAAAGAAAATTATTCGCTACGTTCCTTAAAGATCTAGGGGATAGAGGAGTGAATGTAAAATTTATTTTTACTGGGGTATCTACATCACTAGAAAAACTCTTAGGTTCACACGAGTCGAGCTTCCGACAGTTGCACACCATTGGACTTGAGCGTCTAGGATGGTCAGCGCGTGAGGATATCGTCCGAGATGCTGCCGCTGCGTTCTCGCTTTTGGTAGATGACGACGTGTGTTTCAAAATTGCTAAAATCTCTAACGGCTTTCCATATTATGCACATCTAATTACGGAAAAACTTCTCTGGCTCGCATTTAACGAAGAGTCTTATATCAGCCGCTTGGACGGCGCGACTTTTGAAAAAGCACTTGAAGATGCGATTTTAAGTATCGGCGCTCATCTCAAACGGCCCTACGAACAAGCAACATCTCACAGATCTCCTGACTACACCGAAATACTTTGGGCGACAAGTGACTCGGAGGATATTATCAGATATGGCGAGAGTATCTTTTTGTCATATATCCGCATACATGAAAAGCTGCACGGAAAAAATCCGTCGGTAGAATATCGCCCATTATCCCAGTCAAGCTTTCTTACAAAATTACGCGACTTGAAGAAGAAACAGTATGGCGAGATAATTGAGAACGCACTAGACAGAAAAGGAATTTACACCTATAGGGAAAATATACTGCGAGGCTTTATAGCTATGAAGGCTCTTGAAGGAGGGGTGGAACTGCAAGGAAATATACCGGACGCCCCTAAAGCACCAACTGCAATGGCAAAAGCTAAGCGACCCACTTCTGCGGGAAAAGACAATACTCCTCGTATAAAATTCAGGGGAGAGGAAGAGTTACATGAAGAAGATTGAAGTGTTTACAGGTGCTGCCAGCCATTGAAGCTGATGAAAGGCCATTAGATAATATTCGGAACAGGCTTCTGGCCGATTGTTGTCTATCGAGAAAGGCTGCAAGCAGCCGAGGCTGTGTAAAAACGTCTTAGAGCGCGACAGGTATTCACCACCGTGACTTTAGATCGCGTATCTGCAGAGGTGTAGTGATCAACTAGTCCCGGACGCGACGTTTAGTTCACTCCCGAAATTAAGCGGGACGATTCAGCGGCAAGCAATGCCAAATTTCATAAGGAATTGAGAAAATGAGTAATCAACTGAAGCGCACCAAGCGAGAAAAGCTCAAAAAGAAAAAAAACAATATAAACCGTAGCCATCTAAAAACAGAAGTGCACCACGAAAGCACGATAACTCCGGACCATCACGCAATTAGTTTATTTTTAAAGATACCATGCCACATAACAAAAATCACCGACATATGCCGCTTCATTGGCTCAAACCTTAAACAGAAGTCTCAAATAAATGAGAAAGACTCAATAATGCAAACTATGGCACTAACCGCGTTGTACCTACTAACAAAAGAAACCAATTTCACATCAGAGATACTGGAGTCGGACTTTCGTGCTATTTTAAAGTCCATCAGTAAAATTGAAACCATAGTCTCAGCCGCTACGGAAGGATTAGCTGATCCCCAACCAGGCAGCACATAAGCCCAAAACCAACTTCGGGACTCTACCCGCTAAAAACATTAAGCACCTAGAACCTCTACGTGTACATTTAGGCCGATCCTTAAACTCAGCTCGACCAGTTCATCAATATTAAAACTCGCTATATCACCCGCAAGTAGCTGGTCGTAACGAAGAATATCAATATTAAGCGTTTTCGACGCAACACTACGCGAAACCTTAAAAGCTCGGCACTTTTTAATCATGGCAGACATAATCATATAGCGAATCTTCATTACTGACGCGGCTCCGGCAGTAGGCTCAATAGCATCCCAAACAGATTCAAACTCTTGATTCAACGACATATTATGCCCCTCATAAAAAAATAACTACCGAAAACTTAAAGCCTGCAAGAGTGGAAATAGAATATTCAATCGGGCATTTTTGCAAGTGTGCACCTACCCTCTCGCATGATCTGTTTCAATACGTTCAAATCAGCCCACCTCAAATTAAACTATCAAGAGAGCTTTCACCTTGGAATAATTTTATCTTATGAGAATTCTTGTACCCTCATCGCCGGTATCCTTATGGGTAAAGCCGCGTTTAATAAACATTTTAAACATCACCTCCGAGGCCGTATGACACCTTGCCATCAAAAGTCCACGGTAATCCGCAAAATTCCTCAAAACCTCATCTAGCAAAGCTGAACCATGTCCATGGCCTTGAAAGTCTTCGGATATAGCCATCATCCAAATTTCCGTACCCTTGGATTCATAAATTGAGCTATTAATCAAGAATCCGACAGGAGTTCCTTCGTTATGATAGACAACACCATACGCTGGCTTGCGTGCATCTAGACGCTGTTTTTTTGTTAAAATCGAACGCAAATTTAACTTAAGACCTTTGGAGCCTTCCGGAGTAAGAAACGCCTCAGAAAAATGTCCACGCTCCGAGCCGGAAATTATCAACCTGTATATAAAATCCAGATCCTTTTCTTCCGCATTTCTAAAACTAAACCCATTAGCCGGAACAATAACGTCGACTTGATTCATTTTTTTTGACATAGAATCCTTGGCTCCCATCCTAAAGCACGCATTAAACCATCTTACAGCTACCGCCCTGAGCATTTGCATATGACTTTTCAGAAGCTCACCCACTCACCGAACATTTATCAATTTAATCGCTATCAAAGCTAAAGCAAATAAAATTTAGTGATTTCACGGTCTACCCCAGCAAGTGGGGTATTCAGATACTCTTTTGTCAGTCCCTTTAAGTAAGCGTTGTAGGCCCAGGTCACATACTGTTCAAGAAGCCTTTCGTTCTCGGCCCTCAAACGAACATTTTCAGCCTCTAACCGATTAGTACGCTGTATAAAGGCGTCAAGCTCTGCAGCAGACAGTTTTCGACGATACTTAGAGGTGCTTATCTTACTAATACGCGCCTTGGTAACCTGGTACGCTATTTTTATACGCGCTCGCTTATCGAGGGCCTGCCGCGTGTAGCGCACACGTAATCGTTTCTGAATTGCTTCAATCAGTAGATCCCAAGTAAGCTTGCCTGACCAGCCATCCAACATACCCACGATGAGGGCAATGGCATCATCATCGAGGTTCTTTCCCCGCGTTTTAGTCATTCTCCCTCCCTTTCAAACTAGGGCGGTCGACATTTCCCACAAGGTCTGTCGCCGATTGGCGGTCCACCGCGCCCCTGTCTTCTAGCGCTTGCTCAATGCCCCATGAAACAACGGGGATATCGGCTAGCTGAATGACAGAGCCAGCTGGGACAGCTGGGTTATCAAGAATATCTGTTAGCTGCGTAAGACGTTGTACAGTCTTCTTGTGGTGCTCCATCCAACGGTCAGCGCCGTAATAACCTTTAATCACGGCCTCTTCAGAATGCGCTAGCAATTGCTGAGCATCCTGTAACCGACGCCTTACCTTCTTGGATTTAATTTCGTCTCCCTTCACGCATACATGCTCGTTGCAGTTGATGCAGTCAGCATGTCTGTCGCAAGGCATCATCGTGTAGTCATGGACGCAGAATCCAAAGTCCGTCGTATGAGCTGTTGGAATTTTAAGCCGTGCAAACTCATCTCGTGAAATCGGGATATTCATCGGCAGCTTTGCCAGAGGGCCGAGCATAAGGTGCTCGTCGCCAACGGACTCGCGAATCCTCGCCACCATTTGATCTGCGCTCACATGATCATAAACCTCATTCTGACGGACGTCTAAGCGCCCTGACCACTTCGCAATGTCCAACTGACTCATGCCCCCCGCCTGCGCCAGGGTATTCAGGTAGTGACGGAACTGATGGGTAGATACTCGAATTTGACTGCCGTCTGGCTCAACGAAACCAAGGCGCTCAAACATCGACTCAAAGCCATGCTGACTTCTGGTACCGAGTGCGGTATTCACCTGATTGATACCGACCGGCTCTATGACACAGCCAAATGTGCCTTTTGCAGAGTGAAGTTCGTTACGCCGCACCACGATGAGCGCGTCCGAGTACTTGAGCCCCACCTCCGCGTTCAACAAGGGAAACCCAGATGGAAGCTGCGCTATTGCGGCTTTTTCGACATCAGAAAATCGCGCACAAACGCCGCTATCGTTCTTAACTAACAACACATTATTTGCGGAGCACCATAGCCTCGCAAATGAATCCGCTCCGTGATCAAGCAAAATCACTTGTTGAACTTCATCCATTGTCAGCAGCTCTTGGCTTCTAAGGTGCTCCAAATCCTGGAGTAAATACAGCCTTTCAGGATTCAGCTCGTACCATTGAGCAATACGACGAGCAGGTTCCGTCAAACACCTAATTTTGGCGATTGCCTCAGCGACAACGGGAGCCATCGAGGGAATAATCCACTTAACCATTGGATCGGCCCCCTTAGCCGATTGCCACCGCAGGCCGTAGGCATCGTTACCTCCTGAAGTTTTGTCACGAACCTCACAGTTCTCGGCAAGTAGTAACACCTCATTGATGCGATCCGGAGCAGAACAGAGAATGGCGGCAATCGACGAAAACAGTACGTCTTTTGGGTGGGTTGCGATGCGAAACGTCTCAGGAAGCGCTTCCAATGCGGCCTGCGATGGCATTTTTTCGTTACGGCGCTTGTCAAACTCCCGCCCCACACGGACGGTATCGAGCGGACGTTTGATAGGGCTACGCCACAACAGTGGAATTGCTATCAGACGATGTTCTGACATGAACTTAGCAATTAACTCAAGCTGAGAACCAACCCGATAGGCCGTAGATTCTGAAAGCCGCTCAGCGATAGATCGCGCAGCTCGATTAAACGTATCGCCATCCACCATCACAGGAACCAAGTGACCGCTAGTCCTAAGGGCAGCATAAAGAGCGCGCAGCGCAGTGACGCGAAAAGCAGGATTCTTCGTCGGTCGCATACCTTGCATGTATCGGACGTAAGCCTTGGCAAACGAAACAAACGGCTCAGCCATCTGAGTTGGTAGTATGTCGTCTACCGTATCTTGAGTAGAGAAGTAGACGCGGACCCGCTTCTTCCCATGCCCCTTCAACTGCGTCGTGTTGGTTACGTCCCAAGCCATATCATCAAAATTCAGATCGGCACCGAAAATGGTGAGCTGCGATCTGCACATAGTGACGAACGCGGCTAAGTTCGCTGAAGCATTTATCTCGGCCTTTGGCGTGAATACTGCGATATCAACAGACATCACCATCCTCCTTCCGAGTTTCCCGAATTTGTCTTACCACCTCAGCAACGGCAAGAATCGTTCGATCATTTATGGTTGCAATTCGAGTATCGACTTCCGACATTAACCGATCACGCTCGGAAACTAGGTACTCCAGTACCGCTTCGTGAGGGCCATCAATCCACGCTTGAAAGCTCTTACAGGTGTAGCAAGCAATTGGGGCCATAAAACCGCACGAACCACAGCGACTGCAGTTACCCATTGGCTTCATGCTTGCGTCGAAACTGGGGTCAACTATGCGACTTCTAGGGTCATCGCCACGGATTGCCACCGACTCGTCACTGATGATGACGCCGGCAAAAGCATGAGCCAGGGGTGCCATGTGAAGCGCTATAGCTTGGTCAAGTCGCTCAACGATCTCCGGCGTTGCTTTCACATAAACACCAACATTCTGCGTATCACTGTGGTCGAGCAGTTCAGCGATGATGAGCTCCCCGTGCCCTTCCCGTGCAGCGGATGTAGCAACCGTATGTCGTAGCCTTTTTGATGTGACCTTAATCAGTTCCCCTGTGCGTTCAGAGTGCACCTGCAGCGCACTGAACACTGACTTAACTCTGCGTCCGATCGCCTCAGGTGATGAATGATGATGGAAATTTGGACGAGCACAACTCATTGAGTTCTTTTTGGGAAACAAAGGAGCTTGCGACGGGGTATCCAGGAACCCTCTTTTATCCTTGAATATCTCCAAGATACTGCTCGCATGGGAAACTAGGAGCTTCCCTATGCTTGGCGTTATCAAACGGTCCTTGAACTGCTCCCGCCGTGCCCCGGCAGTGGCTTGTTTAACCCGTGGAACTCTCAGCACGTATTCCTGGCGCCCATCGGACTTATCTATTTCACTTACATCACAAACCTTGAGCATTGCAAACTGAATGTTCCTCTGCCCCAAGAGCAAACAGAGCCAAGCTAAAAGGTAGTCATCGAGAGGAATCCTGCCAACGGCAAAGGCATCATTTAGTGCCGCGTGCACAGCAGAACGTTCAACGTCCGTAAGAGGTCCTTTAAGAGGGTCCATGGTCAGGACGGCAGTTCCTTTGCGGACTCCTTTAAGGCGAACGCTATTTAGGAAACGAACGGCGTCGCCCGTTACACCTGGCGCTCCAAGGCGGTACCACTTCTTGAGGAAAGCCCTCAAGCCCCCCAACTTCCACTCGCTATCGGAGCTCAACGATGCTCTATAAGTAACAAGAATTGGTGCGTCAATTTCATCTACCAATCGCTTCCGACCAGTAGCTATCGACGCCAATAAAACCCTCAGGTTTTCGAATATGGCTGCGACGGTCGCTGCTTCAGTGTTCTCGGCGTACCAGATCAAGGGGATCTTTACAGCCTCAACAAACCCCTCTGTTGCATACTCATTCAATCTGCTGAAGTTCACGCAAATTGCACTGAGGCCATCGTGGAACGTCCAGCGTTTTCCACTTGGATCGAAGATTGCCCCGCTTAGAGTATTCACGATGGGCGGAAGCCTGTGGTGGCCAGGAAGACGGGAGGGTAAGACAGCTTCTTCAGTCATTATTCCCCCAACCTTCTGTCTGCTTAGCCTGCATTTCTAGAGACACCTGTTGAGCTTTTAGTCGAACGTGTCGCCGAGTGTATTGCCCAGCGGTTTTCGAGGTCGGCGACCACCCCATCAAGAACGAGCGCATACGCTCTTCTTCGGAGCCAGAAACCTTTACGCTATCCATCGTTTCCGAGAAACGATCATTCCACGTGTGGCGCAGAACATGTGGAGTCACAGCATTGAACTCTCCTTGGAAGGCATCCCGAAGTGAGGCGAAAACAGCATTCACGGCACTTAGCGACAGGGGTGCCCCTGTGCCCATGGCGACGAACAGAAATGGGTGCCGCCTTGCACCTTCAGTGCTTCGGCGTGTATTGGTTATATATTCATGCGTCAGCCTACAAAGACCTGGGGATAGCGGGATCTTTCGGTCGCGCGTCTTCACCAATGGTTGGTTTTTTCGGGGGTCCTCCGGGTCATCTGCCCGTCTGGCAACAGTCAGCTCTTCCGACTGGAAGTTGATATCGGGAATTTTTACGTTCAGAAGTTCGCCGCGACGTAGCCCGAGTTCGTAAAACCAACGAATCAGAACGGAATTCCGAACACGCGTGCCTTCCCCATCCCAGGGGTTCTCAGGTGACTCTGGCGACGTGACACTTAGGAGTTTCTCGGCCACCTCAGGGGGAAGCCCTTCCCGCTGTCCAATCGTGTTACGGCCCTTGTGACGCGGAAGTCGCGCATCCAGAGAATCCTTGCAACACGTCCATTCACTCCAAAGTCGCTCGCCATCAGTTGCACCCGAGTGATAGCGAGTCATGCGGTATCTCACGAGCCAATCAAGATAGTTCCTGATGACCCGAATACGGTTAGCTGCGGTATGACCCGCCACTTCAGTTGGTGCAAATTGTCGTTGAACAAGGCGCACACTTTCAGCGGCGCTTCTACGAGTGGATTTATGGGAAGGAGGAATTAAATTGCACTTCAGTTGATCAGCGACAGGTCGCCTACAGTGTCGAACGAGCTCATCCAACTCGCTCAGACGAAAAACACTTCCCTCTCGAATCCGCTGTTCAATATCAATCTGACTCGAGTCAAGGAATAGCTGCAATATCATGATTGACCTCAATACCTGGTCAATCGTATTGCTCGCTCTGTTAGTAGCTCGAATTTCACTGAGCACGTAGACAGAGGGTTCGAACAAGGGCGCGCCGGTAGCAAGTGCAATCAGCACTGGCAAGCGCTCGCCTGAGCTCAAGACAATCTTCTTTACCGCATACGGGTTCAGAGCCATTTGTTTACACCTACGCAAGGTAAACGCTTAACAAATGTAGCTCTAACTCCGAAAAAATCTGTAACCAATAAAAAAGCGAAGCCAAATCAATGGCTTCGCTTCAGACGTTGTCACTTCTTATCTAGCTGTTTTTCAGAACGGGATATCGTCATCAAAGCTGTCGAAGTCCGGAGCCGGCTGCGGAGCGGCCTGCTGGGGCGCTGGACGCGACTCACGCTGTGGCTGCTGGCTTGGCTGTGGACGCGACTGCTGTGGACGTGGCGCCGAGTTGGACATGCCGCCTTGGCCCTGTTGGTCGCCCTGTGGACGGCCGCCCAGCAGTTGCATGGTGCCTTGCATGTCGACCACGATTTCAGTGGTGTAACGCTTGATACCGTCTTTTTCCCACTCGCGGGTTTGCAGTTTGCCTTCGATGTAGACCTGCGAACCTTTGCGCAGGTATTCACCGGCGATCTCTGCGACTTTGCCGAACATCGACACACGGTGCCATTCGGTTTTTTCGACTTTCTGACCGGTTTGCTTGTCGGTCCACTGTTCGCTGGTCGCCAGACTCAGGTTGGTCACGGCGTTACCGTTAGGCAAGTAGCGAACTTCGGGATCCTGGCCGCATGTACCGACCAATATGACTTTGTTAACCCCACGGGCCATAACGTTCTCCTAAGCTGGGCGCGCTGTCGGCACTGGGTTGACCAGTTGCTCGAGCGTCGCGCGATCCAATAATTCGGTGTCCAATTTGATGTAGATGGCGGCTTCTTCAGCAATAACCACGGCATCCGTTACCCCAGCGACAGCCTTTAGGCGCTCTACCAGGCCAGCTTCACGAATTGCTTCGGGCGACAACGGCAGGCGCAGGCTTGTGACGTACGGAGGTTCGCGCATGGTAACAGCAAAGGCCAGCCAAAGTGCAGCCAGCCCGGCGCATCCGAGGAACACAACCGACAAACCGCCATGCTGGAACATCCAGCCGCCCATGATGCCGCCCAACGCAGAACCCAGGAACTGGCTGGTGGAATACACCCCCATTGCAGTGCCCTTGCCACCGGCCGGTGAAACTTTACTGATCAGCGAAGGCAATGAAGCCTCCAGCAGGTTGAACGCAGTGAAAAACACCACCGTGCCGATTACCAGCGCCCGTAGGCTGTCGCCGAACTGCCAGAAGAATAGTTCAGTGAGCATCAATGTCGCGACGGCGCCCAGCAGAACTCGTTTCATTTTGCGTTTTTTCTCGCCGTAGATGATGAACGGGATCATGGCGAAGAATGAAATCAACAGCGCGGTCAGGTAGACCCACCAGTGCTGCTCCTTGGGCAGGCCGGCTTTTTCCACCAGCGCCAAGGGCAAGGCGACGAAGCTGCACATCAGCATCGCGTGTAATACGAAGATACCCAAATCCAGGCGCAGCAGGTCCGGATGCCTGAGCGTCGGCAATAGCGCCTTGCGCGCGACGCCTGACTCGCGGTGCTGCAGCGTACCGGTGGAGCGCGGCACCATAAAGGCCACGATCACGATGCCGAACAACGCCATGCCGCCGGTGGCCAGGAACAAACCGTGCAGGCCAAACGCACGCGTCAGCAAGGGGCCGACCACCATGGCCACGGCAAATGACAGCCCGATGGTCATGCCGATCATGGCCATGGCCTTGGTGCGGTGTTGCTCGCGGGTCAGGTCCGAGAGCAGCGCCATCACGGCGGCAGAAATCGCGCCGGCACCTTGCAGGATGCGCCCGGCGATCACGCCCCAGATCGAATCGGACTGGGCCGCAAGCACACTGCCCAAGGCAAAGACGATCAACCCCAGGTAAATCACCGGGCGACGGCCGATGCGATCGGAAATGATCCCGAACGGAATCTGAAAAATCGCCTGGGTCAGGCCATAGGCGCCAATCGCCAGGCCGATCAGTGCTGGGGTCGCGCCGGCGAGGTCCATGCCATAGGTCGCCAGCACCGGCAACACCATGAACATGCCCAGCATACGGAAGGCGAACACCAGGGCCAGACCGCTTGCTGCTCGGGTCTCGCCGCTACTCATGCGTTCGCTGTGGGGATCGTGCATGGAAAAACCTCGTGTGAACCGGCGGCGATTCTACCAGTCCCATCGATTGAGAGGGTATATGCGGCGCTTTGCCGCGCAGCTTTCATGTAAGGCTGCACCCGGCACTTTGACAGTGTATATTCATCCAGTCTTCCGTCGTATACTCCCGCATTATTTACGCCCGCCGTGCGAGGCCATCTTGGACAAGATCCTGATTCGTGGGGCTAGAACCCACAACCTGAAGAACATCGACCTGACCCTGCCCCGGGACAAGCTGATCGTCATCACCGGCTTGTCCGGCTCCGGCAAATCGTCCCTGGCGTTCGACACGCTGTATGCCGAAGGTCAGCGCCGCTACGTGGAATCGCTATCGGCCTATGCCCGCCAGTTCCTGTCGATGATGGAAAAGCCGGACGTCGACACCATCGAAGGGCTGTCGCCGGCGATCTCCATCGAACAGAAGTCGACCTCCCATAACCCACGCTCCACCGTGGGCACCATTACCGAAATCTACGACTACCTGCGCCTGCTGTATGCACGGGTCGGTATTCCGCGCTGCCCGGACCATGACATCCCGCTGGAAGCCCAGACCGTCAGCCAGATGGTCGACCTGGTGCTGGCCCAACCCGAAGGCGCCAAGCTGATGCTGCTGGCCCCGGTGATTCGTGAGCGCAAGGGCGAACACCTTTCTGTCTTCGAAGAATTGCGGGCACAGGGTTTTGTGCGCGCGCGCATCAACGGCAAGCTGTATGAGCTGGATGAAGCGCCGAAACTCGACAAGCAGAAGAAGCACTCCATCGATGTCGTGGTCGACCGCTTCAAGGTACGCGCCGACCTGCAGCAGCGCCTGGCAGAATCGTTCGAGACTGCGCTGAAGCTGGCGGACGGCATTGCCCTGGTGGCACCGATGGATGACGAGCCGGGCGAGGAGATCATCTTCTCGGCACGTTTTGCCTGCCCGATCTGTGGCCATGCCATCAGCGAGCTCGAACCCAAGCTGTTTTCCTTCAACAACCCGGCTGGCGCCTGCCCGACATGCGATGGCCTGGGCGTGAAGCAGTTCTTCGACATCAAGCGCCTGGTGAATGGCGAGTTGACGCTGGCGGAGGGCGCGATACGCGGGTGGGACAGGCGTAACGTCTACTACTTCCAGATGCTGGGGTCGTTGGCGTCCCACTACAAGTTCAGCCTGGAAGTGCCATTCAACCAACTGCCGGCGGATCAGCAGAAGGTCATCCTCAATGGCAGTGGTTCGCAGAACGTCGACTTCAAGTATTTGAACGACCGCGGCGATATCGTCAAACGCTCCCATCCATTCGAAGGCATCGTACCGAACCTGGAGCGACGCTACCGCGAGACCGAATCGGCGAGCGTGCGCGAAGAACTGGCGAAATTCCTCAGCACCCAGCCGTGCCCGGATTGCCGCGGCACTCGCTTGCGTCGCGAGGCCCGACATGTGTGGGTTGGCGAGAAAACCTTGCCGGCCGTGACCAACCTGCCCATCGGCGATGCCTGTGAATACTTTGGTGTGCTCAAGCTGACCGGACGTCGTGGGGAAATCGCCGACAAGATCCTCAAGGAGATTCGCGAGCGGTTGCAGTTCCTGGTTAACGTGGGCCTGGATTATCTTTCGCTGGACCGCAGTGCCGACACTCTGTCCGGTGGTGAAGCCCAGCGGATTCGCCTGGCCAGCCAGATTGGCGCCGGCCTGGTGGGCGTGCTGTACATCCTTGATGAGCCGTCCATTGGCTTGCACCAACGGGACAACGACCGCCTGCTGGGCACCTTGAAACACCTGCGGGATATCGGTAACACGGTGATCGTGGTCGAGCACGATGAAGACGCGATTCGCCTGGCGGATTACGTGGTCGATATCGGCCCGGGCGCCGGCGTGCATGGCGGGCATATTGTCGCCGAAGGTACGCCAGCCGAAGTCATGGCTCATCCGGACTCCTTGACCGGCAAATACCTGTCCGGTCGCGTAAAAATCGAAGTGCCGGCCAAGCGTACGCCGCGCAACAAGAAACTGGCATTGCATCTCAAGGGCGCGCGCGGAAACAACCTGCGCAATGTCGACCTGGAGATTCCGCTGGGCCTGCTGACGTGCGTGACCGGTGTCTCGGGCTCTGGCAAATCGACGCTGATCAACAACACGCTGTTCCCCCTGAGTGCGACAGCCCTGAACGGCGCGACAACCCTGGAAGCCGCTGCGCATGACAGCATCAAGGGCCTGGAGCATCTGGACAAAGTGGTCGATATCGACCAAAGCCCGATTGGCCGTACGCCGCGTTCCAACCCGGCAACCTATACCGGGTTGTTTACACCGATTCGCGAGCTGTTCGCCGGCGTACCGGAGTCTCGCTCGCGTGGCTACGGGCCTGGCCGGTTCTCGTTCAACGTCAAGGGCGGGCGCTGCGAAGCATGCCAGGGCGACGGTTTGATCAAGGTGGAGATGCACTTCCTGCCAGATATCTACGTGCCGTGCGATGTGTGCAAGAGCAAGCGCTATAACCGCGAAACCCTGGAGATCAAGTACAAGGGCAAGAGCATCCACGAAACCCTGGAAATGACCATCGAGGAAGCGCGGGTGTTCTTCGATGCCGTTCCGGCGTTGGCGCGCAAGCTGCAAACGTTGATGGATGTAGGCCTGTCGTATATCAAGCTGGGGCAGTCAGCGACCACGCTGTCCGGTGGTGAGGCGCAGCGGGTGAAGCTGTCTCGCGAGCTGTCAAAGCGCGACACCGGCAAAACCCTGTACATCCTCGACGAGCCAACCACGGGCCTGCACTTCGCGGACATCCAGCAGTTGCTGGATGTACTGCATCGCCTGCGCGACCACGGCAATACGGTGGTGGTGATTGAGCACAACCTTGATGTGATCAAGACTGCCGACTGGTTGGTAGACCTTGGGCCAGAAGGTGGCTCCAAGGGCGGGCAGATCATCGCGGTGGGCACGCCGGAGCAGGTCTCCGAAATGCCACAATCGCATACCGGTTACTATTTGAAACCGCTGCTGGAACGCGATCGGGCCTGAGTTTTCGGGCTCAACAAAAAGCCCCTGTCACTTTGCGGTGACAGGGGCTTTTTTGTAACCGGAAATCAGAACTGCGATTGCAGGTAGTTTTCCAGGCCAATGAGCTTGATCAGACCCAACTGCTTTTCCAGCCAGTAGGTGTGATCTTCTTCGGTGTCGTTCAACTGCACCCGCAGGATTTCCCGCGTGACGAAGTCGCTGTGCTGCTCGCACAACTCGATGCCCTTGCAGAGTGCGGCACGTACCTTGTATTCGAGACGAAGATCGGCTGCGAGCATGTCAGGTACGCTGGTGCCCACATCCAGATCGTCAGGACGCATACGTGGCGTGCCTTCGAGCATCAGGATACGGCGCATCAGTGCGTCGGCGTGCTGTGCCTCTTCTTCCATTTCGTGGTTGATACGCTCGTAGAGCTCGGTAAAGCCCCAGTCCTCGTACATACGCGAGTGGATGAAATATTGGTCACGAGCTGCCAGTTCGCCCGTCAGCAACGTGTTGAGGTAATCGATTACGTCGGGGTGACCTTGCATCGCCCTACATCTCCCTGCTTGAAAGACTGTAGTTTGAACCATCATGACTCGGAGGTCACGGGATCAACGGCATAAAAATGCAGATTTGCGGAGAAAAGTAGCTGAAATAACGCAAAAACCGCCCAAATGAGGGCGGTTCTGCTTATCGTTTAGAGTCAGTTAAGCGATACACCCAGTGCCTTTGCGATTGCTTCTCCATAAGCACCATCTGCCTTGTAGAAGTGCGCCAGTTGGCGCTGAACCACATCACTGGAAACCCCGGCCATTGCACCGGCGATGTTATTGGTGAGCAGAGCTTTCTGCTCATCGTTCATCAGACGGAACAGCGCACCGGCGTGGCTGTAGTAGTCCGTGTCTTCGCGGTGATCGTAACGATCAGCGTTGCCGCTCAGCGCCAGGGCTGGCTCGGCGTACTGCGGCGCTTGCTTCGGTGCTTCGGCGTAGCTGTTTGGCTCGTAATTAGGCGTAGCACCACCATTGCTGCCAAAAGCCATCGAGCCGTCGCGCTGGTAACTATTGACTGGACTGCGCGGGGCATTCACCGGCAGTTGCTGGTGGTTGGTGCCGACACGGTAGCGATGGGCATCAGCGTAGGCAAAAACACGACCCTGCAGCATGCGGTCGGGCGACAGGCCAACACCGGGCACCATGTTGCTCGGACCGAATGCCGCCTGTTCCACTTCAGCGAAGTAGTTCTGCGGGTTGCGATTGAGCTCCAGCTCACCGACTTCGATCAGCGGGAATTCCTTCTGCGACCAGGTTTTGGTCACGTCGAACGGATTCTCGTAGTGAGCGTTGGCCTGGGCCTCGGTCATGATCTGGATGCAGACACGCCATTTCGGGAAATCGCCACGTTCGATTGCACCGAACAGATCACGCTGGGCGTAATCAGGGTCAGTACCCGCCAAGCGAGCGGCGTCGGCCGGCGCCAGGTTTTTGATGCCCTGCTTGGTCTTGTAGTGCCATTTCACCCAATGCCGTTCGCCCTTGGCGTTGATCAGGCTGTAGGTGTGGCTACCGAAGCCGTGCATGTGACGATAGCCATCCGGGATGCCACGGTCCGAGAACAGGATGGTGACCTGGTGCAATGCCTCTGGGGAGTGCGACCAGAAGTCCCACATCATCTGCGCGCTTTTGAGGTTACTTTGCGGCAGGCGCTTTTGGGTGTGGATGAAGTCCGGGAATTTCAGCGGGTCACGAATGAAGAACACCGGGGTGTTGTTACCGACGATGTCCCAGTTGCCTTCTTCGGTGTAGAACTTCAAAGCGAAGCCCCGCGGGTCGCGCTCGGTGTCGGCCGAACCGCGCTCACCACCAACAGTGGAAAACCGGAGGAAGGTTGGGGTTTGCTTGCCAACGGCATCAAACAGCTTTGCGCTGGTGTACTGGGTAATGTCCTGGGTAACAGTGAACGTACCGTAAGCACCCGAACCTTTGGCGTGTACTCGACGCTCCGGGATGTTTTCACGGTTGAAGTGAGCAAGCTTCTCGATCAGGTGAAAATCGTCGAGCAGCAACGGACCGCGCGGGCCGGCGGAACGGGAATTCTGGTTATCCGCAACGGGAGCGCCGCTGGCGGTGGTAAGGATTTTATTCTGGCTCATGCTCAATTTTCCTCAGGTCGGACTTGGAACTGCCGGCTAATCGGCTTGGAGGCAGTATTGATCATCAACATGACGCCTACAAATTCATTAAATTGCAGGCTTCGATAGAAAATAACTAATACAACCCTTGTCACTATAGTGACCAGCACTGCCTGCGGAAGCTTGTACAGATCGCGCTTTTATTACGCGCACAAAAAACCGGGCACTAGGCCCGGTTCTTCGTTACAGCTTGTCGTCTTACTCGGCGCTTACAGCTTCGCCGGCAGTAGCACGATCAACCAACTCGACGTACGCCATAGGCGCGTTGTCGCCAGCGCGGAAACCGCACTTGAGGATGCGCAGGTAGCCACCCTCACGGGTAGCGTAACGCTTGCCCAGGTCGTTGAAGAGCTTACCAACGATAGCTTTCGAGCGAGTACGGTCGAAAGCCAGACGGCGGTTAGCCAGGCTGTCTGTCTTGGCCAAAGTGATCAGCGGCTCAGCAACGCGACGCAGTTCTTTAGCTTTCGGCAGTGTAGTTTTGATCAGCTCGTGCTCGAACAGCGACACCGCCATGTTTTGAAACATGGCCTTGCGGTGCGAGCTGGTACGGCTCAGGTGACGACCACTTTTACGATGACGCATGGTTCATTCCTTACCAAACTCACGTTCGGTGATTACGACGATCAGGCAGTCGCCTTGTCGTCCTTCTTAAGACTTGCAGGCGGCCAGTTGTCGAGGCGCATGCCGAGGGACAGACCGCGGGAGGCCAGAACGTCCTTGATTTCAGTCAAGGATTTCTTGCCCAGGTTCGGAGTCTTCAACAGTTCTACTTCGGTACGCTGAATCAGGTCGCCGATGTAGTAAATGTTTTCCGCCTTAAGGCAGTTAGCCGAACGTACAGTCAGTTCCAGATCGTCAACCGGGCGAAGCAGGATCGGATCGATCTCGTCTTCCTGCTCGATTACCACTGGTTCGCTGTCACCTTTGAGGTCGACGAACGCAGCCAACTGCTGTTGCAGAATGGTTGCAGCGCGGCGGATAGCCTCTTCAGGATCCAGAGTACCGTTGGTTTCCAGATCAATAACCAGCTTGTCCAGGTTAGTACGCTGCTCGACACGGGCGTTTTCCACCACGTATGCGATACGGCGAACCGGGCTGAACGAAGAGTCAAGCTGCAAGCGACCAATGCTGCGGCTTTCGTCTTCATCGCTCTGACGCGAGTCGGCCGGTTCATAACCACGACCACGAGCTACAGTGAGCTTCATGTTCAGGGCGCCGTTAGACGCCAGGTTAGCGATTACGTGATCGGGGTTAACGATCTCGACATCATGATCCAGCTGAATATCGGCAGCGGTAACCACCCCCGAACCCTTCTTCGACAAGGTCAGCGTAACTTCGTCACGGCCGTGCAGCTTGATAGCCAGACCTTTAAGGTTCAACAGGATTTCAATTACGTCTTCCTGTACACCTTCGATGGCGCTGTACTCGTGGAGCACACCGTCAATCTCGGCCTCGACTACTGCACAGCCGGGCATTGAGGACAACAGGATGCGGCGCAGCGCGTTGCCCAGGGTGTGGCCAAAACCACGCTCGAGAGGCTCGAGAGTGATCTTGGCGCGGGTTGGACTGACAACCTGCACATCAATGTGGCGGGGTGTCAGGAACTCATTTACCGAAATCTGCATGGATGCACCTATTTTCTAGCCCTTACTTGGAGTAGAGCTCGACAATCAGGCTTTCGTTGATGTCGGCGGACAGATCACTGCGAGCAGGAACGTTCTTGAAAACGCCCGACTTCTTCTCAGTGTCTACTTCTACCCATTCTACGCGGCCACGTTGGGCACACAGATCGAGAGCTTGGACAATGCGAAGTTGGTTTTTTGCTTTCTCGCGAATCGCGACCACGTCACCAGCACGAACCTGGTAGGACGGGACGTTAACGGTTTGGCCGTTCACGCTTACGGATTTGTGCGATACCAGCTGACGGGATTCGGCACGAGTCGAACCAAAGCCCATACGGTATACAACGTTGTCCAGACGGCATTCGAGCAGTTGCAGCAGGTTTTCACCGGTTGCACCTTTCTTGCCAGCAGCTTCTTTGTAGTAGCCGCTGAACTGACGCTCGAGAACGCCGTAGATACGACGGACCTTCTGCTTTTCACGCAGTTGGGTGCCGTAATCGGACTGGCGACCGCGGCGTTGGCCGTGGATACCAGGTGCTGCTTCAATGTTGCACTTCGATTCGATCGCGCGCACGCCGCTCTTCAAGAAGAGATCGGTGCCTTCACGACGAGCGAGTTTGCATTTTGGACCAATGTAACGAGCCATTCTTTACAATCTCCTGGATTACACGCGGCGCTTCTTCGGCGGACGGCACCCGTTGTGCGGGATTGGCGTCACGTCGGTGATGCTGGCGATCTTATAGCCACAGCCGTTCAAAGCACGGACAGCAGACTCACGACCTGGACCTGGACCCTTGACGTTAACGTCGAGGTTTTTCAGGCCATATTCCAGCGCAGCTTGACCAGCACGTTCAGCAGCTACTTGAGCAGCAAACGGGGTGGACTTGCGGGAACCGCGGAAACCCGAACCACCGGAGGTAGCCCAAGAAAGCGCGTTACCTTGACGGTCGGTGATGGTCACGATTGTGTTGTTAAAAGATGCATGGATGTGGGCGATGCCATCAACCACTGTCTTTTTAACTTTTTTACGAGGACGAGCAGCAGGTTTTGCCATGATAATTTTCCTGTCGATTCGCGTGGGCGATTACTTGCGGATCGGCTTACGCGGACCTTTACGGGTACGCGCGTTAGTCTTGGTACGCTGACCGCGTACTGGAAGACCACGACGATGACGCAGACCACGGTAGCAACCGAGGTCCATCAAACGCTTGATTTTCATGTTGATTTCGCGACGCAGGTCACCTTCAGTGGTGAACTTCGCCACTTCGCCACGCAACAGCTCAATCTGCTCGTCGCTCAGATCTTTGATCTTTGCGGCTGGGTTTACCCCAGTGTCTGCACAAATCTTCTGCGCAGTAGTGCGACCAACACCATAGATGTAGGTCAGCGAGATAACAGTGTGCTTGTTATCTGGAATGTTAACGCCTGCAATACGGGCCATTCAGTGGGACTCCAATTGACAGCTACCTACGCCCCGGAAGCCAAGAAATAGGGCGCGAGATAATATCGCTGTAATAACAAATAATCAACCCGGCAGCGCACTAGCTGCCGGGCTTCAAGCGGATCACACTCAGCCTTGGCGCTGTTTGTGACGCGGTTCCGCGCTGCAAATTACTCGAACAACACCTTCGCGGCGAATAATCTTGCAGTTACGGCACAGCTTTTTCACCGATGCACGAACTTTCATCACCAACTCCTCGAACCTTATGGGGTACTCAGCGCAACATGCCGCTGCCGTAGCCCTTCAGGTTGGCTTTCTTCATCAGGGATTCGTACTGGTGCGAAACGAGGTGCGATTGTACTTGGGACATGAAGTCCATCACAACCACGACGACGATCAGCAACGAGGTCCCGCCAAGGTAGAACGGAACGTTTGCTGCAACCACCAGGAACTGGGGCAACAAGCATACGGCCGTCATATATAGAGCACCGAACAGGGTCAAACGAGTCAGAACGCCATCAATGTAGCGTGCAGACTGCTCACCTGGACGGATGCCCGGAATAAAGGCACCGGACTTCTTCAGGTTTTCCGCTACGTCTTTCGGATTGAACATCAACGCCGTATAGAAGAAGCAGAAGAAAATAATCCCTGCACTAAACAGCAGAATATTCAACGGCTGACCAGGAGCGATCGACTGAGAGAGGTCCTGCAGCCAGCCCATATTTTCAGACTGACCAAACCAGGTACCCAACGAAGCCGGAAACAGCAAAATGCTGCTCGCGAAAATTGCCGGAATAACACCGGCCATATTCACTTTCAGCGGCAAGTGGCTGGTCTGCGCAGCAAATACCTTACGGCCCTGCTGACGCTTGGCGTAGTGAACAGCAATACGACGCTGGCCACGCTCAATGAACACCACAAAACCGATAATCGCTACTGCCAGCAAACCGATGGCAACCAGGGCAAAAATGTTGATATCACCCTGACGTGCAGACTCGAAAGACTGCCCGATTGCTCTCGGAAGACCGGCGACGATACCTGCGAAAATCAACATCGAGATACCGTTACCAACACCACGCTCAGTAATCTGCTCACCCAGCCACATCATGAACATCGCACCAGCCACAAACGTGGATACCGCGACGAAATGGAAGCCAAAGTCACCAGTGAACGCAACGCCCTGCCCGGCCAGACCAACGGACATGCCGATAGCTTGAACCAGGGCAAGGACGACAGTGCCGTAGCGGGTGTACTGGCTAATCTTGCGACGGCCAGCTTCACCTTCCTTCTTCAACTGCTCCAACTGCGGGCTGACGGCGGTCATCAGTTGCATGATGATCGATGCCGAAATGTACGGCATGATCCCCAGTGCAAAGATGCTCATCCGTTCCAGCGCGCCGCCGGAAAACATGTTGAACAAGCTAAGAATGGTCCCCTCATTCTGTCGAAACAGGTCTGCGAGTCGGTCCGGGTTGATACCTGGAACCGGGATGTGTGCGCCTATTCGGTAGACGATAATCGCCAGGAACAGAAAACGCAGACGAGCCCAAAGTTCAGACATACCGCCTTTGCCGAGCGCTGAGAGAGCACCTTGCTTAGCCATTTATTCCTCGAACTTGCCGCCAGCTGCTTCGATAGCCGAACGCGCACCTTTGGTGGCGCCGATTCCCTTGCCGATAGTGACAGCGCGAGTCACTTCACCGGACAGCATGATTTTCACACGCTGTACGTTGACGTTGATCACGTTGGCATCTTTCAGGGTCTGCACAGTAACGATGTCGCCTTCCACTTTGGCCAGCTCGGACAAACGCACTTCTGCGCGATCCATGGCTTTCAGGGATACGAAACCGAACTTAGGCAGGCGACGATGCAGCGGCTGTTGACCGCCTTCAAAGCCTGGAGCAATGGTGCCACCGGAGCGGGAGGTTTGACCTTTGTGGCCACGGCCACCAGTCTTACCCAAACCGCTACCGATACCACGGCCCGGACGATGCTTTTCGCGACGGGAACCCGGCGCTGGACTCAGATCATTGAGTTTCATCGATTAACCCTCTACACGCAGCATGTAGTAAGCCTTGTTGATCATCCCGCGATTCTCGGGAGTATCCTGGACTTCTACAGTGTGACCGATGCGACGCAGACCCAGACCCTTAACGCACAGTTTGTGGTTAGGAATGCGGCCGGTCATGCTTTTGATCAGCGTTACTTTAACGGTAGCCATGATCAGAAGATCTCCTTGACACTTTTGCCACGCTTGGCGGCAATGGATTCAGGAGACTGCATAGCTTTCAAACCTTTGAAAGTGGCGTGAACCACGTTTACCGGGTTAGTCGAACCGTAGCACTTGGCCAGAACGTTCTGAACGCCAGCAACTTCGAGGACAGCACGCATAGCGCCGCCAGCGATGATACCGGTACCTTCAGAAGCAGGCTGCATGTACACCTTCGAAGCGCCGTGAGCGGACTTCATAGCGTACTGCAGCGTGGTGCCGTTCAGATCAACTTGGATCATGTTGCGACGAGCAGCTTCCATCGCCTTCTGGATCGCAGCAGGCACTTCACGTGACTTGCCACGGCCGAAGCCAACACGCCCTTTACCATCACCTACCACGGTCAACGCGGTGAAAGTGAAGATACGGCCGCCTTTAACGGTTTTGGCTACGCGGTTAACTTGAACCAGCTTCTCAATGTAGCCTTCGTCGCGCTTTTGGTCGTTATTTGACATAACTTAGAACTCCAGCCCAGCTTCACGAGCAGCATCAGCCAGCGCTTTAACGCGGCCGTGGTACTTGAAGCCAGAGCGGTCGAAAGCCACTTGCGAGACGCCCACGGCCTTAGCACGTGTAGCGACCAGCTGGCCAACCTTTGTGGCCGCGTCGATGTTGCCAGTGGCACCATCACGCAGTTCTTTATCCAAAGTCGAGGCGCTTGCCAGGACTTTGTTGCCGTCGGCCGAGATGACCTGGGCGTAGATGTGCTGCGACGAGCGGTACACGCAGAGACGCACGACTTCTAGTTCGTGCATTTTCAGGCGTGCTTTGCGAGCGCGACGCAGTCGAGTAACTTTTTTGTCGGTCATTTGCTATGCCCTACTTCTTCTTGGCTTCTTTACGACGGACGACTTCGTCCGCGTAGCGCACACCTTTGCCTTTGTACGGCTCTGGTGGACGGAAGTCGCGGATCTCAGCGGCCACCTGACCTACCAGCTGCTTATCGATGCCCTTGATCAGGATATCGGTCTGGCTAGGGGTCTCAGCGGTGATGCCTTCCGGCAGTTCGTAATCCACTGGGTGCGAGAAGCCAAGGGCCAGGTTCAAAACCGTGCCTTTTGCTTGCGCTTTGTAACCAACACCGACCAGCTGGAGCTTACGCTCGAAGCCTTGGCTTACGCCCTGGACCATGTTGTTTACCAACGCACGCGTGGTACCTGCCATTGCGCGAGTTTGTTGATCGCCATTGCGAGCAGCGAAACGCAGCTCACCAGCTTCTTCAACGATCTCAACGGACGAATGGATGTTCAGTTCAAGAGTGCCCTTGGCACCCTTCACCGAAAGCTGTTGGCCTGCGAATTTGACTTCGACACCGGCTGGCAGCTTAACGGGGTTCTTAGCGACGCGAGACATGCTTATCCCCCCTTAGAACACAGTGCAAAGAACTTCGCCGCCGACACCGGCAGCGCGCGCAGCACGATCCGTCATCACACCTTTGTTGGTGGAGACGATAGACACGCCCAGACCGCCACGAACTTTCGGCAGATCTTCAGCGGACTTGTACTGACGCAGGCCTGGACGGCTAACGCGCTTCACTTCTTCGATGACCGAACGGCCTTCGAAGTACTTCAGCTCGATGGACAGCAGTGGTTTGATTTCGCTGCTGATCTGATAACCCGCAATGTAGCCTTCGTCTTTCAGGACTTTGGCAACAGCTACCTTCAACTTGGAAGATGGCATGCTTACGACGGACTTTTCAGCCATCTGGGCATTACGGATACGAGTTAGCATGTCCGCTAACGGGTCCTGCATACTCATGGGCTAGACGCTCCTAATACAAAAAAATTAGCCTTGCGGCTACATATGTCGCCGAGAATCTCCGGGTAAAAAAACACGGGCTCAGGCGAGCCGCGTATTTTAGACACACTCCGGAAATGAAACAAGCCCCAAAAGGGGCTTGTTCCAGATTCAAGGTCACCGGCGGTCAGTATCTTGCGATTCCGGCCGCCCGGACGTTGAAAGTACTTACCAGCTGGCTTTAACCAGACCAGGTACGTCACCACGCATTGCCGCTTCACGCAGTTTGTTACGGCCGAGGCCGAACTTGCGGTAAACGCCGTGTGGACGACCGGTCAGGCGGCAGCGGTTACGCATGCGCGAAGCGCTTGCGTCACGTGGCTGCTTCTGCAGAGCAACTGTTGCTTCCCAACGCGCTTCTGGACTTGCGTTCAGATCAACGATGATTGCTTTCAGTGCTGCACGCTTCTTGGCGTACTTGGCAACCGTGAGCTGACGCTTCAGCTCGCGGTTTTTCATGCTCATCTTGGCCATGGTCCTACTCCAATCAGTTGCGGAACGGGAATTTGAAAGCACGCAGCAGAGCGCGGCCTTCATCATCGTTCTTGGCAGTGGTGGTCAGGGTGATGTCCAGACCGCGGAGAGCATCGATCTTGTCGTAGTCGATTTCCGGGAAGATGATCTGCTCTTTCACGCCCATGCTGTAGTTACCACGACCATCGAAGGACTTGGCATTCAGGCCGCGGAAGTCGCGAACCCGAGGCAGGGAGATCGACAGCAGACGATCCAGGAATTCATACATACGCTCACGGCGCAGGGTCACTTTGACGCCGATCGGCCAACCTTCACGGACTTTAAAGCCAGCGATGGATTTCCGAGCGTAGGTCACAACGACTTTCTGGCCGGTGATCTTTTCCAGGTCAGCAACAGCATGCTCGATGACTTTTTTGTCGCCGACAGCTTCGCCCAGACCCATGTTCAGGGTGATTTTGGTAACGCGTGGAACTTCCATCACGTTCGAAAGCTTAAGTTCTTCCTTAAGTTTCGGTGCGATTTCTTTCCAGTAAATCTCTTTTAGTCGTGCCATGGTCTTCTACCTAGCAGTGTTCAAGCATCAACCGCTTTTTGGGTCGACTTGAAGACACGAATTTTCTTGCCGTCTTCTACTTTAAAACCAACGCGGTCAGCCTTGTTGGTTTCGCCGTTGAAAATGGCGACGTTAGAAGCATCCAGCGGAGCTTCTTTCTCGACGATACCGCCCTGCACGCCCGACATCGGGTTAGGCTTGGTATGACGCTTGACCAGGTTCAGACCACCGATAACCAGACGGTTATTGGCGAGAACCTTAAGCACCTTACCGCGCTTACCTTTGTCTTTGCCGGCGATCACGATGATCTCGTCGTCACGACGAATCTTTTGCATGTCGGATCTCCTTACAGCACTTCTGGGGCGAGCGAGACGATCTTCATGAACTTCTCAGTACGAAGTTCACGGGTCACTGGCCCAAAGATACGGGTGCCGATCGGCTCTTGCTTGTTGTTCAGAAGAACAGCAGCGTTGCCATCAAAGCGGATAATGGAGCCATCAGCACGACGTACGCCGTGACGAGTGCGGACTACAACAGCAGTCATCACTTGGCCTTTTTTCACTTTACCGCGAGGAATTGCTTCCTTGACGGTAACTTTGATGATGTCACCGATACCAGCGTAACGACGATGGGAGCCACCCAGCACCTTGATGCACATAACACGGCGAGCGCCGCTGTTATCGGCCACATCGAGCATGGATTGAGTCTGAATCATATAATTTCTCCGACCCCTAGTCCTTAGACTTCCACAGCGCGTTCGAGAACATCAACCAGTGCCCAAGACTTGGTCTTGGCCAGCGGACGAGTTTCACGAATAGTGACTTTGTCGCCGATGTGGCACTGATTGGTTTCGTCGTGCGCGTGCAGCTTAGTCGAACGCTTAACATATTTACCGTAGATCGGGTGCTTAACGCGACGCTCGATCAAAACGGTGATGGTTTTGTCCATCTTGTCGCTGACAACACGGCCAGTCAGCGTACGGACAGTCTTTTCGGCTTCAGCCATGATCACTTACCTGCCTGCTGGTTGAGCACAGTCTTCACGCGAGCGATGTCACGCTTAACTTGCGAGAGCAGATGAGACTGCCCCAACTGGCCAGTTGCTTTCTGCATACGCAGATTGAACTGGTCGCGCAGCAAGCCGAGCAGTTGCTCGTTCAGCTGCTGTGCGGATTTTTCACGAAGTTCATTCGCTTTCATCACATCACCGTCCGTTTAACAAAGGCGGTGGCGAGCGGCAGCTTTGCAGCAGCCAGGGCAAAAGCCTCACGCGCCAGCTCTTCAGTTACACCCTCGATTTCATACAGGACTTTGCCTGGCTGAATCTGGGCTACCCAGTATTCCACGTTACCCTTACCTTTACCCATCCGAACCTCGAGAGGTTTTTTGGAGATCGGCTTGTCCGGGAATACACGGATCCAGATCTTGCCGCCACGTTTAACGTGACGGGTCAGTGCACGACGCGCTGACTCGATCTGACGAGCGGTGAGACGACCACGAGCTACAGACTTCAGCGCGAACTCGCCGAAGCTGACTTTGCTACCGCGCTGAGCCAGACCACGGTTGTGGCCTGTCATCTGCTTGCGGAACTTCGTACGCTTAGGTTGCAACATTTGGCGTACCCCTTACTTAGCAGCTTTTTTACGAGGCGCTGGTGCTTGTGGTTTCAGTTCTTCTTGGCGACCACCAATTACTTCGCCCTTGAAGATCCAAACCTTTACACCGATCACACCGTAAGTGGTGTGAGCTTCGTAGTTGGCATAGTCGATGTCGGCACGCAGGGTGTGCAATGGCACACGACCTTCGCGATACCATTCAGTACGTGCGATTTCAGCACCGCCGAGACGACCGCTCACTTGGATTTTGATGCCTTTGGCACCAATGCGCATGGCGTTCTGTACGGCGCGCTTCATAGCGCGACGGAACATTACGCGACGCTCCAGCTGCTGAGCTACGCTCTGCGCAACCAGCATACCGTCGAGCTCCGGCTTGCGGATCTCTTCGATATTGATGTGCACAGGCACACCCATTTGCTTGGTCAGGTCCTGACGCAGTTTCTCAACATCTTCACCTTTCTTCCCGATAACGATACCTGGACGAGCGGTGTGGATGGTGATACGTGCAGTTTGGGCCGGACGATGGATATCGATACGGCTTACGGACGCGCTTTTTAGTTTGTCTTGGAGATACTCACGCACCTTCAGATCAGCGAACAAATAGTCCGCATAAGTCCGACCGTCTGCGTACCAGACGGAGGTGTGCTCCTTGACGATTCCCAGGCGAATGCCAATGGGATGTACTTTCTGACCCATCTCTTCGACTCCGTTACTTGTCAGCAACCTTGACAGTGATATGGCAAGACCGCTTGACGATGCGATCAGCACGGCCTTTGGCACGTGGCATGATGCGCTTCAGCGAACGCCCTTCGTTGACGAAAACGGTGCTGACCTTCAGGTCATCAACGTCTGCGCCTTCGTTATGCTCGGCGTTGGCTACGGCCGACTCCAGCACTTTCTTCATGATCTCGGCGGCTTTCTTACTGCTGAAAGCCAACAGGTTGAGCGCTTCGCCCACCTTCTTCCCGCGGATCTGGTCGGCGACCAAGCGGGCTTTCTGGGCGGAGATTCGAGCGCCCGACAACTTAGCGGCTACTTCCATTTCCTAACCCCTTAACGCTTGGCTTTCTTGTCTGCCACGTGCCCACGATAAGTGCGGGTACCGGCAAACTCGCCCAGTTTGTGGCCAACCATGTCTTCGTTCACGAGAACTGGGACGTGCAGACGACCGTTGTGTACAGCGATGGTCAAACCGACCATTTGTGGCAGGATCATCGAACGACGCGACCAGGTCTTAACTGGTTTGCGATCGTTCTTTTCCGCCGCCACTTCGATCTTCTTCAGTAGGTGAAGATCAATAAAAGGACCTTTTTTCAGAGAACGTGGCACTGTCGTATCCCTCTATTTACTTGCGACGACGGACGATCATTTTGTCGGTACGCTTATTACCACGAGTCTTCGCGCCCTTAGTCGGGAAGCCCCATGGCGATACCGGATGACGACCACCAGAGGTACGACCTTCACCACCACCGTGTGGGTGGTCAACCGGGTTCATGGCAACACCACGAACGGTTGGGCGAACGCCACGCCAGCGTTTGGCACCAGCTTTACCCAGCGAACGCAGGCTGTGCTCGGAGTTCGAGACTTCACCCAGGGTCGCGCGGCATTCAGCCAGCACTTTACGCATCTCACCAGAACGCAGACGCAGGGTCACGTAGACACCTTCACGAGCGATCAGCTGAGCCGAAGCACCAGCGGAACGAGCGATTTGCGCGCCTTTACCTGGCTTCAATTCGATGCCGTGTACGGTGCTACCAACTGGAATGTTACGCAGTTGCAGAGCGTTGCCCGGCTTGATCGGCGCCAAAGCACCTGCGATCAGCTGGTCACCAGCACTCACGCCTTTAGGGGCGATGATGTAGCGACGCTCGCCATCTGCGTACAGCAGCAGAGCGATGTGAGCAGTACGGTTTGGATCGTATTCGATACGCTCGACAGTGGCAGAGATGCCATCTTTGTCGTTGCGACGGAAGTCGACCAGACGATAATGCTGCTTATGGCCACCACCGATGTGACGAGTGGTAATGCGACCATTGTTGTTACGACCACCAGTCTTCGATTTCTTCTCGAGCAGCGGTGCGTGAGGAGCGCCTTTATGCAGCTCCTGGTTGACCACCTTGACCACAAAACGGCGGCCAGGGGAAGTCGGTTTGCATTTAACGATTGCCATGATGCACCCCTTCCTTACTCAGCACTGCTGCTGAAATCGAGATCTTGGCCTGGCTGAAGGGAGATAACTGCCTTCTTCCAGTCATTACGCTTGCCCAGACCGCGAGCAGTGCGCTTGCTCTTACCCAGAACATTCAGGGTAGTAACACGCTCAACTTTCACGCTGAACAGGCTTTCGACGGCCTTCTTGATTTCCAGCTTGGTTGCGTCAGTTGCAACCTTGAAAACGAACTGGCCTTTCTTGTCAGCCAGAACCGTAGCCTTTTCGGAAACGTGCGGGCCAAGCAGAACTTTAAATACGCGTTCCTGGTTCATCCCAGCAGCTCCTCGAATTTCTTCACGGCCGACACGGTGATCAACACCTTGTCGTATGCGATCAGACTAACTGGATCGGAACCTTGCACGTCACGTACATCAACGTGCGGCAGGTTGCGAGCAGCCAGGTACAGGTTCTGATCAACAGCTTCGGACACGATCAAAACGTCGGTCAGGCTCATGTTGTTCAGTTTGCCCAGCAGATCTTTGGTTTTTGGACTTTCAACAGCGAAGTCCTGAACCACGACCAGACGATCAGTACGCACGAGTTCAGCAAGGATGGAGCGCAGTGCTGCGCGATACATCTTCTTGTTGAGCTTCTGAGAGTGATCCTGTGGACGAGCTGCGAAAGTGGTACCACCGCCACGCCAGATTGGGCTACGGATAGTACCGGCACGAGCACGGCCAGTACCTTTCTGACGCCAAGGGCGCTTACCGCCACCACGTACGTCGGAACGGGTCTTTTGCTGCTTGCTACCTTGACGGCCGCCGGCCATGTAGGCCACGACTGCTTGGTGAACGAGCGTCTCGTTGAATTCGCCGCCAAATGTCAGTTCGGAAACTTCGATCGCTTGAGCGTCATTTACATTTAATTGCATGTCAGCTTCCCCTTAACCGCGAGCCTTGGCCGCTGGACGTACAACCAGGTTGCCGCCAGTAGCGCCAGGAACAGCACCCTTGACCAACAACAGATTGCGTTCAGCGTCGACGCGCACTACTTCGAGGGACTGCACGGTCACGCGCTCAGCGCCCATATGACCGGACATTTTTTTGCCCTTGAATACACGACCAGGAGTCTGGCACTGGCCAATAGAGCCCGGGACGCGGTGGGAAACGGAGTTACCGTGAGTGTTGTCTTGACCACGGAAATTCCAACGCTTGATCGTACCCTGGAAGCCTTTACCCTTGGACTGACCGGTTACATCAACCAGTTGACCAGCGGCGAAGATTTCAGCGTTGATCAGATCGCCAGCCTGGTAGTCACCATCTTCAAGACGGAACTCCATGACAGTACGACCAGCTGCAACGTTTGCTTTAGCGAAGTGACCTGCTTGAGCAGCAGTCACGCGCGAAGCACGACGCTCGCCGACAGTGACTTGCACTGCACGATAGCCATCGGTTTCTTCAGTTTTGAACTGGGTGACGCGATTCGGTTCGATCTCAATGACCGTAACCGGAATGGAGACACCTTCTTCGGTGAAAATACGGGTCATACCGCATTTACGACCGACTACACCAATAGTCATGTTGTAAACCTCATGAGTGTACGGGGCTTTCACCCGCTATGGCCGCCCATTTCAGAGCGTTACACGACTAAGACCCAAGTCTTAGCCGAGGCTGATCTGTACTTCCACACCGGCCGCCAGATCAAGCTTCATAAGTGCATCAACGGTTTTATCCGTTGGCTGGACGATGTCCAGAACGCGCTTATGAGTACGGATCTCGTACTGGTCACGCGCGTCTTTGTTGACGTGCGGGGAGACCAGAACGGTGAACCGCTCTTTACGGGTAGGCAGTGGAATTGGACCACGCACTTGAGCACCAGTACGTTTCGCGGTTTCCACGATTTCCTGGGTGGATTGGTCGATCAGGCGATGGTCAAAAGCCTTCAACCTGATACGGATTTGCTGATTTTGCATTGGATTTCAGACTCCGGCTGCTATTCCCAGCGAGCGCAATACGCCCGTTAAAAGGAGGCGCAATTCTATAGACGCCCCAGATAGGTGTCAACCCAATAAAAAAGCCCCCGCTGAGCGGGGGCTTTTCAAAGCATCGAAGCTATCTCAAAAGAGATGCTTACTCGATGATTTTAGCTACAACACCAGCGCCAACAGTACGGCCGCCTTCACGAATTGCGAAGCGCAGACCGTCTTCCATTGCGATGGTTTTGATCAGGGTAACTTCCATTTGGATGTTATCACCTGGCATTACCATTTCAACGCCTTCTGGCAGCTGGCAGTTACCAGTCACGTCAGTAGTGCGGAAGTAGAACTGTGGACGGTAGCCTTTGAAGAAAGGAGTATGACGACCGCCTTCTTCTTTGCTCAGAACGTAGACTTCAGCGGTGAACTTGGTGTGCGGCTTAACCGAACCCGGCTTAACCAGAACCTGGCCACGCTCAACGTCGTCACGCTTGGTACCACGCAGCAGAACGCCGCAGTTCTCGCCAGCACGACCTTCGTCGAGCAGCTTGCGGAACATTTCAACACCAGTGCAGACGGTGTTGGTGGTGTCACGCAGACCAACGATTTCCAGAGCATCTTGAACGCGAACGATACCGCGCTCGATACGACCGGTAACAACAGTACCACGACCGGAGATCGAGAATACGTCTTCGATTGGCATCAGGAATGGCTTGTCGGTCAGACGAACTGGTTCTGGGATGTAGCTGTCCAGAGTCTCTACCAGCTTCTTAACAGCGGTAGTGCCCATTTCGTTGTCGTCTTTGCCTTCCAGCGCCATACGAGCAGAACCGATGATGATCGGAGTGTCGTCGCCTGGGAAGTCGTAAGTGCTCAGCAGATCGCGCACTTCCATCTCAACCAGTTCCAGCAGCTCAGCGTCGTCTACCAGGTCAGCCTTGTTCAGGAAGACCACGATGTACGGAACGCCTACCTGACGGGACAGCAGGATGTGCTCACGGGTTTGTGGCATCGGACCATCAGCGGCCGAGCAAACCAGGATCGCGCCGTCCATCTGGGCAGCACCAGTGATCATGTTCTTCACGTAGTCAGCGTGACCTGGGCAGTCAACGTGAGCGTAGTGACGAATCGAAGAGTTGTACTCTACGTGCGCGGTGTTGATGGTGATACCACGAGCTTTTTCTTCTGGAGCGCTGTCGATTTTATCGAAATCAACGACTGCGGAACCGAAAACTTCGGAGCAGACGCGAGTCAGAGCTGCGGTCAGAGTGGTTTTACCGTGGTCAACGTGACCGATAGTGCCAACGTTGACGTGCGGTAGGGAACGATCAAATTTTTCTTTAGCCACGACAATTAACTCCTTGCCTAAAGGACTGAATCAGCCTTGTTTTTTGGATACAGTTTCAGCGATGTGCGCCGGAGCTGTGTTGTATTTTTTGAATTCCATAGAGTAGCTTGCGCGACCCTGGGACATGGAGCGAACGTCGGTCGCATAACCGAACATCTCACCCAACGGAACCTCGGCGCGAATCACTTTGCCGGAAACCGTGTCTTCCATACCCAAGATCATGCCGCGACGACGGTTAAGGTCGCCCATGACATCACCCATATAGTCTTCAGGTGTAACAACTTCTACCGCCATGATTGGCTCAAGCAACTCACCACCGCCCTTTTGGGCCAGTTGCTTGGTTGCCATGGAAGCAGCCACCTTAAACGCCATCTCGTTGGAGTCGACGTCGTGGTAAGAACCGTCAAAAACGGTTGCTTTCAGGCCGATCAGCGGATAGCCGGCAACAACACCGTTCTTCATCTGCTCTTCGATACCCTTCTGGATAGCAGGGATGTATTCCTTAGGAACAACACCACCTACTACTTCGTTCACGAATTGCAGACCTTCCTGACCTTCGTCAGCAGGAGCAAAACGGATCCAGCAGTGACCGAACTGACCACGACCGCCGGACTGACGAACGAACTTGCCTTCGATTTCACAGTTCTTCGTGATGCGCTCACGATAGGAAACCTGAGGCTTACCGATGTTGGCTTCGACGTTGAACTCACGGCGCATCCGGTCAACCAGGATGTCCAGGTGCAACTCGCCCATGCCGGAGATGATCGTTTGACCAGTCTCTTCATCAGTTTTGACGCGGAAAGATGGATCTTCCTGAGCAAGCTTGCCCAGAGCGATACCCATTTTTTCCTGGTCATCCTTGGTCTTAGGCTCTACGGCAACCGAAATAACCGGCTCCGGGAAGTCCATGCGAACCAGGATGATTGGCTTGTCAGCATTGCACAAAGTCTCACCAGTGGTGACGTCCTTCATGCCGATCAGGGCCGCGATGTCACCAGCGCGCACTTCCTTGATCTCTTCACGGGCGTTTGCGTGCATTTGCACCATACGACCCACACGCTCTTTCTTACCTTTAACCGAGTTGATCACGCCGTCGCCGGAGTTCAACACGCCCGAGTAAACACGGACGAAGGTCAAGGTACCCACGAATGGGTCAGTGGCAATTTTAAATGCCAGAGCGGAGAACGGTTCTGCGTCGTCTGCATGACGCTCCAGCTCGATAGTCTCGTCATCCGGGTCAGTACCCTTGATGGCAGGAATATCAACTGGCGCCGGCAGGTAGTCGATCACAGCATCGAGAACCAGAGGAACACCCTTGTTCTTGAAGGAAGAACCGCAAACAGCCAAGACGATTTCGCCAGCGATAGTACGCTGACGCAGAGCAGCCTTGATCTCCACGTTGGTGAGTTCTTCACCTTCGAGGTACTTGTTCATCAGATCTTCATTGGCTTCGGCAGCAGCCTCAACCATGTTGTTGCGCCACTCATCAGCCAGCTCCTGCAATTCAGCAGGGATTGGCTTACGAACAGGAACCATACCTTTGTCAGCATCGTTCCAGTAAACAGCTTCCATGGTCAGCAGATCGATCTGGCCTTGGAAGTTGTCTTCGGAACCGATAGCCAACTGGATTGGAACCGGGGTGTGACCCAGACGCTGCTTGATCTGACCGATCACGCGCAGGAAGTTGGCACCAGCACGGTCCATCTTGTTTACGTAAACAAGACGTGGAACGCCGTATTTGTTGGCTTGACGCCATACGGTTTCCGACTGAGGCTCAACACCCGAGGTACCGCAGAACACAACGACAGCGCCGTCGAGTACGCGCAGGGAACGTTCAACTTCAATGGTGAAGTCAACGTGGCCCGGAGTATCGATTACGTTGAAGCGGTGCTCATCTTTGTACTGCTTCTCGGAACCTTTCCAGAAGGCGGTAATAGCAGCAGAAGTAATGGTAATACCACGCTCCTGCTCCTGAACCATCCAGTCTGTGGTCGCGGCGCCATCATGCACCTCGCCCATCTTGTGACTTTTGCCGGTGTAAAACAGTACGCGCTCGGTGGTGGTGGTTTTACCAGCATCCACGTGAGCAACGATACCGATGTTACGGTAGCGGCTAATCGGAGTAGTACGAGCCATAAAGCCCTCGCAAAATTAGTGAAGCTAAGATTAGAAGCGGTAGTGCGAGAAAGCTTTGTTAGCTTCAGCCATACGGTGCACGTCTTCACGCTTCTTAACAGCAGCACCTTTACCTTCAGCAGCGTCCAACAGTTCGCCGGCCAAACGCAGAGCCATAGACTTCTCGCCACGCTTACGGGCGAAGTCTACCAACCAGCGCATTGCCAGAGCGTTACGACGGGACGGACGAACTTCGACCGGAACCTGGTAAGTAGCACCGCCTACACGGCGCGACTTCACTTCGACCAGCGGAGCGATGGCGTCGAGAGCTTTCTCGAAGATTTCCAGGGGGTCGCTGTTCTTGCGTTCTTTAACCTTTTCCAGCGCGCCATAAACGATACGCTCGGCAACGGCTTTCTTGCCGCTTTCCATCACGTGGTTCATGAACTTGGCCAGGATTTGGCTTCCGTATTTTGGATCGTCAAGCACTTCGCGCTTGGCTGCTACGCGTCTTCTTGGCATGGATAAGCCCTCAAACGGTCTTCAGGTTCGCTCGGAATCGGTGCCCTTTCGGGACGCCTCCGACCTTACTCTTATCGACTCAGAAAATAAGATGATTCAGTTTTACAAAAAGCCGCTACTACTTAGGCTTCTTGGTACCGTACTTCGAACGACCCTGGTTACGACCTTTAACGCCGGAAGTATCCAAGGATCCGCGTACGGTGTGGTAACGAACACCTGGCAAGTCTTTTACACGACCGCCGCGGATCAGTACCACGCTGTGCTCTTGCAGGTTGTGGCCTTCACCGCCGATGTACGAGGAAACCTCGAAACCGTTGGTCAGACGCACACGGCATACTTTACGCAGTGCCGAGTTAGGTTTTTTCGGCGTGGTGGTATACACACGGGTGCATACGCCACGACGTTGCGGGCAGTTCTGCAGCGCAGGCACGTCGGATTTCTCGACGATACGCTTACGCGGCTGACGTACCAGCTGGTTGATAGTTGCCATCTACTAGCTCCACTGTTGTCTTGCGACGCTATTGTCTTGCAAGAAAAGCAAAATGGCAGGAACGAATTCCCGCCAAATTTAGGGGTACAAGAGTCTAAAGAGGATCTTGCCCCCAGTCAAGGCAAGGCCCCGACCTCCCCTCTCGTCCAACCGCAGCAAAATTGCCTTGATCCGACGAACGGGGGTGCCAGGGCCCAGTCTTATCTACCGCAGAACTCAGTTACCGCTTGAGTTCAGCGCTTCGGTCAGTGCAGCTTCCACTTCACTGGCGCTTACGCGCAACGGCTTGTCAGCATCACGGCGGCGCTTGCGCTCGCTGTGGTAAGCCAAACCGGTACCGGCCGGGATCAGACGACCCACAACCACGTTTTCCTTCAGGCCGCGCAAGTAGTCGCGCTTGCCGGTTACCGCTGCTTCGGTCAGTACGCGAGTGGTCTCCTGGAAGGAGGCCGCCGAGATGAACGATTCAGTGGACAACGACGCCTTGGTGATACCCAGCAGAACGCGCGTGAACTTGGAAACGAATTTCTCGTCACCCGCCAGACGCTCGTTCTCTACCAGTACGTGAGTCAGTTCCATCTGGTCGCCCTTGATGAAACTCGAATCGCCGGATTCAGCGATTTCAACTTTACGCAACATCTGACGCAGGATGGTCTCGATGTGCTTATCGTTGATCTTCACGCCCTGCAGACGGTAAACGTCCTGGATTTCGTTAACGATGTACTTGGCCAGCGCACTCACACCCAGCAGACGCAGGATGTCGTGTGGATCGCTCGGACCGTCGGAGATAACTTCGCCGCGGTTTACCTGTTCGCCTTCGAACACGTTCAGGTGACGCCACTTCGGAATCAGCTCTTCGTACGGATCGGTACCGTCGTTCGGGGTAATAACCAGACGGCGCTTGCCCTTGGTCTCTTTACCGAACGCGATGGTGCCGCTGACTTCAGCCAGAATCGACGCTTCTTTCGGACGACGAGCTTCGAACAAGTCGGCAACACGCGGCAGACCACCGGTGATGTCTCGAGTCTTCGAAGTTTCTTGCGGAATACGCGCGATAACATCACCGATCGCGATCTTCGCACCATCCGCTACACCGACCAGGGCGTTGGCTGGCAGGAAGTACTGAGCGATTACGTCAGTGCCTGGCAGCAACAGATCCTTGCCGTTGTCATCAACCATCTTCACGGCAGGACGGATGTCTTTACCGGCAGCCGGACGATCTTTCGCGTCGAGTACTTCAATGTTGGTCATACCGGTCAATTCGTCAGTCTGACGCTTGATCGTGATGCCTTCTTCCATGCCCACGTAGGTCACGGTACCTTTCATTTCGGTAACGATTGGGTGAGTGTGCGGATCCCACTTGGCCACGATTGCGCCAGCGTCGACCTTGTCACCTTCTTTAACCGAAATCACAGCACCGTACGGCAGCTTGTAGCGCTCACGCTCACGACCGTAGTCATCAGCGATTGCCAGCTCACCGGAACGGGACACAGCAACCAGGTGACCATCCACTCGCTCAACGTGCTTGAGGTTGTGAAGGCGGACAGTACCGCCGTTCTTCACCTGAACGCTGTCGGCTGCGGAGGTCCGGCTTGCCGCACCACCGATGTGGAACGTACGCATGGTCAGCTGGGTACCCGGCTCACCGATGGACTGGGCAGCGATAACGCCGACCGCTTCACCGATGTTCACCTGGTGACCACGAGCCAAGTCACGGCCGTAGCACTTGGCGCAAATGCCGTAGCGGGTTTCGCAGCTGATCGGCGAGCGAACAATCACTTCGTCGATGCTGTTGAGCTCGATGAACTCGACCCACTTCTCGTCAACCAGAGTGCCGGCAGGAACGATAACTTCCTCGGTACCTGGCTTGAATACGTCACGGGCAATAACACGACCCAATACGCGCTCACCCAGTGGCTCTACAACGTCACCGCCTTCAATGTGCGGTGTCATCAGCAGGCCGTGCTCGGTGCCGCAATCGATCTCGGTTACAACCAGATCTTGTGCGACGTCTACCAGACGACGAGTCAGGTAACCGGAGTTAGCGGTTTTCAACGCGGTATCCGCAAGACCCTTACGAGCACCGTGAGTGGAGATGAAGTACTGAAGTACGCTCAAACCTTCACGGAAGTTCGCAGTAATCGGCGTTTCGATGATGGAACCGTCCGGCTTGGCCATCAGGCCACGCATACCGGCGAGCTGACGGATCTGCGCAGCAGAACCCCGTGCGCCCGAGTCGGCCATCATGTACATCGAGTTGAAGGATTCTTGGTCAACTTCGTCGCCATGACGGTCGATGACTTTCTCTTTCGAGAGGTTGGCCATCATTGCCTTGGAAACTTCGTCGTTGGCCTTGGACCAAAGGTCGATCACTTTGTTGTACTTCTCGCCCTGTGTTACCAGGCCCGAGGCGTACTGGCTTTCGATCTCTTTCACTTCATCAGTGGCAGCACTGATGATGCGGGCTTTTTCATCCGGGATAACAAAGTCGTTAACACCGATGGAAACGCCGGAAATGGTCGAATAAGCAAAACCGGTGTACATCAACTGGTCAGCGAAGATCACGGTCTCTTTCAAACCAACCACGCGGTAGCACTGGTTGATCAGCTTGGAGATCGCCTTTTTCTTCATCGGCAAGTTGACGACGTCGTACGACAGACCTTTTGGCACAACCTGATACAGCAGCGCACGGCCGACAGTGGTGTCGACGATACGGGTGCCGCTCACGCTGCCGCCGTCACGGTCGTTGACGGTTTCGTTGATCCGCACTTTGACCTTGGCGTGCAGTGCGGCTTCGCCGGCACGGAACACACGGTCAACTTCTTGCAAGTCAGCGAATACTCGACCTTCGCCTTTGGCGTTGATCGCTTCACGGGTCATGTAGTACAGACCCAGTACAACGTCCTGCGACGGAACGATGATTGGCTCACCGTTGGCTGGCGACAGGATGTTGTTGGTCGACATCATCAACGCACGCGCTTCCAACTGGGCTTCCAGTGTCAGCGGTACGTGCACGGCCATTTGGTCGCCGTCGAAGTCGGCGTTGTACGCAGCACAGACCAGAGGGTGCAGCTGGATAGCCTTACCTTCGATCAGTACCGGTTCAAAAGCCTGGATACCCAGACGGTGAAGGGTCGGTGCACGGTTGAGGAGAACCGGGTGTTCGCGAATCACCTCAGCGAGAACGTCCCAAACCTCTGGCAGTTCGCGCTCGACCATTTTCTTGGCCGCTTTGATGGTGGTCGCGAGACCGCGCATTTCCAGCTTGCCGAAGATGAACGGCTTGAACAGCTCAAGTGCCATCTTCTTAGGCAGACCGCACTGGTGCAGACGCAGGGTCGGGCCTACGGTAATTACCGAACGACCCGAGTAGTCAACACGCTTACCGAGCAAGTTCTGACGGAAACGACCCTGCTTACCCTTGATCATGTCAGCCAGGGATTTCAGAGGACGCTTGTTGGAACCGGTGATAGCGCGGCCACGACGACCGTTGTCGAGCAGGGCATCGACAGCTTCCTGCAACATACGCTTTTCGTTGCGCACGATGATGTCCGGAGCGGACAGATCAAGCAGGCGCTTCAAGCGGTTGTTACGGTTGATCACGCGGCGGTACAGGTCGTTGAGGTCGGACGTCGCGAAACGACCACCGTCCAACGGTACCAGCGGACGCAGGTCTGGCGGCAGAACCGGCAGAACGGTCAGCACCATCCACTCTGGCAAGTTGCCGGAACCCTGGAAGGCTTCCATCAACTTCAGACGCTTGGACAGCTTCTTGATCTTGGTTTCGGAGTTGGTTTGCGGAATCTCTTCGCGCAGACGACCAATCTCGTGCTCCAGGTCGATAGCGTGCAGCAGCTCACGGACAGCTTCGGCACCCATGCGGGCATCGAAATCGTCGCCGAACTCTTCCAGCGCTTCGAAGTACTGCTCGTCGTTCAGCAACTGACCTTTTTCAAGGGTGGTCATGCCTGGATCGATAACGACATAGCTCTCGAAGTAGAGAACGCGTTCGATATCACGCAGGGTCATGTCCATCAGCAAGCCGATACGGGACGGCAGCGATTTCAGGAACCAGATGTGGGCAACCGGCGAAGCCAGCTCGATGTGCGCCATGCGCTCACGACGAACCTTGGCCAGCGCGACTTCAACGCCGCACTTCTCGCAGATCACACCGCGGTGCTTCAAGCGCTTGTACTTACCGCACAGGCACTCGTAATCCTTTACCGGGCCAAAGATCTTGGCGCAGAACAGGCCGTCACGCTCAGGTTTGAACGTACGGTAGTTGATGGTTTCCGGCTTTTTAACTTCACCGAACGACCACGAACGGATCATCTCAGGCGATGCCAATCCAATACGGATGGCGTCGAACTCTTCGACTTGACCCTGGTTTTTCAGCAAATTCAGTAGGTCTTTCAAGGCCTTTCCTCCTGGCGGAGCAGAGAGCGGGCTAAGCAGCCCCGCTCTCGATTCGCGTCACGTGTTATTCGGTTTCCAGATCGATATCGATGCCGAGGGAACGAATTTCTTTGATCAACACGTTGAAGGACTCGGGCATGCCCGGCTCCATACGGTGATCGCCGTCCACGATGTTTTTGTACATCTTGGTACGACCGTTCACATCGTCCGACTTCACTGTGAGCATTTCTTGCAGAGTGTATGCAGCACCGTATGCTTCCAGTGCCCAGACCTCCATCTCCCCGAAACGCTGACCACCGAACTGAGCCTTACCACCCAGCGGCTGCTGGGTAACCAGGCTGTACGAACCGGTAGAACGAGCGTGCATCTTGTCGTCTACCAAGTGGTTCAGCTTCAGCATGTACATGTAGCCAACAGTAACCGGGCGCTCAAACTTGTTGCCGGTACGGCCGTCGAACAGCTGCATCTGGCCGCTTTCTGGCAGGTCTGCCAGTTTCAGCATGGCCTTGATTTCGCTTTCCTTGGCACCGTCGAACACCGGGGTAGCCATTGGAACGCCGCCGCGCAGGTTCTTCGCCAGATCCAGGATTTCCTGGTCGGAGAAGGTGTCCAGCTCTTCGTTGCGACCGCCGATCTCGTTGTAGATCTCGTGCAGGAACTTACGCAGGTCAGCGACCTTGCGCTGCTCTTCGATCATACGGTTGATCTTCTCGCCCAGACCTTTGGCCGCGAGGCCCAGGTGGGTTTCAAGGATCTGACCAACGTTCATACGCGAAGGTACGCCCAACGGGTTGAGGACAACGTCGACCGGGGTGCCATTGGCATCGTGCGGCATGTCTTCAACCGGCATGATCACGGAGACCACACCTTTGTTACCGTGACGGCCGGCCATCTTGTCGCCCGGCTGGATGCGGCGACGGATTGCCAGGTAAACCTTGACGATTTTCAGCACGCCTGGAGCCAGGTCATCGCCCTGCTGCAGTTTGCGCTTCTTGTCTTCGAACTTGTCGTCCAGCAGACGGCGGCGATCAACGATGTAGGCCTGAGCCTTCTCGAGTTGCTCGTTCAGAGCATCTTCAGCCATGCGCAGTTTGAACCACTGGCCGTGCTCAAGACCGTCGAGAATTTCGTCGGTGATGTCCTGACCTTTCTTCAGACCTGCGCCGCCTTCAGCCTTGTGGCCTACCAGAGCGGAACGCAGACGTTCGAAGGTCGCGCCTTCAACGATACGGAACTCTTCGTTCAGGTCCTTGCGGATCTCGTCGAGCTGAGTCTTCTCGATGGACAGTGCACGAGCATCACGCTCAACGCCGTCACGGGTGAAGACCTGTACGTCGATGACAGTACCTTTGGTACCGGTAGGTACACGCAGGGAAGTGTCTTTAACGTCGCTGGCTTTTTCACCGAAGATGGCACGCAGCAGTTTTTCTTCCGGAGTCAGTTGGGTCTCGCCTTTCGGAGTGACCTTACCGACCAGGATGTCGCCTGCGCCTACTTCAGCACCTACGTAAACGATACCGGCTTCGTCCAGCTTGTTCAGTGCAGCTTCACCCACGTTCGGGATGTCTGCAGTGATCTCTTCAGGCCCAAGCTTGGTGTCACGTGCCACGCAGGTCAGTTCTTGGATGTGGATCGTGGTGAAGCGGTCTTCTTGAACAACACGCTCGGACAGGCAGATGGAGTCTTCGAAGTTGAAGCCGTTCCATGCCATGAACGCGATGCGCATGTTCTGACCCAGTGCCAGTTCACCCATGTCGGTGGACGGGCCGTCGGCCATGATGTCGCTACGCTGAACGCGATCACCCTTGCTCACCAGCGGACGCTGGTTGATGCAGGTGTTCTGGTTCGAGCGGGTGTATTTGGTCAGGTTGTAGATGTCGACACCGGCTTCGCCAGTTTCAACTTCGTCATCGGCAACACGAACCACGATACGGCTGGCATCAACGGAGTCGATCACGCCGCCACGACGAGCCACGACGCAAACGCCGGAGTCACGGGCTACGTTACGCTCCATGCCGGTACCTACCAGCGGCTTGTCAGCGCGCAGGGTTGGTACAGCTTGACGCTGCATGTTGGAACCCATCAACGCACGGTTGGCGTCATCGTGTTCCAGGAACGGGATCAGCGACGCAGCAACCGAAACTACCTGCTTCGGCGATACGTCCATCAAGGTGACGTCTTCCGGCGCCTTGACGGTGAACTCGTTCAAGTGACGAACAGCTACCAGCTCGTCGATCAGGACTTTCTTGTCGTTCATCGTGGCCGAAGCCTGAGCGATCACGTGATCAGCTTCTTCGATGGCGGACAGGAAAACGATCTCGTCGGTGACCAGAGCGTCTTTCACCACACGGTACGGGCTCTCAAGGAAGCCGTACTGGTTGGTGCGCGCATAAGCGGCCAGGGAGTTGATCAGACCGATGTTCGGACCTTCCGGCGTTTCGATCGGGCATACGCGACCGTAGTGCGTCGGGTGTACGTCACGAACTTCAAAGCCTGCACGCTCACGGGTCAGACCGCCCGGGCCCAGTGCGGAAACACGGCGCTTGTGGGTGATCTCGGAGAGCGGGTTGTTCTGGTCCATGAACTGCGAGAGCTGGCTGGAACCGAAGAACTCCTTCACCGCCGCAGCCACTGGCTTGGCGTTGATCAGGTCTTGCGGCATCAGGCCTTCGCTTTCAGCCATCGACAGACGCTCTTTGACCGCACGCTCAACACGTACCAGGCCAACGCGGAACTGGTTTTCGGCCATTTCGCCTACGCAGCGAACACGACGGTTACCCAGGTGGTCGATGTCATCGACGATGCCTTTGCCGTTACGGATGTCGACCAGGGTCTTCAGGACCGCAACGATATCTTCCTTGCACAGCACGCCCGAACCTTCGATCTCGGTACGACCGATACGACGGTTGAACTTCATCCGGCCGACCGCAGACAGGTCATAACGCTCAGGGCTGAAGAACAGGTTGTTGAACAGGGTTTCGGCAGCGTCTTTGGTTGGTGGCTCGCCAGGACGCATCATGCGATAGATCTCGACCAGCGCTTCCAATTGGTTGCTGGTGGAGTCGATCTTCAGCGTGTCGGAGACGAACGGACCACAGTCGATATCGTTGGTGTACAAGGTCTCGAGACGAACAACCTGGGCCTTGGCGATTTTTGCCAGGATCTCGGTGTTCAGCTCGGTGTTGCACTCAGCCAGGATCTCGCCTGTGGCTGGGTGAACGATGGCCTTGGCGGTGGTGCGACCCAGGACGTAGTCCAGAGGCACGTCCAACGACTTGATACCGGCTTTTTCGATCTGGTTGATGTGGCGCGCAGTAATACGACGACCCGCTTCAACAATGACCTTGCCCTTCTCATCCTGGATATCCAGAACGGCAATTTCACCACGCAGACGCGAAGCAATCAGCTCCAGGCTGAGGGTTTCATCCTTCAGGCTGAATACGTTGGTGGTATAGAAAGCGTCCAGCACTTGCTCAGTGGTGTAACCGAGCGCGCGCAGCAGTACCGAGGCCGGCAGCTTGCGACGACGGTCGATACGCACGAACACGCAGTCTTTCGGGTCGAACTCGAAGTCCAACCACGAACCGCGGTACGGGATGATCCGCGCGGAGTACAGCAGTTTACCGGAGCTGTGCGTCTTGCCGCGGTCGTGGTCGAAGAACACGCCAGGGGAACGGTGCAGCTGGGAAACGATTACACGTTCGGTACCGTTGATAACGAAGGTACCGTTCTCAGTCATCAGTGGGATTTCGCCCATGTAGACTTCTTGCTCTTTGATGTCCTTGATCGCTTTGTTCGACGATTCTTTGTCGAAAATGATCAGGCGGACTTTTACCCGCAAAGGTACGGCGTACGTAACACCGCGCAACACGCATTCTTTGACATCAAATGCCGGTTCGCCCAGGCGATAACCGACGTACTCCAGCGCAGCATTGCCGGAGTAGCTGATGATCGGGAAAACGGATTTGAAGGCCGCATGCAGGCCCACGTCGCGGAACTGATCTTTGGTCGCTCCCGCCTGCAAGAATTCACGATACGAATCCAGCTGGATAGCCAGAAGGTACGGGACATCCATGACGTCCGGCAACTTGCTAAAGTCCTTGCGGATACGTTTTTTCTCAGTATATGAGTAAGCCATCAGCGTTCCCCAGCTTGGTCACCTGCTTGTTTGGCCCCTCCGACGGGAGCAGCCAGAAAATCTTGCAAACCCCTTGGTTTGCACCACCGCATCGGGTGGCTACAGCGCGTTCATGGCGGCGACCGAGTCGGCAGCCAAGAACGGAAAAAGGCCGGTGGCAAGAGCCACCAGCCATCAGCCTTCAGCTTAACGCTTGGGCTGGAGACGCAATGTCGATGCTTACTTCAGCTCGACTTTAGCGCCTGCTTCTTCCAGAGTTGCCTTGGCTTTGTCGCCTGCATCTTTGGTCACTGCTTCCAGGACCATAGCAGGAGCGCCGTCAACTACAGCCTTGGCTTCTTTCAGGCCCAGACCGGTCAGTTCACGTACTGCCTTGATCACGTTTACTTTCTTCTCGCCAGCTTCCAGCAGCATGACGTTGAATTCGGTTTGCTCTTCAACAACGGCAGCAGCAGCAGCTGGGCCAGCGGAAGCAGCGGCAGCGGAAACGCCGAATTTTTCTTCGAAAGCTTTGATCAGCTCAACAACCTGCAGAACCGACATTTCAGCTACGGCGTTGAGGATATCGTCTTGGGAGATAGACATTGCTGTATTTCCTGAATTGGGGGACGGCCTACGCGGCCATCGAAATAAACAAAAATACGCGAGAGAAAATGCTCAGCCTTAGGCTGCGGCAGCTTCTTTTTGCTCGCGAACTGCAGCCAGAGTACGAGCCAGCTTGCTGGTAGCGCCTTGAATCACGCTCATCAGCTGCGAAATGGCTTCGTCGCGGGTCGGCAGTGTTGCCAGTACGTCGATTTGGTTAGCTGCGAGGAACTTGCCCTCGAACGCAGCTGCCTTGATCTCGAACTTATCCTGACTCTTGGCGAATTCCTTGAACAAACGGGCAGCAGCGCCTGGATGATCCTTGGAGAACGCGATCAGAGTCGGGCCAGTGAACACGTCGTTGAGAACACTGTATTCAGTGTCAGCAACAGCGCGCTTGAGCAGGGTGTTACGTACAACACGTACGTATACGCCAGCTTCACGAGCCTCTTTACGGAGTCCGGTCATAGCGCCTACTGTCACACCACGGGCATCAGCCACGACAGCGGACAGAGCAGCTTTGGCAGCCTCGTTGACTTCAGCGACGATGGCCTTCTTGTCTTCGAGATTAATTGCCACGGGTTTAACTCCTGCTTGTTACCGTTTCATCTGGCCGGAGCCGGATGTCGTTTTGGTGTCTGATTCGGTAAGGAACCGGGAGCACCATCTGCGTAGGCTTTTGGTTTAAGACTTGCGTCGCCTACGGTCTTGGATAGCCCCCGCCAGGCAGGGACCCCAATTTTTTCCAATTGGCGCAATCGCTTGCGCCAATTTGTGTCTTATACGTCCAGCGAGCCTTGGTCGATGACCAGACCTGGGCCCATAGTGGTGCTCAGGGTAACGCGCTTGACGTAGATACCTTTCGAGGAAGCTGGCTTGATACGCTTCAGATCAGCGATCAGGGCTTCAACGTTTTCCTTCAGCTTGACGGCATCAAAGCCGACTTTGCCAACGGAGGTGTGAATGATGCCGTTTTTGTCGGTGCGATAACGAACCTGACCAGCCTTGGCGTTTTTAACCGCGGTAGCTACGTCTGGGGTTACGGTGCCGACTTTAGGGTTAGGCATCAGGCCGCGCGGGCCCAGGATCTGACCCAACTGACCTACAACGCGCATTGCATCCGGGGAAGCAATAACTACGTCGTAGTTCAGGTCGCCGCCTTTCATTTCGGCAGCCAGGTCGTCCATACCAACGCGATCAGCGCCAGCAGCCAGAGCTGCTTCAGCAGCTGGACCTTGGGTGAAGACGGCTACACGTACAGTCTTGCCAGTACCGTGTGGCAGCACAGTAGCGCTACGAACGACCTGGTCGGATTTACGTGGGTCAACACCCAGGTTTACAGCAACGTCAACAGACTCGCTGAACTTGACAGTCGACAGCTCGGTCAGCAGAGCAGCAGCATCTACAAAATTGTAGGACTTGCCCGCTTCGATTTTGCCGGCGATAGCCTTTTGGCGCTTGGTCAGCTTAGCCATTACACACCCTCCACGTTAAGGCCCATGCTACGAGCAGAACCGGCGATGGTACGCACGGCTGCATCCATATCAGCTGCAGTCAGATCCGCGTTTTTGGTTTTCGCGATTTCTTCCAGCTGAGCACGAGTGACGGTGCCAACCTTAACGGTGTTAGGACGAGCGGAACCGCTAGTCAGACCAGCAGCTTTCTTCAGCAGAACCGAAGCCGGGGTCGACTTGGTTTCGAAAGTGAAGCTACGGTCGCTGTATACAGTGATGATCACTGGAGTCGGCAGACCTGGCTCAAGACCCTGAGTACGGGCGTTGAAGGCCTTGCAGAATTCCATGATGTTCACGCCGTGCTGACCCAGAGCCGGGCCTACGGGTGGACTTGGGTTGGCCTGAGCGGCCTTCACTTGCAGCTTGATGTAAGCGGTAATCTTCTTGGCCATGAGGCACTCCAATTACGGGTTCAAACGCCTCGAAAGGCTCCCCGGTTACTTGCGCGTTTATCCCAGTGACGACAAAACCCCACAGCCTAGGGCTGCGGGGTTGGGATGCTTGCCCAGCTAGACCTTTTCGACCTGGCTGAACTCCAACTCTACCGGAGTAGAGCGACCGAAAATGAGCACTGCCACTTGGATCCGGCTCTTTTCGTAGTTAACTTCTTCGACGGTGCCGTTGAAATCAGCGAACGGACCATCTGTGACACGAACAACCTCACCCGGCTCGAACAAGGTCTTCGGCTTGGGCTTGTCGCTACCGTCAGCAACGCGACGCAGAATTGCTTCTGCCTCTTTGTCAGTGATCGGAGCAGGCTTGTCAGCAGTACCGCCGATAAAGCCCATGACACGAGGGGTATCCTTGACCAAGTGCCAAGTACCTTCATTCATGTCCATCTGCACCAGCACGTAGCCAGGGAAGAACTTACGTTCGCTTTTGCGCTTCTGACCATTCCGCATTTCAACCACTTCTTCAGTGGGAACCAGAATTTCGCCGAAGCCATCTTCCATGCCTGCCAGCTTTACGCGCTCCAGCAAAGAGCGCATAACATGCTTCTCGTAACCCGAGTAAGCATGCACAACGTACCAACGCTTAGCCACGGGACACCCTTAGCCAACAATCAAGGAAACAAGCCAGCCGAGCAGGGAATCAAGCCCCCACAACAGCAACGCCATAACCAGAACAACAGCCACAACAATCAACGTGGTCTGCGTGGTTTCTTGGCGAGTCGGCCAAACGACTTTACGAATTTCGGTGCGAGCTTCCTTTACCAGGACCGCGAAAGACTTGCCTTTAGCAGTCTGCAGGCCTACAAAGGCAGCTACAGCAGCAAGGGCAAGCAAAGCGAGTACACGGTACAGGATCGGCGAAGCAGAATAGTACTGATTGCCAACAACGCCAACGACCACCAATGCGACCACAGCGAGCCACTTGACGAGATCGAAACGAGAGCTTTGAGCTTCAGCCTTAGGAGTCATCTATGAAGATCCTGTGAAAAGAAAGCCAGACACACCATGTGAATCTGGCAGGTCAGGAGGGAATCGAACCCCCAACCTACGGTTTTGGAGACCGTCGCTCTGCCAATTGAGCTACTGACCTAAAACAAAATCAGGCCGACCATTATGCAGGCCTGAAAAAGACTTTACAACAACCAACCCCAATAGACCTGAAATCACCTGACA